>CANQKZ010000290.1 GCA_947624585.1 uncultured Oscillospiraceae bacterium | reverse complement strand
AAGCGGGAGGAGGTGATCGAGAAGCTGCCGGACCGGAAAGCCGCCACGGTGCGCAAAGCCTTCGACCGGCTGGAGAGGCGCTACGGCAAGACGGCCTTCCGGGAGAAGTTCCAGAGCGTCACCCTGGACAATGGATCGGAGTTCATGGAGTACGAGGCGCTTGTAAAGTCCGTCTTCGGCGGAAAGCGCTTCGACGTCTGGTATACCCACGCCGGCGCGCCTTACGAGAAAGGAGCCAACGAGAACCACAACAGGATGATCCGGCGCTTCTTCCCAAAAGGCACGGACTTCACAAAGGTCGCAAAAAAGCGGATAGCTGAAATCCAGGATTGGATGAACAACTATCCGCGTAAATCTTTGGGCTGGCTCACGCCGAGGGAGATGGGGAGGTTGTAACACAAGAAGATCCGCAGCAGCCGGCGCCGGCTTTTAAATCTGTGTTACATTTCTTGAACTCGTAAGCATAGAGCGCTTGAATAACGAGACTGAGGCAGGCAGTAGCTTCACAATAAAAAAAGTGATCTTTCATGTATTCTTGAAGCTGCTTATGCAAACTATCCGGAACGGTGAGATTGATGCGGTGCTTATTCTCCATATTACACCTTCTTTCTCTGCCTCCGAAGCCAGCGCTTGGAGGGGTGGTTGACGGCATCCATATTGGCGTCTATGGTGTTCTGGCGGAGCTTCAGGATCTCCTCCTCGGTGATCATGTCGCCGTCCTTGAAGGACTTCTCCAGATTGCCCACACAGGCGAGAGTGTCATATGCCTCATAGTCGGCGTTGGTGACGAACCAGCAGCCGACGTGGATGGGCTTTACCAGCTGCGTGCTGGTGGCGTTCTCCAGGTCCCAGGCATCGAATTTTTTCAAGCGCTGGAAACGCCAAAGCTTGTCGCACTCATAGACCAGACTTGTTACCTGACGGAGAAGGGCGTCCACATGGCCGAAGCGCTGGGCGGTGTAGTAGAGGCTTATGTAGTAGTGCCGGCACGTCAGGATGGTATTCAAAAAGAGCGGGTCAATATTGGTCTTGAAGTTCCGGCTATTCATTTGGACAGAAAATTCGTCACCGAGGACCAGCGTAACGGTGAGGGTGTCGTGCTCGTCATCGTATTTCCGGCTATTCTGAGCGGCGTAGACGACCTGCTGGAGCGTCTTGAAGTCCTCATAAGGGATATTGAGATGGACATTGGAGATCACATTGACCCGCTGGGTGACGAGCTTCTTGCGCCGGGGACACCAGACTTTTTTGCCGTTGTAGTGCTTATACGCTGTCACCACACGGTGGACGGCGCTCAGCGTCTTGCCCTTGCCGAAAAGGCCGGTGTAGGCCACCAGCTCCCCGGTGGGACAAAGGTTATACTCACGGCGGCGGAAATGGCGCCAGAGATCCGCGACGCCGTTGCGGATCACCTTGACGGGGTGAGACACGGCGCACCGGAGAGTGGGAAGGGCAAAGGTCAGGACCAGGGCGAGGATCAGAAAGAGAATGACCATACTACCACCTACGCAATCCGCCCAGCGCCTCGGCAAGCTTGCCGATGACCCGGAAGACGCCGCAGACAAGGGCCACGCCAACGGCAAAGCGCATCTGGTAGATGACCAGGGTGCCATAGGTAAGCGCCGGGATACCGTCCAGGCCGGCGAGGCCGAGGAAATCCGCGATCACAGAAGCCAATAAAATCCCTCCTTCACGAACCGCCAAAGCGACTTCAGGAACATGCAGATGACGATGGTGAGCAGAAGCCCCTCCGTGACGGTGTACTCGTCAAGGGGCGTCTCAAGGAAAAGGCGCGGGGAGGCGACCTTCTCCTCGATGGCGTCGACGCTCTCGGAAATGGAGGACATATAGCCCTCCAGCTCGTCTGTATTGTCCGTGACGCCCTGCAGGGCCTCCAGGACGGCATACAGATCGACAACGACCTCAGTCTCCACTAAAGAAACCTCCTATCACGTAGGCCAGGACGCCCACGACAAAGGTAAAGACGAAGACCTCCCACCAGGAGATCGTAAAGCCCCATATGGTGAAATCCTTTTTAAAGAGCTCCAGGGTGACGCTGAGGACCTTACCGAAAACCTCCATTACCTTCTCACCGCCTTCCAGATCCCGATACCCACCACGGCGAAGACGCCGAAGGTCAGGAGCAGGACGATCTCTTTCGGGAGATAGGAGAAGGCCGAGGAAAGGAACTCAGAGAAGCGGCTGAACCACTCGGGGAGGGAGGTGAAGGAGTCGGCGATACTCTTGAAGAAGTCCACGATAGAATCCCAAAGGGAATCCCCGTCCCCGCCGTCACCTCCGGAGGAACCGCCGCCGGGATCTACGGGAGGCGGGCCGGTGGAGGCGGTATCCTTGTATTGCTCACCGCAGACAGAACATTCATAGAGGGTAAAGCCCTCCTGGAGGAGCTGACCAGTGTCATCATACTTCGTTTGATACTAATCTCTAATAAAAAGTAGACAGTTATATATAACAGTGGTAAAATAAACTAGGTGATGAAAATGCGGTA
>CANQKZ010000289.1 GCA_947624585.1 uncultured Oscillospiraceae bacterium | reverse complement strand
ATACGCCTGTTTTTTATCCCTCCGTACACGCCGGAGATGAATCCCATTGAGCAGATCTGGAAGGAGCTTCGTAAGAGGGGGGGCAGGAATGAGGTGTTCGCCACGCTGGAGAAGGTCATTGACCGGCTCTGTGATGTGATCAATGGGCTGTCTGCTGAGGTGGTCCGTAGCATCACTGGACGCGAATGGATATTGTCTTGTTTTGATTAGGGGTTAGTATGAATAAACCGCCGCTCCGCCGGGGCGGCTTTGCTTTTGCCAAAACCGTTCCCGGTCATTTTTTCAATTTTTGGCCCGGAGGGTTGTATTTGCTACATGTTTAATGTATAATACAGATTTAAGAACAATTCCTGTCAACAGAGGTATAAAATGGGAGACAAGCGAATCAAAAACGTGATCTTCGACTTTGGCGGCGTGGTGGTGGGATACGACCCGGCGTCCTATGTGAAAAAGCTCTTCGGGGACGGCCCCGCCGCCCGGTACGCTCTGGATACCGTCTTTTCCTCCGACGTGGTGGGGAGCCTGGACTTGGGCCAGACCACCCGTCAGGCGGCTTACGCCCCGGTGATGGAACAGGCCCGGGCCGACGGGTTTGAGAAGGAGCTCACATACGTGCGCGACCACTGGATCGAAGATATGATGGGTACCAAAGAGGACACCGTTGCCCTCATCCGCCGCCTCCGGGAGAGCGGGTACGGGGTCTACTACCTCACCAATATGCCCTCGGACTTGTGGGAGCTCTTTTGCGCCCGTGGTCTCCGGGACATTTTCCTGGGCGGCGTTCCGTCCTTTGAGGTCCATGTGACAAAGCCGGACAGGCGCATCTATGAGATCCTCTTCGAGCGCACGGGCATCGACCCTCGGGAGAGCGTATTTCTGGACGATATGGAGCGCAACATAAAGGGCGGGGAGGCCGTGGGCCTCCGGGGCATCCTGTTCACGGACGCCGCCTCCGCCGAGCGTGAGCTTGCCGGAATGGGGGTGTGTCTCCGTGGCTGAGGATCTGATCACCAGCCGCAAAAACGAGCGCCTGCGGCATTTCAAGCGCCTGGTAACCTCCGCCGAGTACCGCCGGGAGCGGGGGGAGTTCTTCTGCGACGGCATGAAGCTTTTAGAGGACGCCGTCCGGGCGGGCGTGGAGATCCGCGACGTACTCACAAGCGAACCCCTGCCCTTCGAGCTGCCATCTACCGCACGCCTCTACCGGGCCGACCGGGAGCTGGTGGCCTCCGTCTCGCCCCTGAAGACGCCGCAGACCGTGGTTTTTACCGTTGCCATGCCGAAAGGGGAGCGTCTTACCACCCTCCGGGGCGCCGTCGTCCTGGAAAACCTCCAGGACCCGGGCAACGTGGGCACGGTCCTGCGCACCGCCAACGCCTTCGGCGTCCCCGCCGTGGTCCTCACCGGCAGCTGCGCGGACCTATACAACCCCAAAACCGTCCGCGCCTCCATGGGCGCCGTGTTCCGACAAAGGACCGTGAGCATGACGCTGGTGGAGCTTGCCGCCCTCACCCCCACCGCCCCCCTCTACGGCGCCGCCCTCCACCGGGACTCCCTGGATGTGAGAAGGGTGGATTTGAGCGCCGCCGCCGTGGCCGTGGGCAACGAGGGGGCGGGGCTTTCCGATGATATCCTTGGCATTTGCGCGGGGACGGTGGTCATCCCGATGACGCCGGGGGCGGAATCCCTCAATGCCGCCGTGGCGGCGGGGGTGCTCATGTGGGAGATGAATCGGCGGAAGCTTTGACCGCAAGCGGCGGGGTGTCTGCGGGGGCCGCAGACGGGGGAGGTCTTCTTTTCTCTCTTTTGTTCCGTGGGAGGGGTCCCACTGCACAAAAGAGAGAAAAGAAGCAAAAGAGAGAAAAGGCCGGTGGGGGCTCGGCGATAGTCCGGGCCCGGCGCTTCGTAACGCGGGGCGGCTTCCGCATCCCGTGTCGATGGGCCTGGGTGGAACCATATCCGCGCGGTCCGTAGACTTAATTGGTTTCTGCATCAGCTTCGCTTGGCCGCTTACGCTGGTGGTTGTTGGAGGCTGGGTGGCTCTGTTTGGGGCCGCGCTTTGTGGGTGGGGGTTGTGGGGCCCGTTTTGGGGTGTGCCTGTTGTCTGGGGTTTCACGTCGCTCTTTTCAATAAGGTTTTTCAAAATATCTTTGCCGTTGGCAAATTCATTTTGAAAATGGGATGATAAATTGGGAGATATGGGCATGGTTTATTATGACAAAAGCGGAATTGTCATTCGGGATCTGCGGCGGAGCGACGCCCAAATCCTTACAGATGAAGAGGTCGCGCAGGGCTGGGACGCGACAACAGACAAATACGAAATGCGGCTGAAGCATCAGGCTGAAGGCAAGGCGATCGCGTTGGCCGCCGAATGGAACGGGAACGTCGCGGGATACATTAATGTTTACCCCGACGCCAGGAGCGGCGCGTTTGCGAATCGGGGCTATGCGGAGATCGTTGACTTCGGCGTTCTGGAGAAATACAGGCGCAGAGGGATCGGCGGCAAGCTCATG
>CANQKZ010000288.1 GCA_947624585.1 uncultured Oscillospiraceae bacterium | reverse complement strand
TCGGCTACAATCTCTATAAATTTCATAACAAACGCAAGCGCCTCCGGGAAGCCGCGTGAGATAACGCCGGTCAAGTTTCATGGGGGTAAGGGGGAGCTATGCCCTTTTTCGCTGAAAAATGTGGTTTTTTCCACAAAAATACGGGGCTGTGAATATCCACGCCTGGGGTGGCGTGTTTTTTCACAGCCCCTTTTTGCTTTTTCGGACATCACCTGAGGAATTCCTCCAGCTCGTCCCCAGGGATGAGGCCGATGCTGGTGCCGGTGGGCGCGCCGCCCACGAACTTCATCAGGGTGGGTACGCTCATGACGTTGAAGCGCATGGCAAGGTCCGGGGACTCGTCGATGTCCACCTTGTAGAAGCTGACCTCCGGGTGATTGGCCTCCGCCTCCTCTAAAATGGGGGCGAGCATCCGGCAGGGCCCGCACCAGGTGGCGAAAAAGTCCACCAGCGCCGTGCCGGTCCCCTCAAGAACGCGGGACTGGAAGGATTCGGTATTCAATATTTCAGCCATGAAAAAGCCTCCTTTGTATTTTGACGATACCATTATAATTCCCCAAATCCGCTCTGTCAATTTATTTGAGAATGTGTTATACTGTGTTTATCCAAATTTTTTGCGTTACGGAGGCGCCTATGTACGACCTGATCATCATCGGCGGCGGGCCAGCGGGGCTGACTGCCGCCACATACGCCCGCAGAGCGGGCCTGTCGACCCTGATTTTGGAGATCACCGTCTGCGGGGGACAGGTCATCAACTCCCAGAATGTGGAGAATTTCCCGGCCATCGCCCAAATCGAGGGCTGGCGGCTGGCCGACCAGTGGCAGAAGCAGGCCCAGGCCCTGGGGGCGGAGATCAGGACCGCCGCCGTCACGGGCATCGAGCTCCGGGGCGATGTGAAGCTGGTCCACACCGCCAAGGGGGACTTCGAGGCCCTGGCTGTCATCATCGCAACCGGCGCGGGGCATCGGAAACTGGACTGCCCCGGCGGCGCGGAGCTTTCGGGCCGGGGCGTTTCTACCTGCGCCTCCTGCGACGGGGCCTTTTTCCGGGGCCGGAAGGTGGCCGTGGTGGGCGGCGGGAACACTGCCTTTGAGGACGCGCTGTACCTGTCCACCGTGTGCGAGCGGGTCTACGTCGTCCACCGCCGCCGGGAGTTCCGGGCGGAGCGCCGTCTGGTGGAGGCGGCGGAGGGGAAGACAAATGTGGAATTTTTGACGCCCTATGTCCCCGCCGAGGTCGCCGCCAACGAACTGGGCCGCGTAGCCTCCCTGCGGGTGCGGAACGTGGAGACGGGGGAGGAGATCACCCTGGACACGCCGGGCGTCTTCACCGCCATCGGCATGATCCCCAACAACGCCGCCTTCGCCAACGTCCTGACCCTGGACGAGGCCGGGTACGCCGTGGCCGGGGAGGACTGCGAGTCCGGCACCCCGGGCATCTGGGTGGCCGGGGACGGGAGGAAAAAGGCGCTCCGGCAGCTCGTTACCGCCGCCTCCGACGGTGCCGTGGCCGCCACAGCCGCCGCCCGGTACGTGAATCTGCTGTGCCGCTGAGAGAGGAACAGAGATATGGAACGAATTACCATAAAAGTCAAAAAGCTGGACCCCCGGGCCGTCCTGCCCTCCCGGGGCTCCCCCTTCTCCGCCGGGGCGGACCTGCGCGCCTGCATGGACGGCCCCGTCGCCGTGGAGCCGGGGCGCACCGTCTTCTTCCACACCGGCCTCACCGCCGAGATCCCGGAGGGGTACGCCGGGTTCGTCTTCGCCCGCTCGGGCCTGGCCTCCAAGTCGGGCCTTGCCCCCGCCAACAAGGTGGGGGTGGTGGACTCCGACTACCGGGGGGAGTACATGGTGGCCCTCCACAACCATTCGGCTGTGCCCGTCACCGTAAATCCCGGGGATCGCATCGCCCAGCTGGTGGTCTGCCCCGTGGCCTTCACGGAGTTTGAGGAGGCGGAGGAGCTGTCCGAAACGGAGCGCGGCGCCGGGGGATTTGGGTCCACGGGGAAGTGAGCCATAAAAAATTTAACGATTATCGTTAAAAATAGTTGACAAACATACAACCCCGTGGTATACTGTGCCCATCTTCAAAAGGGAGGGTGCGCCAGTTCGGTGCAGGTAATATAGCCCGGTGAAAGTCCGGACCCGGCAAAGCGCAGCGAGCAGCCGGTACTCAGCCTTGGAGCCGGAGCCGTGAGGCGAGGTTTAAGCGTAGGCAGAGGAGCGCGAGAGCCGCAATGGGAAACCGTGAAGCGATACAGCCCCGTAAGTTAGATAGAGCGGAAGCCGATACCGTCCTCTCGGTCGCAGGCAGCAAGAACCAGCCGACAGCGCGAGGCTGGGGAGATTCCGTCGGGGTCAATAGAGCGTGGCGAGCGCGCAAAGGTAGTACCTGCATACCTGGGAGACCTTGCAGGTCCGTCGGGTCTGACAGGCTCCGTGAAGCGGTAAGGGGAATTGAAGTCTTGCAAACGGAGAGACCCCGACGGTCTGTCAGAAGTCGGACTGTCTCATAGCAGCGA
>CANQKZ010000287.1 GCA_947624585.1 uncultured Oscillospiraceae bacterium | reverse complement strand
GAGTTCATGGAGGCCCTGCCGGAAACCGTGACCTATGAATACGCGGACAGCACCTACCACACCGTCACCACCAAGGGTGGCGAGTTCTGCGTGTTCTGCTTCGGCACCCGCCATAAGGACACCTCCAAGCTGGAGCGCCACAGCCTTGAAACCAAGGTGCTGCCCCAGCCCGCCAACGGGCGCTTCGTCACGGTGGAGCATTGTACACTTGTTTTTCTCCATGGCCTTACAGCAGATCACACTCTGTTCGAGAAACAGATACGGAATATTGCCGCTTTACTCGGCGACAACAACAATAACGTTATTTACACAAAAAATGGAGAGGACATCAATGTTCTCCTCGCTAACAGGCTCCAATTGCCCACGGCGCTGGAGGATGACGTCCTCTACAATCCCAGTGTACCACAGCCCGCCCCCAATGTCAACCCCGATTCCGCAGAACAGCACGGCTTACGCATGAACAGACAGCATATCAAAAGGGTGTATGAAGAACACGTCAGGAACGGAGATTTCCTTGGTGCGGTGTGAGGAAAAAGCTGGGGGAACCGTCTGGCGAGGCGGTTCCCCTATTTTTGCGCGTGGTGTCACGCTCTGATTTCAACGCGCATCGTGTGTGCGCTCAAATCGGAGTGCGTGTCGGTACGGTGTCGCTGCTGGCGGAATTTCGGATTTGGCGTCAAACGTGGGTACGCGGCGGCGATGGGAGACGGAAAAGTGTTACGGCGCAAAGGGAAATAACTGTATAAAAGAAATTTTATTGAAACAGTTGCAAAAAGAAAAGGGATGGTATAAAATAAACGGGAACTATGATAGGGAGGCACAGCCCATGAAAAGTCCTTTCGCGACAAAAGAAAAATTTGAGGAGATCGCCGCCGAGTACGGCACGCCGCTCCACGTCTACGACGAGCGCGGCATCCGCGAGAACGCCAGGAGGCTGAACAAAGCCTTTTCCTGGAATCCTGGATATAAGGAGTATTTCGCCGTCAAGGCCACCCCCACTCCGAAGATTTTGAAGATCCTCAAGGAAGAGGGCTGCGGCGTGGACTGCTCCTCCCTCACAGAACTCATGATGAGCGAGCGATGCGGATTCTCCGGCTCCGACATCATGTTCTCCTCCAACGAGACTCCCGTGGCGGACATGAAGAAGGCCCGGGAGCTGGGGGCGATCATCAACCTGGACGACTACACACACGTCAAGTTTCTCAACGACATCTGCGGCGTGCCGGAGACGGTCTGCTGCCGCTTCAACCCCGGCGGCGTGTTCTCCGTGGCGAACCAGATCATGGATAACCCCCGTGACGCCAAGTACGGCATGACCCGGGGGCAGATGAAGAGCGCCTACCGGGATCTGATGGCGCTGGGGGCGAAGAATTTCGGCATCCACGCTTTCCTTGTGTCCAACGCCACCTTCAACGAGTACTACCCCATGATGGCGCGGCAGCTCTTCACCCTGGCGGTGGAGCTCCACCGGGCCACCGGGGCGCACATCGACTTTGTGAACCTGTCCGGCGGCATCGGCATCCCCTACTACCCGGACCAGATTGCCCCCAACATCGAGGTCATCGCAAACGGCGTCCGGGAGGCGTACAACGAGGTCATGGTCCCTGCGGGGTTGGGGGACGCGAAGATCTTCACCGAGCTCGGCCGCTATATGCTGGGCCCCTACGGGTGCCTGCTGACCCGGGCCATCCACGAGAAGCACATCTACAAGGAGTACATAGGCGTGGACGCCTGCGCCTGCAACCTGATGCGCCCGGCCATGTACGGGGCGTACCACCACATCACCGTTCTCGGCAAGGAGGACGCGCCCCACGACCACCTGTACGACGTGGTGGGGGGCCTGTGCGAGAACAACGACAAGTTCGCCATCGACCGGGAGCTTCCCGAGATCGACACCGGGGACCTCCTCATCATCCACGACACCGGCGCCCACGGCCACGCCATGGGCTACAACTACAACGGCAAGCTCCGCTCCGCCGAGGTCCTCCTCCGGGAGGACGGCTCCACCGAGCTCATCCGAAGAGCCGAGACGCCGGAGGATTACTTCGCCACGATGATTTTTTGAGTGGATTTTTCGGTAAAGATGAAGTGTACCCCATGTCAAGGACAATTTTGAAATTTAGGGGGTAAAACTTCCCCCGGATATGCTAAGATATAACCACTTTCCCGTCGCGGAGGATAGGGCAACGCTGAGGAGCGGCCTGAGCGCTGCGGTGGGTTCCCGAAGGCAGTGCGTGTGCGCTGCCTTTTTCACTGCCTTCCCGGAAACAAAAGCGCTAAACCTCGGGGTCCGGGGCGGAGCCCCGGGGGTTCCGGTCCTTGGAGACGCCCGGTTTCAGCGGATATACGCCGGTCTGCCGGTATCGGAAATACTCCCTGGGAGACAGCTTTTCCAGATCCCACTGGTAACGATCGTTGTTGTAGTAATCCATCCAGTCGTCAACAACAGTCTTGACCTGCTCAAAGGTATCGCACTCGGCGACCAGCGCGGAGATCTCGTCCTTCATATGGCCGAAGAAGCTCTCCTGAGGCGCGTTGTCCCAGCAGTTTCCCTTCC
>CANQKZ010000286.1 GCA_947624585.1 uncultured Oscillospiraceae bacterium | reverse complement strand
GATAGTCTTGTCTACCATCAGGGACATAATGAAACTCACCAAGATGCCGTACAAAAATCCGTCGATGTCCCGGAGTATATTCATTTGAGCCTCATATTTTGAACTGTAAGCGTGGATTGTTGGTGTGGTATCCTTAACTATGTGAAACTCCGGACTCCCACTTGGAGACAGCCTGACGGGACACGCCCAGCTTCTCGGCAAGCTGTTCCTGGGACAGGCCGCTCTGGCGGCGGAGTGTGTAGAGCTTTTCTGACAGGTCCATAGGTCCTCCTTTCATATCCATCCTACCGGAAACGGCGGTAGAAGACTATACACGCGGGGTGGAAATCCCGCAACGGTCGGTTGCGGACGGGGAAAACACGGCTTTTTTCGCGGGTCACCACGGGATCGAAGGGGGTCCGGGCGGTTGAACCGCCGGTCGATTGCGAAAAGGGGGAGGACGTGGTATAATGATGTCACGCTGAAGCTGAAAGGAGATGCAGACAGTATGGAACACAAGGGAACGAAGATTTTAGAAACGGAACGTCTTTTGCTGCGGCCATGGCGGGAGGCGGACGCCCAGGAGGCGTTCGACAACTGGATGAACGACCCGGAGGTGACGAGGTACCTGACCTGGGCGCCCCACGGGAGCGTCAACGTCACCCGGTTTCTCCTGCGGGAGTGGGAGAGGCAGAGCCGGGAGGCGGACTGCTACCACTGGGCCATGGTGCTCCGAAAGACCGGGGAGCTCATCGGGGACATCAGCATCATGCACGCCGACGCCTACCAGGAGAGCGGCACGGTGGGGTACTGCATGGGCCGGGCCTGGTGGGGCCGGGGGCTGATGACCGAGGCGTTCCGGGAGGTCCTGCGTTACTGCTTCGAGGAGGTGGGCTTTGAGCGCGTCACCGGCGGCCACGCGGCGGAGAACATCGGCTCCTCCCGCGTCATGGAGAAGTGCGGCCTGAGACGGGAGGGACTGCGGCGCGCCCACTTCCGCCTTCTGACAGGCCCTCGGGTGGACATCGTGGATAGGGGGATACTGCGGGAGGAGTATTTCGCGGATAAGGCCATAAATAGGGAAAATTATAGCAATCCGACGAAATAACGGCGCAAAAAGAGACGGTGACAATGAGCACAGGGCGAGGCGGAGGACGCGGATGGGCTGACGCCCATCAGGGACGACAACGCTAACCTCGCTCATTGTCGCGTCGAACTTGCGTCATTTTTTTGCCGGATTGCTATAGTATTAGCCGCTATTTTTCGCAGAATCGTACATATTCCGTAAATTGAAGCGTAACGCTAAGGCCACGGGCAAATTCAGCGATACCGCTGTCATCCTCATCGGTCGTCCAGGTATCCGTTACCGTGCTGTCAATTTTTCGGAAACCTGCCAGAACCGTATCTTCGTAGAGATTGTTGAAAATAAACGGATAGTCTTTCAATAGAGCCTGCTGCGCATACTCCGGCAGGGCGGCCAGTGTCTCTTTTGTGACAAAACCGTTCAAACTGACGAGGATACCGCCGGGTTTTAATACCCGATAGCATTCCCGCAGAGCGGTGCGTTGGTCGCCGATGCAGTTGATGATCCCGCCGTGGTCAGCGATTACGTCCACCGTGCAGCTTTTAAACGGTATATCGCAGAAATCCAATGCCGCGTAGTGCAAAAAGGGGGAGTCCATCTCCCAATCCAGAAGGTGCTTCCACTCCTCCACGACGGTGCGGGACAGGTCGCTGACGATGATTTGTGCGGACGGGTCGGCCTGGAGGATGAACGGCATATATCCGCCGCCCGGTCCTGAGCCGATGTCAAGGATCACACCGCCGTGCTCCGCGATTTTCCGGCCAATTCTTAAATCGCCTGGCCGACCCCGTTCACCGATAACATTTCTGCCATACTTGCTGTCCGCCCAGCCGCCGGGTTGGGCCCAGGCGTCGCGCCAGTTTCGCGCGATCCAGCCCTCTGTCCGCATATCCCGCTCCCACCGCACGATATCCGGGGCTGTTGCATCCGGCACAAAACAGGCAACGCCGTCCTTCTCCTGAAAAGAGCGGCTTGCGATACGGGCCAAAAGTCCGTTGCTCTCCAAAAGCTCATTCACGGAAACGCCGTACAGCCTGGACAGTTCAAGCAGCAGTTCCACGTCCGGGAGCGCCGCCGCTGTCTCCCATTTGCTGACCGCCTGGGCGCTAACGCCCAGCTTCTCTGCCAGTTCTGCTTGAGAAAGTCCCAATCTACGCCGGAGATCCGCAGTCCGCTTTCCAAAACGCCGTTTATTTATCATGCCGTTCGCCCCTTTCCTGTCGTGTGATTATCATATCATGTCAGCGCAGGAAAAGAAAGCGACGCGTATTCAATCATGTAAAAAAGAAACTCAACTACGGGTTGTCACATATCCATAGAAGAGGAAGATCTCAAGTTGCCTGCCAAAGCGCGCACACTTACTCACCACCGGCAGGACCGGCGGTGGTACTGCCTGACGGCAGTCGTGCGCTGGACCGGGCGCTTTATAATCGCCAGGGGCTGTGAAAAAAGTCCCGTAAAAAAGGAAGAGAGTTACCAAGGATCCCCTGGCAACTCTCTTCCTTTTTTGG
>CANQKZ010000285.1 GCA_947624585.1 uncultured Oscillospiraceae bacterium | reverse complement strand
TCACCACCCTCGACGCCCTCTGCCGCGCCCTCCAGTGCCAGCCGGGGGATATTTTGGAGTTTACGGAGGACGGGTAAAGATGAGGGTCTTCCTCTACTGGCTGGACGTGTGTTCTCCGGGTGAGCTGGCGGTGCTGGCGGGGTATATCGCCCTCTGCGCGGCGGCGTATCTGGCCTGTGGGCTTGCCCGGCATGGGAGACCGGCGGCCAGGACCGTCCTCCCGGTCCTGGCGGGACTGGCCGCGTCCCTGGCGCTGTGCGCCCTTTCGTGGGACGGGCTCTATTTTCGCACCGGGGCGTTCCGCTCCAGCTTCCCCGAGGGCTTCCTGCCGCTCCTTCTGCTCCCGGCAACTCTGGCGCTGGCGCTGGGGCTGGAAAAGCTCCCGCGAATCGTCGTCCCCGCGCTGGGCTTCTTTTGGCTGGGGGTTCTGGCGGTAAGCGCGGTGATGAAGGGGCGGGAGAGCGACGGGTGGGATCGGCTGGTGTACAACCCGTTCATCCTCGTGGGCGCGACGGGGGCGGTGAGCTCGTTGCTGCTCACTTTGTCCCTTCTGGTCTTTCGAAAGGGCGCTCAAGGTCCCCTGAGAAAGGTTGCTCTTGGGGCGGCGTGGGTGTGCAACCTGGCGTTTTATCTGTTCGTCGCCCTGATCTTCCCCGTTGACCGTGACTGGCTCCTCATCCCGGCGGTCCTGTGGGCCGCCAGCGCCGCGCTGGTCCTTATCCTGCTGCTGATCCTGTGTTTCAAGAAAGGAGTATTCCATGGAAAACGAGAATAAGCTGCCGGAAAACTCAACCTTCTCCCCCTTTGACTGGCTGGCGGTGGTGCTGGGGGTCGCCCTGGGGGCGCTGTGGTTCCACGTCTTCTCTCTGGAAAGCCTGCTGAACGTCCCCGGCCTCGGGACGACGGCCTTTGTGCTGGGGGCGCTGGGGGCCGAGTGCCTCTACCTGCGCCGCCGTATACGCCCCACCGGGCGGGGGCTCCTTCTCATCGCCTGCACCGTCCTTCTGGCCGTCTCCTGCGGGCTTTTCGGGGATTACGGGGTGCGGATGATCAACCTGGCTCTGCTGGCGTTTCTGACCCCCGCCTCGGCGCTGGCGCTGGCCGGACGGGACTTCCCGGCGTTGGAGCTCCGGGTGGTGCCGGAGACGCTCCGGCTCTTCTTCCCCAACCTCTTTGTCCACTTTTTGGCCCCCTTCCGG
The DNA here is from genome assembly GCA_947624585.1 of uncultured Oscillospiraceae bacterium. Classification (GTDB taxonomy): domain Bacteria; phylum Bacillota; class Clostridia; order Oscillospirales; family Oscillospiraceae; genus RUG626. The sequence continues at coordinate 1,400 of CANQKZ010000285.1, read as the reverse complement.
GCTCTGCGGCGCAAAAAGCGGAGCTTCAGGGGCTTCTGGACCGTGGTGCTGACGCTGATGATCGTCTTCCCAGTGCTGGCGGTCATCCTCGCCCTGCTCATGAGCGCCGATCAGGTCTTCTCCGGCCTTTTGGGGGACGCCGCCGATGGCTTCCTCCGGTTTCTGGACCGTGGCTGGTTCCTGGTGCGGTGGGTGAGGATCGCCGTCCTGGGACTGATGCTCTTCTCCTTCCTCTACTCTCTGGCCCGCCCCGCCGGGGCGCGCAAGACCCCGGCGCCGGACCCCGTCGTCCTCCCCTGTCTGCCCTGCGCCGCTGTCCTTACGGTACTGGACCTTCTCTACGCCGTCTTCGCCGCCGTGCAGTTCGTGTACCTCTTCGGCGGGACCGAGACGGTGTCCATGCAGGGCGGCTACGCCCAGTACGCCCGTCAGGGCTTCTTCCAGCTCGTGGCGGTGGCGGGCATCAACCTCCTGGCGGCCTTCGCCGCCGCGCGGGCCTCCGGGCGCGGCAAACGGTCGGTGAACGTGCTCCTCTGGCTGCTCCTCGCCCTCACAGCCGTCATCCTCGCCTCCGCCGCCACGCGTATGTGCCTCTACATTGGCGCTTACGGCCTGAGCCTCCTGCGGGCCATGACCCTGCTCGTCATGCTGTGGATCGCCCTGGCGCTCCTGCTGGCGGCCTATAAGACCGCGCGCCCGGACAAGCACGTCTTCCCCACCCTCTTCGCCGCCTTCCTCATCCTCTGGACGGCCTTCAGCCTCTCGAACATCGACGCCCGCATTGCCCACTTCAACCGCGCGGCCCATGAGCGCGGCCTCATCGCCGAATACGACGCGGCGTATATCGAGAGGCTCGCCCCCTCGGAGGAGGAATATGAGGGAATGCCGTGGGCGGATCGGGTCCTTATACCGGCGGTAAAATGAGAGGGAAACATGGCGGCAGGAAACGGAACCACCCCTGCCGCTTCGCGGCTGTCCCCTCCGTTGGAGGGGCTGACCCCTCAGTCACGGCCTTTGGCCGTGCCAGCTCGTCTCCGGCCTAAGAGCCGCCCCTGCGGGGCGGTTGGCCTCCGACACGCGCCTGCGGGCGCAGCCCCACGGGGGAGCTTAATAACCTCCCCCGTGGGGGAGGTGCCGAGCGCAGCGAGGCGGAAGGGTTTTGCCCCTCCTACGGAGGGGTGGCCGAGCGAAGCGAGGCCGGGGTGGTGCTGCAATCCGATTATTGAAAGCCCCAGTTACGCTCAACGAGCTCGAATACCCCGGCCCTGCGGGGCCACCCCTTTTTCCGAAAAAGGGGTCGGGGGAATAAGGTTGCGGCGCTTTGCGCCGCGTTTATAAAAATTGCGCCGCAAAGCGGCGCAAACCTTTTTAAGCCCCCTCCTCGTAGGAGGGGGGCAGGG
>CANQKZ010000284.1 GCA_947624585.1 uncultured Oscillospiraceae bacterium | reverse complement strand
GAGGGCGTGGCTGAGGCAAAGCAGGACGCCGCCGCGAAGGACGCCGCTTTGAAGAAGGAGATCATCGGCACGAACGACGTCTCCAGCGAGGACACTGTCAAGGGCGCCAAGAAATACGCGGACGAGAAGATCACCGAGGCGCTGACCTGGGGGAGCTTCTGAGGATACGGACACCGGGAGGGCGGCACACGCCCTCCCCTTATGATTTTGAAAATTACGGCAGGGCTTTTTGGACGGTCAGAGACGCAAAAATCGCCGATGAGATATAGACTGTCCTGCCCGGAAAGGGGAAGACAATGGCGCTTTTTAAAATATTAAAGGGCGAGAGCTCGCGCATTGACACAGGCACCACAAAATTCAACGAGGGGTACGCCTACTTCACGCCGGACGACGCCGGGTTCTACATCGACGCCACGGTGGGGGAGCAGCAGAAGCGTATCCGCATCAACCGCAGAGAGATCGTGGCCTCCCGGCAGCCGGACAAGCTGGACGAGGGGGACACCTGGCTTCAGGAGGTGGTATGACATGGCGGAGAAGGTCATGAAGGTCCGCGAGAACAAGGTCGTTGACGGGGAGCTGACGGTCATCCACCGGGAGACCGGGGCTGACTGCGTGCTGTTTGACGACGGGAGCACGTTCCAGGGGAAATTTGACGCCGGGGAGCTGACCGGGCCTCCGGGGAAGGACGGTGCGGCGGGTACACCCGGCAAGGACGGCAGCAACGGCAAGGATGGATTTTCGCCCACTGTAGCAACGTCTGTGGTCGGCGGCGGCACGAAGGTCACCATCACCGACGCCAGCGGGGCGCATGAGTTCACCGTTCCGAACGGCAAGGACGGCGCACAGGGCGGGGTCGGCCCGGTGGGCCCGAACACGGTCAGCACGACTACAGGCACCAACATCAACGGGCTGCTCAAGGGCAACGGCTCTACCGTATCTCAGGCCGTGGCGGGGACGGACTACGCAAAGCCCCCAATCGTTCCGGCGGCGGTCACGCTCAGTTCTTCCGGCTGGGCGGACAGTGCGCAGACGGTGAACGTGACGGGCGTCGTGGCGGATGAGACGGCGCAGGAGATACACGTCATGCCGAAAGCCGCCGATATGAAAAACTACATGGACGCGGGGATCTACTGCTCAGGACAGGGCGCGGGGACGCTGACATTTACCTGTTCGTCCGCTCCGAGCGCGGATATTTCCGTGTATGTGACCGTATGGCCACTGAAATGAGGTGCGGGGGATGATTTGGAATGATCCGATGCTGCGGGGCGAACCATCACCGCCGGAGCCGGTGATGGACTGGACGGATTTACGCAACGTCTTGACCATGTTCGGCGCATCAGCTGATGTGGCTGGCGAAGAAATCGATGTGGAATTGTGCGAAACACTCCCTAGGGAGGGATATGAGCCATTTAGAGGCGTGCTCGATTCGGTGTTTTCTGAGCTTTTAAACAACGAATTAGGGCTTGCTATCCCACCGCAAAAGCTGAAGCAAGTAGGATGGGCACAATATGAAACTGTAGACCGCACTCAACCAGAGTTGCCGGTTTATACAACTTTTATCTCCGAATATAACTTTGGCCCGAGGGCTTACGCATTTTTATACGACGAAGCCTATAGCGAGTGGAAACTTATAGGCGCACAGCAGGAAAAACAGGGTTGGGCAATAAATCCGGACGAATCTTTTACTATTCTTTTCCCAACCACAGGCATATTTGCAATCATTGCGGTAGACGGTTGACAGGAGGTATAGCAACATGAACAAATACCACAAAATCCCAGCAGGGGGGGCACGTAGCCTCTCTAATCAGCACTTTGCCGAAAGGCGGGTGTTGGTATGATTTTGAATCCGGTACAGAGCGGGAGCGGCGGAGGGTCGAGCTACACGAGCGTGGAGGTCGAGGGCGAAAATTCCGGGATCGTGAAACTGCGCTATCTTACTCCGGACGGGACCGAAGAGATCACAGAAGCCCCCGTCTACAACTACTCCCTTGGAGGTCACACAGTAATTTCCTGCCAACCGGGCAGCGTGGGCGTTATATCGGTCACTGTGGTCGGACTTGTTTTAATCGGTCAGGAGGCCTATGTCAAACCGTCAATACGGGATGGGGTTCTTCACTTAGAAGTACGCTTTACAGAATTTTCTGGATCCATTTGACCTGGGGAGGTATAAAAAGCGCCCGCCCCGAAAGGCGGTGGGCGGCGTGATTGTGAATCCGGTGATGGGAGGAAAGAGCGGGGCAGTGGATACAATTGATTGGTACGTTTCCTCCGGCGTCCCAATGAAGAGCGAACCCATGATACGATACAAAGCAAAAGAGATTGAACCTACTGATTTTCCTGTTGCCTACGACGGCGGTGAAGTAAAATTCATTCAAAAATTTGTGGGATTCAAAATAGAGGGCAATGTTCTAAAGCTCGGCTTCTGAACGAACGCCACCGTGCTATGGCGACTATGTATTACAAACACGAAAGGGTGATACTTTGGACTGGACAAGCATAGCGGCGGCGCTGACCGGCTGACCTGACCGGGCGCAAAAAATGGGGCTGTGAAAAAAGTCCCGTAAAAAAGGAAGAGAGTTACCAAGGATTCCCTGGCAACTCTCTTCTTTTTT
>CANQKZ010000283.1 GCA_947624585.1 uncultured Oscillospiraceae bacterium | reverse complement strand
TTTTCGCCGCAGTATCTGCGGCTGATTCCTTATGCCCTTTTTAGGGCTGGCTCGTGGAGAACGATGTTTCAAACTTTTCACTCCCAAATCAACTTTTTCTCTTCTGAAAACGGACGGCGGCTGAAGGCCGCCGTCACGGGATGTAATACTAATATCCAATTGAAAGAAGACACCGAGCGGCGAGGATTTTTAGCGTCAGACAAGGAAGACGTCGCAGGGAATACTGTATGTATTTCCAAGACGGCTGACGCTGTATGACGCTAAAAAGACCGTCGCGAATGTCTTGTTTTGATTGGATTTTAGTATAAGTTAACGGTTCACCGGCAGATGACGCAGTCCGGCTCCACCCTGTGGCAGACCTTCACCACCTCGTCCATGATCTCCTCAAACCGGGACTCGTCCGCGTCCACGGTCATCCGCTGGGTGAGGAAATTGACGGAGGCGTCGTTGACGCCGTCCAGCTTCTTAATGCCCCGCTCCATCTTGGCGGCGCAGTTGGCGCAGTCTAAGTCCTTCAGACGGAAATTCTTTTTCATAAGCGGTTCCTCCTTATTATTTAAATGAGATTTGCCGGGCGCTCACTCCAACACGTGGCTGAGGCCCTGGTCTATGATGCTCCGCACATGGTCGTCGGCCAGGAAGCAGATGATGTTCTTCCCCTCCCGGCGGGAGGAGATGAGTTTCGCCTGCTTGAGGATGCGCAGCTGGTGGGAGATGGCCGACTGGGAGATGCCTAAAAGCTCCGCGATGTCGCAGACGCACATCTCCGACTCCATCAGCACGAACATGATCTTCATGCGCGTGGAGTCGCCGAACATCTTGAAGAGGTCCGCCAGCTCGTAGAGCGTGTCGTCGTCCGGCATCACGTCCCGCACCCGCCCCACCACGTCCCTGTGGGCAAAGGGCTCGTCGCACATGAGCTCGTTTTTTTCTTCCAAATTGGCTCATCCTTTCATATGAACACTTGTTCATGTGTTTATAATCAGAGTATAGCACTATGCCGCGCACACGTCAAGGGCTTTACTCAAAAAAACGGTTACAATTTTGTAACCGCCCGATACCGCCAAATTCTGGTATTTTTCGGCGTCCCCCCGACGGCATTTTCGGAGTTTCGTCCATATTTTGAAGAGTTTTTCTCTGTTTTGCCCAGATGTTGTGGGTTTTGGGCCAATTTCCGTGTTCAAAAAATATTTTCTTTCAGGTGTTGACAATCGGGAAACAATGTGTTACAATTTGGTTACGATAACTCCTCAGGAGGTCACACACGATGGCAAACGCAGCAGGTTCAAAGGAAATGCTTGAGTACCGTGGGCGTCCCCTTCGCAGGAAGGACAACATCCTGTATTACGGAAGTATGTCGGACAAGTACATCATCATGATGCAGATCACCGACAGCAAGAAGGTGGACGACATGGACGTGGCTACCCGCGTCAGCGTCCAGCTCCAGCTCACAGACCCAGATCTCAAGTCACGGGACAGAGTGGTCAAGAAGACAGAGAAGAGCGGCCTTTACGCCGCCATGGACGTTGCGGCCGTCTGGCTCGAGAGAGCTCTTTCGGCAAAATAAAGAAAGGAACACCATGAAAGCACTAAAGAAGATCGTATCATTGATCCTGGTCCTGGCGATGGCCCTGAGTCTGGGCTCCGTCATGGCCCTTGCCGACGGACACGTCATCTGCTGGGGCGCCGCCACGGTGAAAGCCACGGCCCTCAACATCCGTTCCGCCCCGAGTCTGAGCGCCGACAGGGTCGGTATGGTCAGCGAGGACACCGTCGTGGTCATCATCGAGAAGACCAATGACGAGTGGTACAAGATCAACTACCTGGGAACCGTGGGCTATGTGGCCAGCGAGTACCTGACGGACGCGGTGACGAAGGAGAACTTCGACGCCGTTGGCCGTGTCAACGGGGACGACGTGCGTATGCGCAAGGGCCCCTCCACCGGCGACGACCCCATGACAGCCTATGACACGGGCAAGGAAGTGACCATCATCGGCATCAACAACGGGTGGTACAAGATTGACACCGAGGACGGCATCGGCTATATGCGCTCCGATTACATAGACATCACCGGCGCGGCCTCCGCCCGTTCCGCCGCCCCCACCGCTGTCACCGTCTCCGAGACCCCCGCGCTGCCTTCCACCCCCACCACCGTCAGTTCCACCAATTATTCCCTGGGCCAGCAGATCGCCAACTTTGCCCTCCAGTTTGTGGGATACAAATACGTCTACAGCGAGGAGAGCCCCGAGAGAGGCTTTGACTGCTCCGGCCTTGTGTGGTATGTGTACGGCCAGTTCGGCTACAAGCTGGAGCGCCGCGCCTCCCTCCAGTGCAAGAACAACGGCACATATGTCAGCCGCGACGAGCTCCAGCCCGGCGACCTGGTGTTCTTCACCCAGAACGGCTCCACCGCCTCCCACGTGGGCATCTACATAGGCAACGGCAAGTATGTACACGCCTCCAACCACAAGGACGGCGTGAAGATCTCCACCCTCAACAGCTATTTCAAGGCAAAGCGCATCATCTGAGGGCAGAACAGAGCATTATGGGGCTGTGAAAAAAGTCCCGTAAAAAAGGAAGAGAGTTACCAAGGATTCCCTGGCAACTCTCTTCTTTTTTTGG
>CANQKZ010000282.1 GCA_947624585.1 uncultured Oscillospiraceae bacterium | reverse complement strand
ACGGCGCGAAGGGCGAGCCGGGGACCAACGGCGCCAACGGCAAGGACGGCGCACCCGGCGCGACAGGACCGGCGGGACCCAACACGGTCAGCGGGAGCACCGCCACGAGCTTTAACGGCCTGTTGAAGGGTACAGGCTCCGTTGTGGCGCAGGCCGTGGCGAACACGGATTACGTCAATCCCTCCGGCTTAAACACCCGGCTAGGAAGGAACGACAACCTGACCGCCGCCAACACGTCCTACGGAACTTCCATGGCCCGCGCCATCGCGGTCGGCACCGAAGCTCCGTCCAGTCTCACCAACGGGTGTATCTACCTTGTGTACGAATGAGGTGACGGTATGAGTATACTTCTTGGAAACGGCGGCGTGAAGGAGGTCAAGGAGATTTACGTCGGCGTTGACGGAAAGCCGCGAAAGGTGAAGGATGGGTATATTGGCGTCGACGGGACGCCGAGGAAGTTCTATTCCGCAATAAGGCCGCTGGAGGAATATTCGTGGGCGGAAATACGGCGGATCGCGGACGCGGGGCTTGCGCCGCGGTATTTCAAACTCGGCGACATGAAGAGCGTACATATCCAGGGCACGGTGGGGAAGCTGGAGGTAAACAATACGTTCTATGTGTACATTCTGGGGTTTGACCACAATGGCGCGAAGAACACGATTGATTTCGGGACGTTCAAGACGGCGGACGGGAAGGATATTTGCCTGATTGACGGTCAGCATAGTCGCGATTCAGAAGATGGAACTAAGTGGTTCAATATGAATCATAGTTCCAATACAAACGCCGGCGGCTGGAAAAGCTGTGATTTGAGATACGATATCCTTGGTTCCGTAAATGCCAAAGACCGGCAAAACGCATCCTCTACTACAGCTACAAGTCCGGTATCGAATACCCTTATGGCCGCGCTGCCGAGTGATTTACGTTCTGTTATGGCTCCTATGACTATATATACGGATAATCATGGGCAAGGCTCTAACACCGCGGGGGATGTCACAACAACGGTTGACTATCTCCCTTTGCTGGCTGAATTTGAAATTTACGGGGCGCGGTCATATGCGAATGTCAATGAGTGGAACCGTCAGGCTCAATATGACTATTTCAAAACGGCTGATTCAAAAATCCATTATAAACATTCGAATACCGGCTCTACCGCCTGGTGGTGGGAACGTTCGCCTGTTTACAACACTCACGGCGGCGCCAACACGAGTTTCTGCTATGTGAGCTCGGACGGCCTGGGGGGCTGGGACGGCGCTTATTATTCCTTTGGCCTGGCCCCGATTTTCCGGGTATAGGAGGCGGCGCGGTGGACAGGACTTCGTGGGGGGTGAAAAAATCCCCCCTCGGAAGAGGGGGGAGGGGGTCAACTCTGCCGATAGAGGGCGGTGAGGGCGTCGGTGAGGACCTGAGAGAAATTGATGTTCTGTCTTTCGGCGAAGGTGTTGAGCCAGGCGGGGATGGTGAGATTTTTCCGAACGGACTTTTTCCCGTATTTTTCGGCGTATGCGTCCATGTCCAATGTGATGAGGCTCACAAAACCGTCGGGTTCATCCGGGTGTATGTCCTGCAAACGGCTGGCGGGAGGTACGGGCTTTCCGTCCTCCAGCTCGTCGAGAACCCACCCCGACGCGGCGTCTTCGGCCATATCGATGGCCTCCGCCAGATTTTCTCCGCCGGAGACACAGCCGGGGAGATCCGGGACAACGACTGCGTAGCCGTCGGTTTCGTCGTCCTTATAAAAGCAAGCGGGGTATACAAGCTTCATGATTTTTCCTTTCCGCGGTCATAGAAGACCCGCCTGTTTCAAGATCATTTTCAGCATGATCTTGTTGATGGAATCGCCGGGGTGCTGTGGGATCGTGACCTTTCCCGGCTTTGTCGGATGGATGAAGTGCTTGTGGCTGCCCTCGGTGTTCTTGTAGATCCATCCGTCCGCACGGAGTATTTTTTCTACATCTCGCGGCGTCATTCACTACCCCCCTTACGGTTGTATTATACGCATCATGCGCATAGATGTCAAGCGTTTTTTGAAAAAATGGAGGAAAGTTGCATATGAAAGAAAACATATTCAAGGGCCTCGTCGCCGCCGCGCTGGCGGCGGTGGGGGTGTATTTCCGGGAGCTGGTGGGGCCGGTGCTGGTGCTGGCGCTGGTGATGGTGTTCGACTACATCACGGGCCTTGCGGACGCCTGGGCCGCCGGGCAGCTCAGCTCCAAGACGGGGATTCGGGGGATCGTCAAGAAGCTGTGCTACCTCGTGGCCGTGAGCGTGGCGGTGGTGGTCGATTGGATCATACAGACCGCCGCCGGGAAGATGGGGGCGGATGTGGGGAGCTTTTACGCCTTTGGCTTACTCGTGACGGTCTGGCTCATACTCAATGAGTGCATCAGCATTTTGGAGAACCTTGACAAGCTGGGGGTGCCGCTGCCGGGGTTTCTCCTAAAAATTGTGGAGAAACTGAAAAATACTACAGAAAAGGAAGGTGAATCGAGTGACCGAGAATGAACTGCGGCAATGGGTCGTTCAGATCATGATGTCCTGGGTGGGTGCCCGGGAGGGAGATGCAACCCATAAGAGCATCATCGACGGCTACAACCAGATCGTCCCCCTCCCGAGGGGGCACAAAATGAGCTACACGGAACCCTGGTGCGCCG
>CANQKZ010000281.1 GCA_947624585.1 uncultured Oscillospiraceae bacterium | reverse complement strand
CGATTGAACCGCCGTGTACGGAACCGTACGCACGGTGGTGTGGGAGGTCGGCCCCGTCAGGGGCCTCCTACCCGATTGACAAGTCTCTAATACTAATATTCAATCAAAATAAGACATTCACGACGGTCTTTTTCGCGTCAGGCTTCGTCATACGGCTTGGAAATACATACAGTATTCCCGGCGCCGCCTTCCTCGCTTGACACGAAAAATCCTCGCCGCTCGGTGTCTTCTTTTAATTGAACATTAGTATAATATTTGATAAAAAGCTTTAACTAATACTAATATTCAATCAAAATCAGACGTTTGCTCCGGCCTTTTTCGTGCCATACTTCGTCACGCGGCTTGAAAATACACAAAGTATTTCCCGCGCCGCATTCCTCGTCTGGCGCGAAAAATCCTCGGCGCTCATTGCCTGATTTTAATTGAGTATTAGTATAAGCGACGACGAAAAAAAGACCGCCGCGAATTAAAGATTTTAATTAAATATTAGTATGAAATACGCCGCCCGTGAGGGCGGCGTATATTCGTGCCTATATTCACGCTCACTCTTCGGACTCGGCGCGGAGGATCTTGTACAGAAGGCCGTAGAGGGTCTCGGACTCCTCCCTGGTGAGGTTGGTGCAGGAACCGATGGCGGCGGGGATGTCCACCGCCTTATCCCGGAGCGCCATACCGGCGTCGGTGACGGTGACGATCAGGTTCCGCTCGTCCCTTTCGGAACGGGCGCGGGCCACATACCCCTTCTGCTCCATCTTCTTGAGCAGGGGCGTCAGGGTGCCGGAGTCCAGATACAGGTACTCGCCCAGCTCCTTCACGTTCACCTGGCGTCTCTCCCACATGACCATCATGGCGATATACTGGGTGTAGGTCAGATCCAGCTTATCAAGATGAGGCTTGTAGCGCTTGATTATCTCCCGTGAACAAGCGTACAGGGGAAAGCAGAGTTGATTCTCCAGCTTCAGGGCATCGTAGTTCTTATCTTCCATAGTTTCCTCCATGCGTAAGTATTGTATATATTTGAGTACGCGGCTTCACCTCTGTCTGCCGCGCCCCCTGTAAAGCTCCACCGCAGGGAGGAGCCTTTACGCCGATGACCGAAAAGCGCACAAATCGCGGGCCTCCCGGGGCCCGTCTCTCCGCTCCCGCCGCGCGCGGCGGATTTCATGCAATTTTGCGCCTTATTATAACACTTGTTTCCTTATTATACGCCTTTTCACTGGTGATTTCAAGGTCATCCGCGAAAGAAGTTGATGTTTTGCACAAATATTTCTCGGAAAAATAGGCACGTTTCAATATGATTTATTAAAATCATTTGCATTTTTAATTAAATCTATAAAACCGGACGTTTTGCAGGATATATTTCATCGTCATCACGCCCCGGCGAATCGGAACACGGCTCCGATGAGGGCGGAGGCGCCGATGAAAAGGATGGGGTGGAGCTTCTTGAGGGGCTTTACCTGCATACAGGCGAACACCGCCGCGCAAAGAAGGAGGGAGGGCCACTTGACCGCGCCCGGTCCCGCGCCCCCGTCAAGGTCCAAAAGCACGTTCTTCGCCACGCTGAGGCCCGCCGCCGCGATGAGGGCGGTGGAGGCGGGGCGCAACCCCCGGAAGACGGCGTCCACCGCCTTGGAGTCCCGGAATTTTGCCAGGAACCCGGCGATGATGAGGATGACGATGATGGACGGCGTGATGAGCCCCAATGTGGCCAGCACCGCGCCGGGGATGCCGCCGATGTGGTAGCCCACGTAGGTTGCCATGTTGACGCCCATGGGGCCGGGGGTGGACTCGCTGACGGCGATCATGGTGGTCAGGTCCGCGTCCGTGAACCAGCCGGTGGAGGCCCCCATGTCCCGCAGGAAGGGGATGGTCGCCAGCCCCCCGCCCACGGCGAAGAGGCCGGTCTTGAAGAACTCGTACATTAGACGCAGGTAGATCATGATTTGTGCCCTCCTTTACCGCCCTTTTTTCCCTCGGGCAGCCAGAGGACGGCGCCCACCACGCCCGCGCATACGATGAGCACGGCGGGGGAGATCACGGTGTCCAGCACCCGCCCCAAAGGCGTTGCCGGGAAGGTGACAAAATTCGCCACACAGGCCAGCGCCAGCACGCACAGGAAGATCACAACGCTGGGAGAATTATTCAGCGTGGACTTGCCCAGCTTCAGCACGCTGGAGGCGATGAGCGCCACCACGCAGGCGTTGACCCCGGCGAGAGCGTTGCGCACGAAGGGAATTTCCGCGAAATTGGTGAGGAACGCGGCGATGAGGGTGATGATGATGAGGGAGGGGAACACCACCCCCAGAGTCGCCACGATGCCGCCGATGACGCCCTTGTGCTTGCGCCCGATGAAGGTGGCGGTGTTCACCGCGATGATGCCCGGCGTACACTGGCCGATGGCGAAGTAGTCCGTCAGCTCCGCGTCCGTGGCCCAACGGTTCTTCTCCACGATCTCCCGCTGGAGTATGGGGAGCATGGCGTATCCGCCGCCGAAGGTCATCACGCCCACCTTGGCAAAGGTGAGAAACATACGCAGAAGTTCCATATTTATAAACCGCCTTTCTGCGAAAGGCACCGGCGAGGTTATGAAACAAGTGGTGCCCAACACTAAAATATTTGTTATACTGTCCACGGGGTCTAAACAAACTACAGAAC
>CANQKZ010000280.1 GCA_947624585.1 uncultured Oscillospiraceae bacterium | reverse complement strand
GTTCTCGCTCTTCAAAAAGCCGTAGGCGTTGTCGCCCTCGATCTTGATGGTGGCGGACTTGATCCCCGCCTCCTCGCCGTCCAGGTAGTCTAAGATGGTGTATTTGTACCCGTGGCGCTCGGCCCAGCGGGTGTACATCCGGTAGAGCATACTGGCCCAGTCCTGGGCCTCGGTGCCTCCGGCCCCCGGATGGAAGCTCAGAATGGCGTTGGAGCTGTCGTACTCGCCGGACAGCATGGTGGTGAGCCGCGTGGTCTCCAGATCTTCGGCGAAGGAGCCGTACTCCGCCTCCAGCTCCGGCAGCAGGGAGATGTCGTCCTCCTCGATGGCCATCTCGCACAGCGTCCCCAGGTCCTCATAGCGGCTCTCCATCTTCTGGAAGCTCTCCCGCTTGTTTTTCAGCTGCTTGAGCCGCTGGAGCACCTTCTGGGAGTTCTTCTGGTCGTTCCAGAACCCGTCGGCCTCGGACTCCGCCTGGAGCCGGTCGATCTCGGCGGACACCTCGTCCAGCTTCATGGCCCGGCGGATGGTCTCCAGCTGGGGTTTCAGCCCCGCGATCTTTGTCTTATAATCCTCGTATTCAACTATCATAATTTCCTCGTTCCTTCTTCCGTATGTAGAGAGGCCGCAACCTCTATCTTTCCGAATGTCCCTTCTCCTCGCCGCCGAAGATCAGATCGTCGATATCCGGCTTCGGCGCGGGCCTTTCGTTCTTCTTCTCCAAAATTCTTCCCTCCCGCAAAAACAAAATACAGTCCAGTATATGCGCGGCGGGGGGAAGGTATTCATTCAAATATCAAATCTATCAAATCCGCATAACTCAACCTCTCGACAGCGTCACGGAGACGACCTCCGGGTTGTTGAAGAGCCTGGGCGCCATGTGGGACCCGGCGAATCCCCGGGACACCAGCATCTGGGTGCCGCCCTGTTCGTAGATCCCCGCGGTCCAGGTGGGGAAGAACCCCTGTCCCGGGGCGATAAGGCCGTCGGTGAAGGGCAGGCGTATGAGCCCCCCGTGGGCGTGCCCGCACAGCACCGCGTCCACCCCCAGGCCGCTCCACATATCCAGCTCCGTGTCCCGGTGGGCCAGCATCAGGATGTATTTCCCCGGGTGCTCCTCCCGAATCTCGCTGACCACCTGGGCCGGGGACTTCTGGTCCCGCAGTCCGTTGGGGTCGTCCACACCGGCGATGACCATGTAATCGTCCCCGCGCCCGAAGGTCACGTATTCGTTTCTCAGAACGGTGACGCCCATCTCCTCCAGCATCTCAAAGAGCTCCCGGGCCCACCCGGCGGCCCACTCGTGGTTGCCGGAGACGAAATAGACCGGCGCGATGGATGTAAGCTCCGGGATCAGCTCCCGGACGTAGGGCTCCTGCTCCTCCCGGGCGGCGTCCACCATGTCCCCGGTGATGCAGATGATGTCCGGCCGGCACTCCCGCACCGCGTCTATGAGCTCCCGATTCCCCTCGCCGAAGCGGACGGCGTGGAGGTCGGACAGGTGCACGATCCGCACCCCCTCCAGGTCCTCCGGCAGGCGGCCGTTCCCCAGGGTGAACTCATCTGTGACCAGCCGCACGGAGCTGTCGTAGGCCAGGAGGCCGAAAATCGCCGCCAGGACCAGCAATCTCAGCAGCGCCTTGAATCTTTTCCAGGGTCTTCGCTTCATGGGGAGATGCGCTATGCCTCCTTATCCCGCACGTAGGGGTGCTTCACGTTGGGGTCCGCCGTCTGGCGGAATTCCACCTCGAACCGGTCAATGGACTTGATGAGCGAGGACAGCGACTTGAACCCGTAGTTCCGGCAGTCGAAATCCGGCTTCTTTTTCATGATGAGGTTTCCCAGTTCCCCCATGTATACGCCCTCCTCCCCGTCCGACAGGTCCGCCACCGACTGGGCGATGAGGCGGATCAGGGACTTGGGCAGGCGATTTTCATTCTGGGCGGGCTTGCGCCTGTCCCTGGGCTGGTGGTTCTCCTCCGGCTGGGCGCTGTCGTCGGGCTGTTTGATGTTCTCGATGTAGATGAACTTGTCGCAGGCCGCCCGGAAGGGCTCCGGCGTCTTTTTCTCCCCGATGCCGAAGACGGTCATCCCCGCCTCCCGGAGCCGTATGGCAAGGCGCGTGAAGTCCGAGTCGGAGCTTACAAGCACGAACCCGTCCACCCGCTCGTTGTACAGGATGTCCATGGCGTCGATGATCATGGCCGAGTCCGTGGAGTTCTTCCCGGTGGTGTAGCTGTACTGCTGGATGGGCGTCACCGCGTTTTCCAGCAGTGAGTTCTTCCATCCGGCGATGTGGGGGCCCGTCCAGTCCCCGTAGATCCTCTTGATGGTGGGGGTGCCGTAGATGGCCACCTCCTGAATGATCCCGGCCAGCGTACCCCGGGGCACGTTGTCCGCGTCGATCAGCACCGCCAATCTCTTGTTGGTCGTCAAATCCGGAACGATCGGCAAGCTGTTCCCTCCTTTGTAAAGCGTGGTCAATTAGAAACAGTATACCATACCCCGCCAAATTAATCAACCCCCGAATTACGCGCGGACAGGGTTCATCAACGAGTTACCAACCTATGAACACACCCAGGCTGAGAGTACGGTATCGAGATAGGATGGATCGAGGGCGCATCTGTACTGCTTGTCGGTGATCCCGCCCTTTGTGGTGGT
>CANQKZ010000279.1 GCA_947624585.1 uncultured Oscillospiraceae bacterium | reverse complement strand
AATAATATGAACAAACTCATGTGTATAGGCCCAAATATTATCCAACGCTTATGTTTCGGAAAAACCGGCCCGTTGTCCGGCCGCCCTGCGGGCATTTTCTCCTGCAAATACGCATAGAATAAAGTCGTACAACATTGACAAGTTGTACGACTTTTGATACACTGGAGGTGAAAGGGGTGAATGACATGCTGACCATCAGTTCCAGCGATGTGCGCAAGGACTGGAGCAACGTTATGGACCGGGTCATCCGGGAAAAGCCGGTCTTTATCAAGCGGACACGGGACAATATGATGCTGTCCGCCACCGAGACCATTTGGCAGCTGGTCTCGGGGGTCAAGTTCACGGCGGATATGTACGCGGAGGCGGACGGCAGCGTGACGCTGTCGGCCCGGGATCTGGACATCGTCGTGAACGGCGCCAACGAGGCGGCCGCCAGGGCGGCGCTGGTCCGGGATATCGTGGAGTACGCGGAGGAGTACTATCAGGATTTTGACCGCTATTCCCGTGCGCCCAATCGGCGCGGCCACCTTCCATACGTCATCAAGGCGCTGACAGCCAAGTCCCCGGAGGAACTGGAGGGAGAGGTCCTGTGCCAAACTGGAGAGACCTGAAACGGTACTGCGAGCGGGACGGATGGGAGCTCTATAAAGATACGGACCACTATTTTTACCGGAAGACCCTGGACGACGGGACCATCCTGCGGACGAAGGTATCGAAGGGGAACGGGGAGATCCGCGGCCACCTCTGGCAGGAGATATTGAAAAGACAGCTGCGGACCACCCAGGAGCATTTTAACGAACTGATATGACAAACACACATCCCCGGCGGTCAGCGCCGGGGATGTACAAGACTGCGAAGCACCTGCTCCGCAGTCTTGTTCGCAATAGAAAAATCAGATACGTATTTCTTCTGGCTCGATACCGATCATGACAATAGGGACCGTGGGATTAGAACGTCCCTCCCGGATAACATTTGCCACCTCGTTTTCAAACCAGGCGACACCCGAGTCCATCTTTACGCACATAGCCTTTGTTGGGATGATCTCAATACCTACGTCAATATCATTCCGCAGGAAGAAAAAGGTGTGTTTTACGTGCAGATCATACGCTACACTGAAATATTTTCCGAACTGGACTTCAACCGCGACGCGATCTTTGACAAAATCGACTTGGTTATTCGTATTGTAAGCAGTAAACCCCTTGCTTTCAATTATCTGTCTTTGTGTATGCCCATCCCGAATAGAGGCTATTTCCCTCGCGGTGTCAATGTCCCCTGTCACATAATACGGTGTCGTGACCGAACTCCATCCCCGCGGAAAAAGATAGGCTTCAAATTGCCTGTTAAGTGCCTTCTGGTCGTACTTCGCACGGCCAAAAGTTGGCATTGCTCGGCTGGTTTTTATGTACTGGTTGGCGTCAATACTCTCAATGGCGTTGACGATCTCCTCCCATAGAGTGTTCCGGTGGACGAGCAGGTATTCATAGCCGTTCAGATGACTGTATAAATTTTTGATTATCATTTTGCGCCCCCCATTCAACAGGTCGCTGTGCGATTTTATCGGTCGGACTGGGCTTCCAAATCGGTTGATAAATCGGCCGGGTCTTAAGAGTTCCACGCTGTAGCTGTTTGATTCTGTCCATCCCGATGTTGACATATACTTCTTCCCTCTCGGAGCCATAGGCCCGGCGATTGTTTTTCAATGCCGCCACGAGAGCGGAGCCGACTCCGGCGAAGGGATCATAAACAATATCGTTAACCTCAGTAAGGGCGAGAACGCATCTTTCCACCAATTCTATTGGAAACTGACAGGGATGAGCGACCTTTTCCGGGTGGTTATTCTTGACGTTTGGGATATCCCAAATGAGAGCGTCCCAATCATCAACCAAGCGCTCGACCGTCATTTCCCATACGTCCTCGGGATTCTTTCCTCTTGGGTTGCCGCTGATCTGCCCGCGTTTTTCCCCTTTATAATAACGTTTCCCCGGGTATTTTGAAGGTATCCTTACATCGTCCAGATTGAATACATACTGGTCAGATTTGGTAAACCAAAGAATCGTCTCATACCGGCCGCTAAAACGCTTGGAGCAATGAAGCCCATGGCCGAAATGCCAAATGATTCGATTGCGCAGATGAAGACCAAGCTCTTTAAAGTACGGGTAAAAGTATATGTCCAGAGGGTAAACTTCCCCGCTGTCAACGAAATTCCCGGTTTGCCAGCAAAGGCTTCCGTCATTTGCCAAGACCCGCACGAATTCCGCCAGCATTGGCCGCATGTTCTTTATGTACTCGCCGATACTCGTTCTTGTTTCGTATGCCTTGCCGATGTTATAGGGGGGTGATGTAATGATCAGCTTTACACACCCGTCAGGCAGAGTTTTGCAAAAATCCAGTGCATTTTCGCACTCGTATCGAAAATCCAGCAGCTCCATCTATTATTCTCCATATCCGCTGGCTGAAGCCAAACAGACCGATTTTAACTAGGCAATTATACGACCGCGCGAGACTTAATTTGCGGCGTTTTTTGGTTTTTCATGCAGATCTTCCCGTATTTGGGTGGTGCTGATCTCCGGGGTGCGGGGGAGGTAGACCACCTCGACGCCCTCGTCCCGGAGAAAGTCGAACTTTCCGGTCCAGTCGTCGCCGATGACGAAGGTGTCAACGTGGTACTCCCTGGCGTCGGTGCGCTTTTGCTCCCAGCTCTCCTCCGGGAT
>CANQKZ010000278.1 GCA_947624585.1 uncultured Oscillospiraceae bacterium | reverse complement strand
AGCGTCATCCTCGGCTGCCTCAAGGCCGAGATGCTTGGCGAGCGCAAGGCCAAATACGCCGCCGCCCTCCATTTCCCCGAGGGTTACGACTTCCAAATCGCCATCTCCCTCGGCCACAAGGCCGTTGAAAAAGAGGCGCATACCTACGATCGGGATAAACAGGTGACGATTTTGTGAGTTAGCCCCCAAAAACAGCGGGCGGGTTCCAAACCCGCCCATTTTTATCGAAACCGTTCTGTCATCCCACGTTCGCTTCCCCCCCTGCCCCCCTCCTACGAGGAGGGGGCAAAAAAGGTTGCGGCTTCGCCGCGGTTTTGATTTGCCCGCGCGGCGGGGACGGGGGACGAGGGACGGGAGCTCGAATCCCCCTTGCCCCCTTTCCCGGAAAGGGGGTCAAAAAGGTTTGCGGCGCATTTTTTATAAATGCGGCGCAAAGCGCCGCAACCTTATTCCCCTTGACCCCTTTTTCGGAAAAACTACGCCCGCAGGCGTGTTTCGGAGGCCAACCGCCCCGAAGGGGCGGCTCTTAGGCCGGAGATGGGGTGCCGCCGCAGCGGCGGGGTATTCGAGCCCGTTGGGCGTAACTGGGGCTTTCGATAATCAGGATTGCAGCACCACCCCGGCGCTTCGCGCCACCCCTCCGTGGGAGGGGCAAAAGAGGTTGCGATAACGAAACGGTTCCGATAACCCGCACCCGCTCCCGTCTCGTCAGCCCCTCCTAGGTCGGGGACAGCCGCGAAGCGGCAGGGGTGGTTCCGCTCGGCGGCGGGGGCGGGTGGGGATATAAGAATGCGGCGAAGCCGCAAACCTTTTCGTCGCAGGGGGAACCCTTCCGGCGCTTCGCGCCACCTCCCCCACGGGGGAGGTTAGGAGACGGAACCACCCCGGCGCTTCGCGCCACCCCGACCTAGGAGGGGCAAAAGATGTTGCGATAACGGAACGGTTCCCAAAAATCGTACCCGCTCCCGCCTCAGGGCCCCCTCCTCGTAGGAGGGGGCAGGGCAGAAGCGAGCGTGGAGGTTTCTGAGAAGCTTCGATGATCCGCGCCTCGCCCCTATCGCCTGAATAGAAACCATTCAAAAAAACCACGGGCTCTCCCTTCGGGGAAGCCCGTGTCAGTTTGTCATGAAATCGGCGTTTTTGTGTTTTTGCCGCGGGGTACACTTTTTCGTCAAAAGCTCTTGCATTTTAGGCGGGTATGCGGCAAAATAAAGGTATGGAAACGCGTAAGCGGCAGGACACGGCGGGCTGGTACCCCGCCATGTCCCTGTGAGAGTGTGTGCCCACTCAACACATCAGTCAAAGACTGAACCACGTCCCTATTATACCCGCGCGGCCGCCCTTTTGCAAGGGTGTTTGCGGGGTCTGTAGGGTTTTGTGTTCGTGCTTTCATGCGGTGTTGAGGTCAAACGCTCAGCACCGCTTTTTGCGTTTCCGGTGAGCTCCACGGCAAGGCGGGGCGAGCTCCCCGCCCCCGTGGGACCGCCGGAGATTCCGAATCTGTTTTGAAAGGAAGAAAAACACATGAAAAAAGCACTCAGCATCCTCCTGACTCTTGCACTCGCCCTCAGCCTCGCCGTCACGGCCCTGGCGGACGAGACAAAGACCGTAACGCTCGACCTGACGACCGATAAGGGAACGCCCTACACGGTTTCCGTTACCATGCCCGCGGACGCGGCCGAGGGGACGTTTGACATGTCGCTCGTTGACACCGGCTATCCGCTGTTCACCATCCCGACCGGTTCGACCGTGGAAATCAGCATCGATGTCGAGGGGTCCCCCAACTGGTTCCTTTCGATTGCTGAGATCAAATTAGACGAAAGACCCGCCTTTGTGGAGAAGCAGGAATATTATCCTTCAGGGACCTACTATAGTGACGACGAGCTCAAGGAAAACGGGGCCACCGTTTCCGTGGAAATGAACAATTCCGGTTACTTCACCCCGGCCATATACATTTCGGGTGAGAACGGATACATGAGAAACGACTTTGTCCTCCATGTTGTTGGCGATGACATTCCCCAGGAGCCCGACCCGGAAGAGGAGAAGACCTATTGGTGGGACTCCGACGCGTATGTCGTCTACAGCGACGCGGAGCTGGATATTTCGGAGCCGCAGCTTTTCCACCTGTCCTTCAGCGAGGGGTACACCAACCTGGTCCAGAACCTTGAGGGCGAGATCGGCTACGGCGGCTATATTTCCAGCACCGTTGTCGATTCGCCCGCGGGCACCGTGGTGTATATTTACCTCGGCGATCCCGAGGGGCCTGAAGGCCTTGTGCCCGCCACCGATTTCTCCATCCGCCGCGTCAATTACAGCAACGGCGAGATTACCGATTATTCCCCCGCCACCGTTTATACCGGCAAGCTCGATGAGTACGGCCATGAGTTCGCCTTCACCTTGAATGAGCCCGGCTATTACATGGTGGAGGGCAAGAACGCCGCCGGATATCCCTGGTACGTCACAGACGGCCCCGTGATCATCCACGTCACCGGAGAGGCCGTGACCACCCCCGTCACCCCCGCCGACGTCCCCGCCGGCTCCTGGTTCGCCGACAGCGCGGAGCTGGCCCTGAAGCACGGCCTTGTCACTACCGACAGCAGCGGAAAGTTTTCTCCCAATGCCACGCAGAGCCTGTCCGATGTGGCCGCCGTGCTGAAGGTCCTGGACCCGGACAGCACCGTGGAGCTCTACACCGGCGCCGACAAGGTTGCCACCCGTGAGGACATGGTCGTCATGTTCTGGAAGCACGCCGGGTCCAAGGAGTCCACCTACTCCCTGTCCGCCTT
>CANQKZ010000277.1 GCA_947624585.1 uncultured Oscillospiraceae bacterium | reverse complement strand
CCAACCGCCATGACAACTGCCAAGACCAAGCACAGGGTCTTCTTCAGAGTCTTCATGTAGTGTTTCCTCCTTAATAACACGCCAAAGTAGGCAAAGTAAACATGAAGTATGGGGGTGGGAAGTAATTTTTCGCAAATTAAAGTAACTTTTCCGAACTTTTTCACCCTTTTCGGATTTTCCGTGTGTCTTGCGCGAGTATTATGCAGAAAATGGCAAAAAATTGACAAATCCGCGAACATATGCTATAATAAAAATTTTGGCCTTATCCCCTTCTCGGGATTTCGGCGCGAAAAAGCCCGCCGGGGTGGGTTCCGGCGGGTTGTTTGCTTTTTAATCGCGTCACTCCGATACGCACAGGGCATATTGGTACGGCTCCAGGGCGCAGGCGGAGGGGGTCACGGGGGCGGAGGTGATGAGGTCGGTGCAGGGGCCGTCAACGCCGTCCAGGCGGACCGTCTGGGGCTGGCCGGTGAAGTTGAAGAGGCACGCCAGGGTGCGGTCCCCGTTCCGACGCAGGAGGGCCAGGACGCCGTTGTTGTGGGTGTCCCAGGTGGTGACCCAGGTCTCCGGGGCGAAACAGGGCTCGGCGGCGCGGATGCGCTCCAACCGGCGCAGACCCTCCCAGAGGCGGTGCTGGACCGTGCCGGGGGTATGGCGCTTTTCCGCGTTTTCCCAGTTGAACGGCGTGCGGTGCAGGTTCCGGGAGTCCTCCCGCAGGTCCGGGTCGTCGTGGTAGCCGTACCCGTTGAGCTGTCCGATCTCGTCCCCGCTGGACAGCATGGGGAACCCGGCCATGGACATGATGACCGCGTGCATCAGAAGGTCGCGGCGGATACCCAGGTCCACCTGGGCGGGGTCGTTCTCCGCGATCCCCCGCTCGATGCCGCACAGGCTCGCGGCGGTGCCGCAGGTGCGGGCGTCCAGGGTGCGGGGGTCGTAGTTGTAGAGCTCGCCCCGGGACCAGCTTCCGGGGAAAGAACCGGCGTAGAACTCATAGAGGTATTTTTTGTGCGGGACCGGGTCCTGGCCCAGGGTTTTTCCGAATTCCTCGTCCAGGCCCCAGCCGATATCGTCGTGGCAGCGGATGTAGTTGACGAAGTGGCAGTGGGGCGGCAGGGAGTTGAGCTCGTCCAGCTGGTGCTTGAACTGGCGCACATCGCCGCTGGCAAGGGCGCTCCACTGGGTACACATCCCGGAGGAGTTATATAAAATGTGGCACTCGGGCTTCTCCGGGGTGCCGAAATAGGGGGCCAGCTCCCGGGGGGCCATGACCACCTCGCCCTTCAGGGCCACGGCGGGACAGACGGCCTCGGTGATCAGGCGGACCATGCGCATGATGGTGTGGACCTTGGGCAGGTTCCGGCAGGTGGTGCCCAGTTCCTTCCAGAGATACGGCGTGGCGTCGATGCGCAGGACCTCCACGCCCAGGTTGGCGAGCCCCAGCATGGCGGACACCATGTCGTTGAACACGTCGGGGTTGCGGTAATTCAAATCCCACTGGAAGGGGCAGAAGGAGGAGCATACATATTTTCCCATTTCCTCGCACCAGATGAAGCTGCCCGGGGCGGTCTCGGGGAACACGTCGGGGACGGTCTTCTCGTACTCCCGGGGGATGTCCGGGGTGTCGAAGCAGATGTAGCGGTCTATGTACGCCCGCTCGCCCCGTTTGGCGCGGCGTGCCCACTCGTGGGTGTCGGCGGTGTGGTTCATGACGAAATCGAGGCACAGGCTCATGCCGCGCTCCCGCATGGCGGCGGTGAGGGCGGCCAGGTCCCCGTTTGTGCCGAACATGGGGTCGACTTTGGTGAAATCCTCCACCGCGTAGCCGCCGTCGTTGTCCGGGTGGGGCATTTGCAAAAGGGGCATCAGGTGCAGGTAGGTGACGCCCTGCTCCGAGAGGTAGTCAAGCCGTTTCTCCACGCCCCGGAGGTCCCCCGCGAAGAGGTTGGCGTACATGGTCATGCCCAGCGTCTTGCCCGAGAGGAACCAGTCCGGGTCCCGCTCCCGGCGTTCGTCCAGGTCCCGGAGGGAGTCGTCGCGGGCCCGCCAGATGTCCGCCATGGAGCTTTCAAGCTCCCGGAGCTTTTCCCGGTCGTCGTACAGCTCCATGTAGAGCCACGCCAGCTCGTCCCGGCGCTCCCGGAGGCGTTTTTCAAAGGAAGTCATATCAAAACCACACCTTTATGTATTTTTGAGAATGAAATAACGTTTCGCCGGTGGTATTATACACCGGATTTGTGCCGGGCGCAAGTGTTTTCCGGCGTCATCGGGCCCCGCGCATCAGCTTTTTCAAAATCTCCGCGTCGGCGGGGCAGAAGTCGTACGCGGGGATCTCGGAGGGGGCGATCCAGCGGATGTCCGTGTGCTCCAAAAGCTTCGGCGTGCCGGAAATAAGCTCGGCGTTGTAGAGGGTCAGGTCCACGGTCATGTCCGGGTAGACGTGGGTGAGCTCCATGAAGACGGAGGCCGCCCGGACCTCCACATCCAGCTCCTCCCGGCACTCCCGGGCCAAGGCCTGCTCCCCGGTCTCCCCCGGCTCCACCTTGCCGCCCACAAATTCGTACAGGTCCCCCCGGGCCTTGTGGGGCGGGCGGCGGCAGATGAGAAATTTCCCCTCCCGCCAGATAAGCGCCGCCACGACGCGGGTCGGTGTGTCCATGATGATCGCCTCCGGTACCGTTTTTCTGATTGTAGCATATGGGGACGGAAATGTCAAAAGCAAAGGGGCTGTGAAAAAAGTCCCGTAAAAAAGGAAGAGAGTTACCAAGGATTCCCTGGCAACTCTCTTCTTTTTTT
>CANQKZ010000276.1 GCA_947624585.1 uncultured Oscillospiraceae bacterium | reverse complement strand
CGATCTTCAGGAGAAACGCGGGAAGCGGCACCCCCAGCTTGTCCAGGTTCTCCAATATGCTGATGCACTCATTGAGTATGAGCCAGACCGTCACGAGTAAGCCAAAGGCGTAAAAGCTCCCCAGCTCCGCCCCCATCTTCCCGGCGGCGGTCTGTATGATCCAGTCCACCACCACCGCGACGCCCACGGCCACGAGATAGCACAGCTTCTTGACGATCCCCCGAATCCCCGTCTTGGAGCTGAGCTGCCCCGCCGCCCAGGCGTCCGCAAGGCCCGTGATGTAGTCGAAGACCATCACCAGCGCCAGCACCAGTACCGGGCCGACCAGTTCCCGGAAATACACCCCCACCGCCGCCAGCGCGGCGGCGACGAGGCCCTTGAAGATGTTTTCTTTCATGGATTTTTCCCCTTTCTGTTGACAATGTACTGAATTTTTGCTACAATGTATTCAAATTCATCAAAGGAGTGTTGACTATGGCACTGGTTACCATGAGCGTCCGCATGGACGAGGACGTGAAGCGGCTCTTTGACGCCTATTGCGCGGAGATGGGTATGAACTCATCCGTGGCCGTAAACATCTTCGCCCGGGCCGTCATCCGTGAACACAGGATCCCCTTCCCGGTGGGGATCGACGTCTTCGGCCCGGCCCTGGACGAGGCGGACCGAGAGGCGGCTTCCGACCCCCGCCGCCTGACCCATCAGGAGGTATTTTCCAAAGCGAGGGCGCGTCTCAATGGAATATGAGCTTGCCTACACCCCCGGCTTTGACCGGGACCTGACGGAGGCTTTGAACTACATTCTGGACGTTCTGAAGAACCCCCAGGCCGCCGCCGCGCTGCTGGACCGCCTGGAGGCGGCGGTCCTGGAGGCCCAGCGCTTCCCCTTTGCCGTGCGCCCCTACCCCGACACGAAACGCCGCCCGCTTCCCTATTACCGTGTCCCCGTGGGAAATTACGCCGCGTTTTACGTGGTCACCGGAAACACCGTAGAGTTCCGCCGCTTCCTTTACGCCGGTTCCGACCTCCCGTCCAGATTGTGACACCCACGCCCCGGAGGGGGATTTTTACGCCCGGTCAGGTCAGCCGGTCAGCGCCACCACTATGCTTGTCCAGTCCAAAGTATCACCCTTTCTGATTTGCTGTTCCCGTCCGTGCCGCACTCGTCAGGCGGCATTGGTATCACTCCTTGTTTGGTATTCTTGTTGATAGTGGCGGGCGAAATGCAAGGGGGAATGTGGGGGCGGTGCCGGGCGAGCGGCGCTTACACTTTTATGCTCCGCAGCTTCACCATCAGCTTGTTCCCTTCGATTGAAATGTTTATAAATAAATCGGTTGAATCAGATTCATACAGATAATCATATAGGTCTTCAACTGGTATCGTAACTACTCCCGTCGGTGTGAACGGAACTTCTACATCAGGATATATCACTTCAGCATCAGTATAATCGTGGTATTCATCACCAACCTTACCGGTTTTGTCATAAAGGACCCATATATCACCATTATTAAAATGAGAACGGTCGTTAAGCACTACCAACGTGTTCACCGCCCCGCCGGGCCCGCTCTTCTTGTGTTGCACCGGATTCAAAATCATACCAACACCCGCCTTTCGGCAAAGTGCTGGTTCGAGAGGCTACGTGCCCCCCGTTACCATTTCATGGAATTTGTTCATTTTGCTATCTCCTTTCTTAATTATGCAGCTCTCAGGAAACGGTTTGTATTCGGGTCAAAAAGCGCGGTTTTCGGGATTATAAAAGCGGGGCGGACGCCATAAGAGTATCCGGCATTGTAGTTGTACCAATTGCCACTGGAGTTGACTTGAAGGACGAGGTTACTATTGTATTTGCTCGGTGAGCGGAGCCACCAGCTAATAGCCTTTTCATCGAGGTACGCAATGCGCTTTGCAGATGTCGTTGCCAGCCCGCTGAAGAATTTGAGAACTTTGCCGTCTTGCGGGAAGTATTTGTTGGTACTGGTATCCCACGCCACTTCGTAACCGCTCAGTAAGAAAATCTTACAGGACAGTCCACTGGTGCCGGATTGGTCTTTACCGCCGGAGCCGCCTCCGCTACGGTACGGTATTTTCACTGTCTCTATGGCGTTCTGCGCAGCCTTGCCAAGTGTGCTGAAATAATCTCCATTAAGCCATGCTTTGATGTCGCTGTTTTCATAATTGTTGCTTTCACCGGCATCCCACTTGCTCTCCGAGTGGATGTCTTTGCGCAGGACCCATGTCCCGTCGCAACTTGTATCGTAGAACGAGGCGTCCGGAATCCCCTGATGAACCACCAGAAATTCCACCCACTGGCCGCTCTCTTGAATCCACACGGACTTACCCACCGCGAGATCTCCCACGGGTTCCTCTTTTGGGGCCGGTTTCATCAGCATCGGGTCATTCCAAATCATACCCCCACCCCCTCATTTCAGCGGCCATACGGTCACATACACGGCAATATCCGCGCTCGGAGCGGACGAACAGGTGAACGTCAGCGTCCCAGCGCCCTGTCCTGAGCAATATATCCCCGCGTCCATGTAGTTTTTCATATCGGCGGCTTTCGGCATGACGTGTATCTCCTGCGCCGTCTCATCCGCCAGTACGCCCGTCACGTTCACCGTCTGCGCGCTGTCCGCCCAGCCGGAAGAGCTGAGCGTGACCGCCGCCGGAACGATTGGCGGCTTTGCGTAGTCCGTCCCCGCCACGGCCTGCGCCACAACGGAGCCTGTGCCCTTCAACAGGCCGTTAAAGCTCGTGGCGGTGCTCCCGCTGACCGTGTTGGGTCCCGCCGGTCCTGTCGCGCCGGG
>CANQKZ010000275.1 GCA_947624585.1 uncultured Oscillospiraceae bacterium | reverse complement strand
GGACATCCTCATACAGGTCGCTGAACTGGAAATAGCATGAAGCAAACCAAGGAGCCTGTGCATCACCACAGGCTCCCAACCGAAAAAACATTTAATTAGGGGGGTTCACAATGTTTCCCTACGACACGTCCCCGAGCGGCGAGGATTTTTCGTGTCAAGCGAGGAAGGCGGCGCCGGGAATACTGTATGTATTTCCAAGCCGTATGACGAAGCTTGACGCGAAAAAGACCGTCGCGAATGTCTTATTTTGATTGAATATTAGTATTATGACAAAAACAGGCACGCGGCCCTGGGCTGCGTGCCTGTTTTTGTGTGGTTCAATGTGGCTTGACTTATTCGATCTCCAAAGTGTGGCTCTCGGGGGCCTGGGGCTGCTTCTTGGGCATGGTCAGCTTCAGGACGCCGTTGTCGTACTTGGCCTTTATGCCGTGGGCGTCCACGCCGGAGATGTCGAACTGGCGGCTGTACTGGCCGTAGGACCGCTCAAGACGGACGTAGCTGCCCTTCTTGTCCTTGTCCTCGTGCTCGGAGTGACGCTCGGCGTTGATGGTGAGCACGTCGCCGTTCACATCCAGGTGGATGTCCTTCTTGTCAAAGCCGGGCAGATCGGCCTCCAGCAGGTAGCTGTCGCCCCGGTCGGAGATGTCGGTCTTGAACTCCGCGATGTCGCCGTTCTCAAAGAAGCCGGTGAAGGGGTCCTCAAAGAAGCGCTTCTCAAAGTCCTCCATGGCCTTGAAGGGGTTGTAGGTGAGATCCTGGTTGCGGTGGAAAGGTCTGAGTTCAAACATAATAAATACCTCCAATATATAAATATTATGTCCGCCCTCTGTGTGTTTATGAGTTTTTCCTATGGGGCAGGCCCGGGGTTCGGTTTGGGGCTTGGCCTGATTGCCTTGCCTTATGGTTCGTATTGTAGACCCGCTTTATGACAAATCTATGGAAATTTTATGAATAATTCATGAATTTTAGCACTCACGATGTGAGAGTGCTAAAATTCCGCGGCTCTCATTTCCCTACGGCGGCGTCGTAGATGGCGTTTTTGGGCTGGCCGGTGCGCTGGCTGGCGCGTTTGGCGGCATCCTTGAGGCTCATGCCGCCCTCTTTGAGCTCCAGGGCCATGCGGACGGCCTCCTCCAGAGTGGCGCCGGGGCCGGAGTCCTCCGCCGCGCCCTCCAGGACCAGCACGTACTCGCCCCGGGGGACGTTTTCCCTGTAAAATTCCACCGCCCGGGAGAGGGTGGTCCGCTGTACCTCCTCATGGACCTTGGTCAGCTCCCGGCACAGGCTGACCCGCCGGTCCCCCAACACCTCCAGCATATCGGTCAGCGTCGCCAGGAGCTTGTGGGGCGCCTCGTAGAACACCATGGTCCGCCTCTCGCCCCGCAGGGAGTCCAGGTGCTCGAACCGGGCGCTCCGGTTGACGGACAGGAACCCCTCGAAGGTGAACCGGCCCGTGGGCAGACCCGACAGAGCCAGGGCGGACACCGCCGCGCTGGGGCCGGGCACCACCCGGACCTCCACCCCGGCCCCGGCGCACAGCCGCACCAGGTCCTCGCCGGGGTCGGAGATGGCTGGCATCCCCGCGTCCGTCACCAAGGCGCAGCTCTCGCCGCTCAGGAGCCGCGCCAGGATGGTCCTGCCACTCTCCGCCTTGTTGTGCTCATAGTAGCTGACCAGGGGACGGTGTATGTCAAAATGTGTCAACAGCTTCAGGGTCACCCGGGTGTCCTCAGCGGCCACGAAATCCGCCGTCCGCAAGGTCTCCACGGCACGGGGGGACAGGTCCCCCAGGTTCCCGATGGGCGTGCCCACGATGTAAAGCGTTCCTGCCATAGCTCCTCCTTCATCGGTCCAGGCGGTAGATCCGCCGGGCCTCGTCCGTGTCTGTTCCGTCGGGGTTTTTCAAGATCAGCACCGGCTCCGCCCGCAGGCCGGGGCGGCCGTTTTTCCGGCACTCCATCAGCGCCGCGCCGGGCGGCGTGTCCAGCCGCGCCTGCACCAGCCGCAGCCGCTTGGGCTCCAGCCGGGCCGCCGTCAGCGCCGCCATCGCCTCGCTGAGACGCTGGCAGGGGTAGACCACGGAGAACCGCCCGCCGTCCCCCAGAAGCCGGGCCGCGCTGTCGGCCAGCTCCCGGAGGGTGCAGGTGGACTCCTGTCGGGCGTTCCGCCGCGACGCCTCGGGCGGGGTGCCGGAGCCCAGGGCGAAGTAGGGGGGATTGGAGACGATCAGCCCGTACCGGCCAACCTCCGCCTCCCGGAGCGTCCGCAAATCCCGCTCCAGCACCCGGAGCCGGTCCCCGAGCCCATTGGCGGCCACGTTCCGCCGAGCCGCCGCTGCGGCGCGGGGGGCCAGCTCCACCAAATCGATGTGAAGCCGCTCGGACCGGGCCGCCAGGATCAGGGAGAGCACCCCTCCCCCGGCCCCCAGGTCCGCCGCCCGCGTGACGCCGGTAAGAGAGGGGAAATTTGCCAGCAGCACCGAGTCGGTACACACTGGCTCCGCGTCCGCGCTGTCCTCCATCCACGGCCCGCCGGGCCAGAGCTCGAATCCGTCCACGTCCCCGCCTCCCCGCGCGAAATGTATTGAGATTATACCAAATCGCGCTCCGAAATGCAACAGCGGCAATGCTTTATGAATGTAAAATGCCGTCGGCTTTCGCCGACGGCATTTTAGAACAAAACAGGAAGAAATCGCTAAATTACAGGAGATTCTTTCCGTCTCCGCCGAACAGATGCGCGAGGGCGGGGTTGAAGGAGAAGTTCACATTCTTGCCGATGGAGTGAGCGGAAACGTCAAGACCGGCGGTCGGGATAAC
>CANQKZ010000274.1 GCA_947624585.1 uncultured Oscillospiraceae bacterium | reverse complement strand
GGGGGATCAGCAGGAAGGCCGCCTCGATGCACAGCACCCAGCCCACCAGCCAGCGGATAAAGGAATAGTTCATACGCCCGCCTCACTTCAGTATGTCGTTGATGGACTGGAGCTTGTGGGCTGTGGTCACCAGCACCACCGTGTCCCCCCGGCGGATCTGGTCGTTGCCTCGGGGGATGATCACGCGCCCGTCCCGGTAGATGCAGCAGATCAGCAGGTCCGGGATCATCCGGGGCCGCAGCTCCGAGAGGGGCACGTTCGTCACGGCGCTGTCCGCCCGGATGTGGAACTCCAGCGCCTCCACACGCCTGCCCGCCAGGTAGTAGAGGGACTCGATATTGGAGGAGTCCGACGAGTTGGACATGGCCCGCACGTACCGCAGGATGCTGTAGGCGGTGATCTCCTTGGGGTTGACGATGCTCCCCACGGGAAGCTCCTCGGTGACCTCGGTGAAGCCGAAGGTGGACACCTTGGTGACGGCCCGCACGCTGGAGATCTTCCGGGCGTAGAGCGCCAGGAGGATGTTCTCCTCGTCCAGGTCCGTCAGCGGCACAAACACATCCTCGCCGGTGATGCCCTCCTCTAAAAGCATCTGCCGGTCCACCGCGTCGCCGCAGATGATCTCCGCGCCCGTCAGATTGGCGGCCAGCCCCTCGCAGACCTGGCGGCTCTTTTCGATGATCTTCACCCGGCTCCCGGTGCCGAGAAGCATCTCCGCCAGATAGTAGGCCGTCCTGCCGCCGCCCACGATCATCACGTCACGGGTTGGCTTGATCTGGAATCCCAGCTTTTTAAAGAGGTTCCCCAGCTCCCGGGGCGGGGTGATGAGGTAGATCCTGTCCCCGGCCTTCAGCACCGTGTCGCCGCCGGGGATCTCCACGCTCCGGGACCCGGCCCGCTCCAGGATGCAGATGAGGGTCCCCTTGGAGATCTTTCCGGGGAAGTCCATGACCTTGATGTTGTCCGCCGGGGAGCCCCGTGGGATGATGATCTCGATGAGATTGACCCGGCCCTTGGCGAAGGACTCCACCGTCATGGCCCCGGGGATCTGGATGAGGTCGAAGATCTCCTCCGCCGTGGCAGACTCCGGGTTTATGGCCATGCTCAGGCCCAGCTCGTCCTTGATGAGGTCGATCTGCCGGAAGTAGACGGGATTGCGCACCCGGGCGATGGTCTGACAGCCGGACAGCTTCTTTGCCATGAGACAGCAGAGCATATTGACCTCGTCCTGGTCCGTGACCGCGATCAGCAGGTCCGCGCTCCGGATGCCCGCCTCCTCCAGCACCTCGCGGCTGACGCCGTTGCCCGCGATGCCCTGCACGTCGATCTTCTCCAGGGTGGAGTTGAGCCGCTCGGCGTTGGTGTCGATGAGCGTAATCTGGTGGCCCTCGGCGTTTAAGTTGTCCGCCAGGGAGTAGCCGACGCCGCCGGTGCCCACAATGATGATATTCAAAAAAATGACCCCCGTTTTCCGCGCGTTTTCTTAGGATGATTGTATCATAAAAATTTAAAATTTCAACCCTTGACATTGGTTCCCGGGGGTGTAAAATTGAGGTCATGCGCATGGGAGGTCTTCGGGATGGAATATGACAATATCAGGGAGGGCGTCTTCCTTGCCCGCCCCAACCGGTTCATCGCCCATGTGGAGATGGACGGGCGGACGGAGGTCTGCCACGTCAGGAATACGGGCCGGTGCCGGGAGCTCCTGGTCCCCGGCGCCCGGGTGTGGGTCCGGGAGGCGGACAACCCCGCCCGGAAGACCCGCTTCGACCTCATAACCGTTCAAAAGGGGGACCGCCTCATCAACATGGACGCCGCCGCCCCCAACGCGGTGTTCAGGGAGTACCTGGAAAAGGGGCTCCTCCTCCCCTCTCCCACCCTCATCCGGCCCGAGACGCGCTTCGGGGATTCCCGGCTGGATTTCTACGCGGAGAACCGGGACACCCGCGCCTTCTGCGAGGTCAAGGGCGTCACCTTGGAGCGTGACGGCGTCGTTCTCTTCCCCGACGCCCCCACGGAGCGCGGCGTCAAACACCTCCGCGAGCTCATCCGGTGCGTGGAGGCCGGATTCGACGCCTGGGCGGTGTTCGTCGTCCAGATGTCGGACGCGCGGTATTTCACCCCCAACCGCCAGACCCACCCGGAATTTGCCGACGCCCTCGGGGAGGCGCGGCGCGCCGGGGTCCGGCTCCTGGCGCTGGATTGCGCTGTCACGCCGGAGAGCATCACAATATGTGGGGTCGTCCCCATCGTCCTGTGAGGCGGGAAAAAACCGGTCTTGGGCGATTTTTAAAACGGGAAATTTGCCAATTTTCCGATGAAGGAATCAAATTTTCGTCTTTTTTGAGGCATTTTTGTTGTTCCGGTCCCCGTCACTGTATATTGTGTTATGCCAAATGTCAAAAACACAATATGTGCCATTTTCCTCTTGACATTCGGCTTCGGGGGTGGTATATTCTATTGTGCCGCCGGTTTTTTGGGCGGTTTAAACGTGTTCAATGATGCACAGGCTGAATCAATAGCTGGAAATACAGACTCTATTACTGCGAAGAGGAGACAGAGAAATGAAGATCATCAAGCGAAACGGCGCGGAGATGGATTTTGACATTCGGAAGATAGAGAACGCCATCCGAAAGGCCAATATGTCCGTGGAGGAGCCCTCCCGGATGACGCCGCTGCAGATCAAGCGCATCGCGGAGTCGGTGGCGCTGGACTGCGAGACCATGGGCCGCTCCCCCTCGGTGGAGGAGATCCAGGACCTGGTGGAGAAGCAGATCATGGCCCACGGCGCCTTTGAGGTGGCCAAGAACTACATCAC
>CANQKZ010000273.1 GCA_947624585.1 uncultured Oscillospiraceae bacterium | reverse complement strand
CTACTTCCTGAAGCTCCACCACCTGGTGGACGACAAGATCCACGCCCGCTCCACCGGCCCCTACTCCCTTGTCACCCAGCAGCCTCTGGGCGGCAAGGCCCAGTTCGGCGGACAGCGCTTCGGCGAGATGGAGGTCTGGGCCCTGGAGGCCTACGGCGCGGCCTACACCCTCCAGGAGATCCTGACGGTGAAGTCCGACGACGTGACGGGACGTGTCCGCACCTACGAGGCCATCGTCAAGGGCCACAACATCCCCCAGCCCGGCGTACCCGAGTCCTTCAAGGTGCTCATCAAGGAGCTCCAGTCCCTGTGCCTGGACGTGAACGTGCTGGACGAGAACGGCAATCCCATCGAGCTCCGGGACGACGAGGAGGACGAATACGCCCACGGGTTCCGGGATGTGGAGAACGAGCGCGGCTACGCCGACGACCGGGAGTTCGAGGAGGCCGGCTTTGACATCGAGGAGCCCGACATCCCCGAGGGCGACGACGAGGACGACCTGGACGATATTCTGGGCGATTATGACGACGAGGACGACGAGTCCGACGCTTTCGACGAGGAGGACGATGAATTATGAGCTACGCGCCCTTTGATTCCATTCAGATAGGGATCGCTTCTCCCGAAAAGATACGCGAGTGGTCCTACGGCGAGGTCAAAAAGCCGGAGACCATCAACTACCGCACCCTGAAGCCCGAGCGGGACGGCCTTTTCTGCGAACGCATCTTCGGGCCCACCAAGGACTGGGAGTGCCACTGCGGAAAGTACAAGAAGATCCGCTACAAGGGCAAGATCTGCGACCGCTGCGGCGTGGAGGTCACCCGCGCCAAGGTGCGGCGCGAGCGCATGGGCCACATCGAGCTTGCGGCGCCCGTCAGCCACATCTGGTATTTCAAGGGCATCCCCTCCCGCATGGGCCTCATTCTGGACCTGACCCCCAGGGTCCTGGAGCGGGTGCTGTACTTCGCCGCCTATATCGTCACCGACCCCGGCGACACGCCGCTGATGAAGAACCAGCTCCTCACCGAGGCCGAGTACCGGGATATGCGTGAGAAGTACGAGAACGACTTCAAGGCCGGTATGGGCGCCGAGGCCATCAAGGATCTGCTCAGCGAGATCGACTGCGCCAAGCTGTCCGCACAGCTCCGGGAGGAGCTGCGGACCGCCTCCGGCCAGAAGAAGAACAAGATCGTCAAGCGCCTGGAGGTGGTGGAGTCCTTCCTCAAGTCCGGCAACCGGCCCGAGTGGATGATCATCGACGCGCTGCCCGTGATCCCGCCGGACATCCGTCCCATGGTCCAGCTGGACGGCGGCCGGTTCGCCACCTCCGACCTCAACGACCTGTACAGAAGGGTCATCAACAGAAATAACCGCCTGAAAAGGCTCATCGAGCTCAACGCCCCGGACATTATCGTGCGCAACGAGAAGAGGATGCTCCAGGAGGCGGTGGACGCCCTGATGGACAACGGCCGCCGGGGCCGCGCCGTCACCGGCGCCAACTCCAGGCCCCTCAAGTCCCTCTCCGATATGCTCAAGGGCAAGCAGGGGCGCTTCCGCCAGAACCTGTTGGGCAAGCGCGTGGACTACTCGGGCCGCTCCGTCATCGTGGTGGGGCCGGACCTGAAGCTCTACCAGTGCGGCGTGCCCAAGGAGATGGCCATCGAGCTGTTCCGGCCCTTCGTCATGAAGAAGCTGGTGGAGGACGGCGTCGCCAACAACATCAAGTCCGCCAAGAAGATGGTGGACCGGGGAAAGACCGAGGTGTGGGACGCCCTGGAGGTGGTCATCAAGGAGCATCCGGTGCTTTTGAACCGTGCCCCCACCCTCCACCGTCTGGGCATCCAGGCATTCGAGCCGGTGCTGGTGGAAGGCAGGGCCCTGAAGCTCCACCCGTTGGTCTGCACCCCCTTCAACGCCGACTTTGACGGCGACCAGATGGCTATCCACGTCCCCCTGTCCGCCGAGGCCCAGGCGGAGGCCCGCATCCTGATGCTCTCCGCCCACAACCTGTTGCATCCCCGGGACGGCAAGCCCGTCACGGTGCCCACCCAGGACATGGTGCTGGGCTCCTACTACCTGACCTTCACCCGGGAGGAGAAGGGCACCGGCAAGTGCTTCATCTCCCCTGACGAGGCCATCATGGCCTACTCCTGCGGCGACGTGGGGATGCACGCCCCCATCAAGGTCCGCGTCAGCCGCGAGATCGGCGGCGTCACCAAGACAGCCCTGGTGGACACCACCGTGGGCCGCATCATCTTCAACAACCCCATCCCCCAGGACCTGGGCTATGTGGACCGGTCCGACCCGGAGCACGAGCTGGACTTCGAGATCAACTTCCGGGTAGGCAAGAAGGAGCTGGAGAAGATCATCAACCGCTGCATCGACAAGCATGGCTTCGAGATCAGCGTCGAGATGCTGGACGCCGTGAAGGCACAGGGCTACAAATATTCCACCAAGGGCGCCATCACCATCTCCATCGCGGACATGACGGTGCCCGAGTCCAAGCAGGAGTTCATCAAGGCCTCCGAGCGGAAGGCCGTGGAGATCGAGGACCTGTACCACCGGGGCTTCATCACCGACGACGAGCGGTACCGCCTGGTCATCGCCGAGTGGGAGGAGACCACCAAGAAAGTCACCGACGCCCTCCAGAGCTCCCTGGACGAGTTCAACCCCATCTTCATGATGGCAAACTCCGGCGCCCGAGGCTCCATGGCCCAGATCCGGCAGCTGTCCGGTATGCGCGGCCTGATGGCAAGCACCGCCGGTAAGACCATCGAGATCCCCATCAAGTCCAACTTCCGTGAGGGCCTGACCGTGCTGGAGTACTTCATCGCCCGCCGCG
>CANQKZ010000272.1 GCA_947624585.1 uncultured Oscillospiraceae bacterium | reverse complement strand
AAGAGCCGTATGCGAGAAAACCGCAAGTACGGTTCTGTGAGGGGCGGCGACAGTAATGTCAGCCGTCTACTCGACAATAATTTTCATCATTTTTCCGCTTCATGGGGGACAGACATGGCAGACAGGAAAAAACAGCCCAAGACCTACGGCACAAACATAGATTTCAACGCCTTCAACCTCCGCCCGGCCCAGTCGTACTTAGACGACATAAAGCGCCTGAAGGACGAGCTCACCGTGACCCTGACGGGCTTCGGCTCCAGCGTGACGCCGGAGAAGCCCAAGTCGGACAAAAAGCCGCAGAGCGCGCCGAGGCCGGACAATCCCGGCGTGGAGCCCATCAACTTCGAACCCCTGGAGGCCGCCATGGACGAGTCCAAGCGGGCGGCGGACGAGCTTTTGAAGGAGATGGAGAAGAAGGGCGCGGCCCTGGGCCCCGACGCCCCCAAGACCGAGGCGGAGAAGAGCCCGGAGAAGCCGGACCTCAATAAGCTCCTGGCGGAGCTGGACAGTCTGGTGGGCCTGGAGGACATCAAGAAAAATGTCCGCAGTCTCATAAACCTGGCCAAGATCCGCAAGCTCAGGGAGGAGCACGGCCTGCCCACCCCGGCCATGAGCCTGCATCTGGTGTTCATGGGCAACCCCGGCACCGGCAAGACTACGGTGGCCCGGCTCATCGCCCAGCTCTACTACGCCATCGGCGTCCTCTCCAAGGGCCAGCTTGTGGAGGTAGACCGCTCGGGCCTCGTGGCCGGCTTTGTGGGCCAGACGGCCATCAAGACCGACGAGGCCGTGAAAAAGGCCATCGGCGGCGTCCTCTTCATCGACGAGGCATACTCCCTGGCCGCCCATGTGGGCGAGAACGACTTCGGGCGGGAGGCCATCGAGACTGTTTTGAAGGGAATGGAGGACAACCGGAAGGACCTGGTGGTCATCGTGGCGGGCTACCAGGGGCTCATGGAGCAGTTCATAAGCTCCAATCCCGGTCTCGAGTCCCGGTTCAACCGTTATTTCGTCTTCGACGACTACAACGGGGAGGAGCTTTACAAGATTTTCCTCTCCATGTGCGAAAAGAACAGATACCGCCTGACGGTGGAGGCCCAGGAGTACACCAAGACGCTGTTTGCCCGGCTTTACGAAAACCGGGGCCCCAACTTCGGCAACGCCAGGGACGTGCGCAACATCTTTGAGAACATCATCGGCGTCCACGCCGACCGGGTGGCCTCGGACCCGGACATCGACGAGCGGGACCTGACCACCGTGTTCCGGGAGGACATCGAAAAGGCGTCCGAGATGTGACGCGAGAGAGGTCATAAATTCCTTATTACAGACAGAGAGGGGGGAGACGCATGATCTTCCTGGACCTGGAATTCAACAACGGGATGTTCGAGACGGAGTACTTCGACGAGGTGCTCCAGATCGGCGCCGTGCAGGTGGACAGCCTCGGCGGCATGATGACCGGAACATTCAATACCTTCATAAGGCCCCGGATCAACAAGCGTCTCTCTCCCGGCGCACGGTTTCTCCCGGAGCTGGAGGAGAGCATGGAGCGGGGGATGCCCTTTGAGGAGGCATACGCCCTCTGGCTGGACTTCATCGAGGGGGAGACGGAGTTTGCCGAGTGGGGCCGGGACGACTACAAAATCCTGAGCCGCAACGCCATCCGCTTCGGCCTGGAGCCGGTGTACCCCGGCCGGTACATAGACGTGCAGACGGCTTTCTCCCGGGCCCTGGGCTCCAAGAACGGGGCCCAGCTCTACCAGGCGGCGGAGTACTGCCGCGTCCCCGACACCTTCTGCTTCCATGACGCCCTCAACGACGCCATGTACACAAGCCTGGTGGCCGGGTGCCTTCCCAGGAAATACCTGCGTGAGAGCGTCATCGACCTGCGTCCGGCGGACATCCCGCCTCCGCCCAGGCCCCCCATGCGCAAGAAGAGGGGACAGGTCCGCATGGGCCCCTTCCAGTCCCTGGACCAGGCCCTCAACAATATGGGCTGCCGCCGGGCGGTCTGCCCCCAGTGCCGCCGTGTGGGCCGGATCGCCGCCTGGCACACCCAGGACGGCGTGGTCTACTTGGGCGCCGCCGACTGCCCCGTCCACGGCCCGGTCATACGCCGCATGAAGGTCTTGCCCGACGAGGGGGGCCGGTTTTGGACCTACAACGACATCCTCCCGGCCACAGACCGGAATCTGCGCCTTTTAGAGCGGGCCCGGAGCAAGGAGACCTACGCCTGCGTCAACCGCTGCAGCCCCTCGGACACCCGCCGCCGGAAGGAGTACAGGAGCAAGTCGCGGCACAAAAAGAAAAAATGAGCCGCCTCCATATGAACGGGGGCGGCTCGGGCTGTCATTTATTAATACTGATATTATAGCAATCCAATAAAATAATGACGCAAGTTCGGCGCGCCAATGAGCGCATGGCATCGTCGTCGTCCTTGATGGGCTGTATGTATTTCCAAGACGGCTGACGATGTATGATGCTAAAAAGACCGTCGCGAATGTCTTATTTTGATTGGATATTAGTATAAAAAACATTTCCTTTTATATACACCCTGCAAAATTTTTGTAAACATCCGATTACCCACTTCCAATTTTGGCGAAGATGGGCTATAATGAAAGACACTTGTACCCAAAAGACTGTGCGGGAGGAACACATATGGAAAACACAAAGCCTGTATACAAGCGGGTGCTCTTGAAGCTGTCCGGCGAGGCGCTGGCGGGGGAGCGGGGCTTCGGCCTGGACTTTCACGTCATCGAGGATGTGTGCAAGGTCGTCAAGGAGTGCGCCGACATGGGCGTGGAGATCGGCATCGTCATCGGCGGCGGCAACTTCTGGCGCGGCGTCAAGGA
>CANQKZ010000271.1 GCA_947624585.1 uncultured Oscillospiraceae bacterium | reverse complement strand
ATGTGGTTTTTTCCACAAAAATACGGGGCTGTGAATATCCACGCCTGGGGTGGCGTGTTTTTTCACAGCCCTTTTTTATCCCGTGCGTGAGAAGAGCGAGAGTTACGGGCCCGGGGGCAGTGGAACATATACGCGACCTCTTTCCCCGTCCGCAGGGCGTAGTCGATCTCGGAGCGGGTGCTCTCGCCGATGTAGCCGTCCCGGTTGACGACCAGGATGGCGTCGGCCATGTCGATCTTGCGTTTGTGCATATCGTCCAGCATCCGCTTCACGTCCTCCGTGACGACCTCCCCGTACTTCCCATCGGCGTGGCCGAAGAGGCCCACGGAGAGGACGATGTTCCCCTCCAGCGTCAGCCGCTCCTGGGCTTCTATGAAGTCCTCCTTGAAGCGGGTGCTGCCGCAGAGGGTGATCACTTTGTACTTTCCAACCATATCAGCACCTCTCCCAGATCTGAAAGGCGTAGCGCAGGCCGCCGGACTCCCGCTCCTCCCCCGGGTCGGCGAGGCGCCAATCGGGGAGGGCGCTCAGATCCGGGAAAAAGTCGTCATTCTCCGCTTTCGCGAAAATGCGCGTCACATGGGCGCGGCGGCTGTAGGGCAGGAACGCCCGGTAGACGCTCTCGCCGCCGATGACGAAGACCTTTTCGTCCCCGGCGCACATTTCCAGGGCCTCCTCCACGCTGTGCGCCGTCTCCGCGCCGTCGATGACCAGAGCCGGGTCCCGGGTCAGGACGATGTTCCGGCGGTTTTTGAGGGGCCTGCCCCCGGGGAAGTCCGCCAGGGTCTTCCGGCCCACGATGACGGTGCCCCGGCCCGTCACCTCCCGGAAGTGCCGCCGGTCCTCGGGGATCACCAGCGTCTGGGTGCCGTGAAGGCCGATGCCCCAGCTCCCGTCGGCGGCCACAACGATCTCGAGGCCGTCTCTCATATGGCCACCGGGATCTTTTCCGTGAACTCGTTGTACTCATACCCCTCCATTTTGAAGCTGTCCCGGGTGAAGGCGTAGAAGTCGGTGACGGATTTGTCGATGACGAATTTGGGCGCTGGCAGGGGCTTGCGGGTCAGGAGCCGCTTGACCACGGCCACGTGGCGGTCGTAGATGTGGGCGTCGGCAATGACGTGGACCAGCTCCCCGGCCTCCAGGCCCGAGACCTGGGCGATCATGTGGACCAGCACCGCGTACTGGACCACGTTCCAGTTGGAGGCGGTGAGCATATCCTGGCTTCGCTGGTTCAGGATGGCGTTGAGCTTGTTGCCGGAGACGTTGAAGGTCATGGAGTAGGCGCAGGGGTAGAGGCCCATCTCGTGAAGATCGGCGTGGTTGTAGATGTTGGTCATGATCCGGCGGCTGGCCGGGTCGTGCTTCAGGTCCCAGAGTACCTTGTCCACCTGGTCGAACTCCCCCTCGGGGTAGATGTGCTTGACGCCCAGCTGATAGCCGTATGCCTTGCCGATGGAGCCGTTCTCGTCGGCCCAGCTGTCCCAGATGTGGCCCCGCAGGTCTTTGATGTTGTTGGACTTGGCCTGCCAGATCCACAGAAGCTCGTCCACAGCGCTCTTCCAGTAGGTGCGCCGGAGTGTCATGATGGGGAACTCCTTCGACAGGTCGTATCGGTTGACGATGCCGAATTTCTTGATAGTATGCGCCGGCGCGCCGTCCGGCCACCGGGGCCTGACGTTGAGGTTCGTGTCCCACACCCCCGAACTGAGGATATCCCGGCAGTTGGAGATAAAGATACTGTCCGCCCTGCTCATTTTTTCCGTCTCCTTTGCAAAAACTGTTTGACAAATCAATTATAATAGTGTATCTTAATATTTGCAACAAAAATCTCACCGCCGTACCCCCAATTTCATAGGGAGACGTATTGAAGCCGTCGTAACGAGGCTGCCTTGAAATCTTGTCCCCCTTTTTCCGGGCATCCCTGATTCCCCTTGCCGCCGTAAGGCTTTCGGTTT
Organism: uncultured Oscillospiraceae bacterium; assembly: GCA_947624585.1. Classification (GTDB taxonomy): domain Bacteria; phylum Bacillota; class Clostridia; order Oscillospirales; family Oscillospiraceae; genus RUG626. The sequence continues at coordinate 893 of CANQKZ010000271.1, read as the reverse complement.
GGGGTTCGAATTTCTACGCCCATTTTCTACGCTTTTTCTAACGCTTTTCGTAGTTTTCTCAGCAGGTATCCGCAGCTTTTCTGAATATGGAGATGTACCCAAGAGGCTGAAGGGTTCGGATTCGAAATCCGATAGGTCGGGCAACCGGCGCGGGGGTTCAAATCCCTCCATCTCCGCCAGAATTGCAGGTTAAAACTCCTATTTGTAGCCAAAACGCCTGCGCCGCAAGGGTTTTGAGGTCGTTCCAGAGCGAAATGGAACGACCTCAAAATTTTCCTATTTTTCCTCGTTTCCCCCAAACTGGAGGGATTCGAACTGGCGACATCAACAATTGAATAGAAGCTGCACAAAGCCGGGTCAGATGATCCGGCATATTTTTTTTGCCCTGACCGGACGGCTTCAACAGTTATTTTCGTTGACTCAAAACAGGCGTATGGATATAATCCCCTTAACCACAGCCGGAGGTGAGCATATGGATTTGCGGGATCTGCCCAAGTCTTTGCAAAATGACCACTGGGAATATGGAAACAGCGCAGAGGTGAACGGAGCCATAAGCACTGAGGCGGCGTGGGACCTGAGAGAAAAGTAAAGCTGGGTTTTATCATGTCGCACATAAACAAATCGCAGATCCACTTGGCGTCCTTGCGGTCGGTCTTGTTCCCCTTTTGAGGTTTTGTGTACTTGGGGTGTGCCAGTGTGACCCAGCAAGTCTTCTCAAGAATATTGAACACGGGGATCCAGTACTTCCCCGCGGACTCCATACAGACCTCCCGGCAGTCGTATTTCGCAAGCCAGGAAGCCAGGTCGTGCAGGCCTTTGGAGAAGGAAGAAAAACGAGCCTGCTTGTACTCCGTGCGGCCATTGGTGTCGGTGATCCCGACGCAGGCATATAT
>CANQKZ010000270.1 GCA_947624585.1 uncultured Oscillospiraceae bacterium | reverse complement strand
CGACGAGCGCATCTGCGACGGGTACAACTACGCCCAGGGGCTCAAAATGCTCAAGCACAACCTGATGCACCCGGAGCGCCTGACGGTGCCGCCGGAGAAGGTGGTACAGGACATCTACTGATATGGCGGAAAAAATACCGAAAACAAACGTCATGCGGGTCCTGGACCTGCACGGCGTCCCCTACACGCCCCGGGACTACTCCAAAACCGGCGCCGTCAGCGGCGCGGACGTGGCGCGCGCCCTGGGCCTGGACCCGGACGCCGTCTTCAAGACGCTGGTCACCGTGGCCGCCTCCGGCGAACACTATGTGTTCATGGTGCCGGTGGAGCGTGAGCTGGACCTCAGGAAAGCGGCGAAGGCCGTCCGCGAAAAGAGCGTGGAGATGATCCGCCAGAAGGATCTCCTGCCCCTGACGGGGTACATCCACGGCGGGTGCTCCCCCATCGGCATGAAGAAGCAGTTCGTCACCGTCATCGACGAGACGGCGGAGCTCTTTGACACCATCGCCTTCAGCGCCGGAAAGGTCGGCTTCCAGGTGGAGCTCACCCTCGCGGGGCTGCGCTCCGTCCTGCCGGTGTCAAGCGCGGACATCGCCGTCTGATAAAGGAATGATCGCGGGGCGCCGGCTCCGCGATTTCTTTGATGGGGACGAAACAAATTATTCACACATAAAACGGGCTTATCTATGGAATTCCGGCGCGGGATTTGCTATAATGGAGGGTAGACCGACCGGAGGTATTGGAAATGATACATTTTGATTTATCCACAAAGGAGTTCCGCAGGCTCCTGGATCTTGTATATATCGGCAACTGGGTGCTCAACTCCGCCAGGGGGGACGACAGGATCCCGGACTACGACGACGTGGAGAGCCTGATCTTTGGCGGGTGCCTCCAGGAAAAGGGCACCGACGAGCTCTATGAGATCGAGAACGGGGTCGTCCTGCCCTCCGTGGCCTTCTCGGAGGGGGGCATCCACGAGGCCATCATGGACTACGAGGACTCCGTATTCTTCGACATCCTGGCCGAGGAGCTGGCCCGGCGGGACCTGGAGCTGGCGCCCCCGGAGGAGGACGGATACCGGGAACTGGAGGCCAGGATGGACGAGTACCTGGAGGAATTCGACGAAAACGGCGTGGACAACCTTTTTCTGGACAAATAACGGCGGATGTTCTTGACAAATAGCGGCAAATATCCTTGACAAAACGCGGAATTTGCAATAAAGTTACAGACAGGAGTCCCGCCACGGGGGCGGCGACGCGGACGAACGGAGCTGAAAATGAGCAGTAACAGAAGCGGAGGAAATAACGGCGACACCATGGTGTCCAATATCCTGTTTTTCATCGGAGTCATCATCGCCTTCGAGGTCTTCTGGCCCGCGGGCTTCGCCCTCCTTTTGTGGAAGGCGGGCGTGTTCAAAAAGGGGAAGGCCACCGTGAAGAACATCTCCTCCGACTCCCGTCAGGAGGAGCGGATGGAGAAGTACAGGATCGTGGTGGAGGGTAGGTCTGTGGAGTCCATCTCCTATCTGGCCTCCGCCGTGGGCGTCAGCTTTGACACGGCCATGCGGGACCTGCAGCGCATGGTGGCCGAGGGGCGCCTGGGGCCCAGGGCCTATATCAACTACGTGGACAAGACGGTGGTGCTGGACCCGGCCGCGTCCGGCGCCGCCGACGCCGCCAGGGCCGCCTCGGGCCCGGCCTACGCAAGGCCCCAGAACCAGAATCAGAACCGCCCGGCGGGCGGGGCCGAGGGGTCCAACATGGTCTCCCGCGCCCGCGCCTCCGACGGGAAGAAAAAGGCCGCCGTTCAGGAGAAAAATAAGGGCGGAGAGGTCAGAAAAAGGTTCGAGGGCGCGGACGGACTGCGGATGCTCCTGCTGATTTTGGGCATCATCCTCGCGGGCCTGGGGGGCCTGACCACCCTGGGCGTTTTGACGGAGCTGTCCTACCGCTCCTTCTGGAGAGTGGTGAAGGATCTCATCCCCTCCGTCGCCATGGCGGCGGGCGGCGCCGGGTGCCTGTGGTACAGGACGTTCCTGAAAAAGCGGGAGAACCGCTTCAAGTTCTACGCCGCCGCCGTCACGGGCCGGGACTATATCAAAATACCGGAGCTGGCCTCCAAGGCCGGGATCTCCGAGCGCAAGTGTGTGAAGGACCTGGACGCCATGCTGGAGAAGGGCCTCCTGCCCCCCAGCGCCTACATCGACCACGGGGACGGGACCCTGGTGCTCCGTGCCGGGGCCGCGCCCCAGAAGGAGGAGCCGGTCACGGAGCCGGAGGAGGACAACGAGGACCGGTACAAGGCCATCCTGCGCCAGATCCGCAAGCTCAACGACGACATCCCCGACGAGGGCGTCTCCCGGCGCATCGACGAGATAGAGGACCTGACCAGCCGCATCTTCCAGGCGGTCCAGGAGAAGCCGGAGAAGGAGCCCCAGATCAAGTCCTTCATGAGCTACTACCTGCCCACCACCTTAAAGCTCCTGCGCTCCTACGCGGACTTCGAGCGGTCCGGCGCCTCCGGGGAGAACATCAGCTCCGCCAAGGCGGAGATCGAGCGCATCCTGGACACCTTAGTGGACGGGTTCCGCAAGCAGTTGGACAAGCTCTACGAGTCCGAGGCCATGGACATCTCCTCCGACATCGACGTTCTGGAAACCATGCTCCGCCGCGACGGCCTCACCGGCGACGGCAGCGACTTCCGCGTCCAGCGGGGAGGAAAATGATACGGTAAAAGAAGGGCCGCCCCAAACCGGGGCGGCCCTCGTCCCGGACGCGGAGACCCCCCTTCCGGACCCGAGACAGCCCGGGCCGCGCTTTCGGGCCGCGCGTACAGGGTTCATCAACGAGTAAACATTATATGAACAACCCCCCTTTAACTCGACAGGAAAACATGGTACACTGAGCGAA
>CANQKZ010000269.1 GCA_947624585.1 uncultured Oscillospiraceae bacterium | reverse complement strand
CCGAACCGGCGCACTCATAAAATGATTATACCAAAAAAAGAAGAGAGTTGCCAGGGGATCCTTGGTAACTCTCTTCCTTTTTTACGGGACTTTTTTCACAGCCCCTTTCTTATACGTTCCGCTTCACCAGTTGTTCACCGCGTGCTCCGCAAACGACGCCACGTCACGGACCTCCAGCCTGGTCCCGTCGTCCAGCACCGCCGTGCCGGTGAAGGCGCCGAACATCTGGTGGGTGCAGTTGTCCACCCACAGGAGCTTGATCTTCGTGGTCCGGTCGTAGGTGGGCGTCAGGGTCAGGTCAAGACGCCCCTCCCGGTCGGTGAGGCGCCAGGGGTCCATGTAAGTCTTTCCCAGCCGGAAGTCCACCTTCCCCAGCTTGTGGGAGCGGCCCTTGTAGAAGAGCATATTTTCGCTGGCGGCGTCGGTGTTGCCGAAGCCGCAGCCCAGGTTGAAGCCGAACATCTCCCCGTCCAGGTACCCCGCGCCGTTGCTCCAGTACCACTCGTTGTGGAAGGGCCACACGCCACGGCCCCAGTCCAGGATGCCGAAGGAGTCGGCGGGGTCGAAGGTCCAGGTCTCCCCGCCCCGGCGGACGGAGCCCTCGGCGGTCATGCAGTTGATCTTATGGTTATAGTAGAAGGCGTGCTCGTACTCGTCGAAGGGCAGGTTGATGACCAGCGAGTCCGGGTTTTGCCGCCGGAGGACGATGCGCGCCTCGATCTCCGGCTCCGCCCCCCGGGCCTCCCCGCGGCAGGTCAGGGTCCGCACGCCGTTTTTCGTCTCAAATTTCATGGCAAACCCGCCTTTATCGTAGGCGAGGGTGTTGTCCCACTCGGCGTTTTCCGGCATATGGAACCGGTTGAACACCAGCGGCACGGTGGCGGTCGCCTCCAGGTGCTTTACGCCCTTGACGAAATCGAACAGCATCAGGCACACCTGCCCGGCGTAGGCGGCGTGGCCTATGGTAAACTGGAGGCAAAGATGATCGTTGGAGATCTGGTAGAAGTCCCACTCCTTGACGCGCCAGGGCGGCGCCTTGATGGCTTTCCTGTCGTAGGTGAGGATGCTCTTTCGGGAGAACCCCGGGATGGGCCTCCCCTTTCCGTCCAGCACGGGGCCGGGTGTCAGGATCTCTTTTTCCATGTCATTTGCCTCCTTCTCCGAAGAGTCTCCGGCGGCTGAGCTTCCGCGCCACGATCAGCGGCAGGACCGTCAGGACCGTGAGGGCGGCGGATATGGCGAACAGGTTGGGCGCGGGCACCATGCCCGGCTCCCCGTTCACCACAGTCTCCACCCCCCATCGGTTGATGACCCGGGCGGCGATGGCCGGTCCCACGATCATGGGGACGCAGACGAAGAAGATCTGCTTGATGCCCTCAAACTGTCCCCTCTGCTCCTCCGGGTACAGGTTCTTCATCCAGGCGGTCAGGGACTGGAGCACCAAAATGTACCCCACCCCCGCGCCGAACACGCCCACAAGCAGCACCGGCAGCGCCTGGGTCACGCTGACCAGCAGGAGTCCGACGGTGTTGGCGCCCAGTGCCGCGAAGATCACCTCCGCCGGGTGTCCCCGGTCGATGAACCGTGCCGCCGGGATGGTGGTCAACGACGCCGCCAGCAGGCCCACCCCCTGGATGACGCCGGTCATGCCGTAGTCGTACCCCAGGTAGTTGACAAAGTAGATGGTGATGTAAGGGAAATACACATTGAATCCGATGAAATAGACGGTCATCACCAGGAACACCCAGAAAAGCTCCCGGTTGCCCGTGACGGTCCGCCAGTTGAACACCTCCAGAAACTGGTGCCAGAACCCCCGCTCGTCCCGCTTCGGCTTCAGCGTGGGCGCGTCCTCCAGGGTGAAGAGGGCCAGGACGCCGACAGCGGCCACCAGCCCGCCCATCAGGGCGAAGAAGGCGAAGAAGTCCATCTTCTCGATGAGCGCCCCGGACACCACCGCCCCGAAGATGGTGGCGAACACCGGCATCACCGCCAGCACGCCGCCCAGCTTGCCCCGGTTGGACTCGTCGGAGATGTCCGTTGTCCAGGCGGAGAAGCCGGAGTCGTTGCCCATGGAGCCGAAGAAGCTCATCACCGCGTCCGCGATCACCACCGCCGAGGCCGCGATGAACAGCGGGTCCCGGGGCAGTTTCTCCGTGACGCCGAAGAGGAAGGTGAAGAGCCCCCAGAGGATGTACCCCGCGCAGATGAAGGGCTTCCGCTTCCCCGCCCGGTCCCCCCAGGTGCCGATGAGGAAGGTGCAGAAGGTGGTCACCGCCGCGCTGACCCCCACCATCCAGGACACGATGGACGGGTCCGGCGCGATTTTGTCGTAGACGAAATTGTTGAACCAGGAGTTCTCGATGTTCCAGCAGATCTGCCCCGCCATCCCCAGCACCCAGATGAGCGTCCAGTTCTTCCGGCTGATCTTCCCCATGGCCGCGCCCCCTTTACAAAAATATCCTTATCCCCATTATAAGAAAATCCACACAATTTTGCAAGGGTTTTTGGAGAATTTTTCGTTATTTTGTGTGATTTTCTGCACTAAAACGTCAAAGTCCCCGGTCAAAAAAAGGGCTGTGAAAAAACACGCCACCCCAGGCGTGGATATTCACAGCCCCGTATTTTTGTGGAAAAAACCACATTTTTCAGCGAAAAAGGGCATAGCTCCCCCTTACCCCCATGGAACTTGACCGGCGTTATCTCACGCGGTTTCCTGGAGGCGCTTGCGTTTGTTATGAAATTTATAGAGATTGTAGCCGATAGAGACCAGCATAACCTCAAGCTCGACCCTTTTTAGCCCTCTGCGCCGGATCCTTCGGTATCCTCGGTCTTGCTTCATGACCCCGAAGGCTCCCTCCGCCTGTATGGAGCGGTTCATCCGCAACAGCGCTCCGTGGATGGAGTTGAGATTGTGGAGAACCTCCTC
>CANQKZ010000268.1 GCA_947624585.1 uncultured Oscillospiraceae bacterium | reverse complement strand
AGAGCACCCAGAAAGCATGGGGAGGGAGCTTCTAGGCGCGGGCTTTCAAACGAGCAGCTGTGCGTGTGCGTGGCCACGGACCGCGAGCACCATGTGGCGGCCCGGTGTGTCAACCGCGCGAAGCCCAGCTCTGAGGATTTGGTGGAGGCGCTTGGAAAACACATATCCGGTCATTCGGTGATCCTCTGCGACGGCGCGTCCGGCTACAACCTGCTGGCGGAGAAAACAGGCTGCGAGAAGGTGTCGCTGGTGGGTCACGAAAGCTACAGCAAGGTATATCACCTGACCACGGTGAACGGGCTGCACAGCCGTTTCAAGGAAATGATGCGCAGGTACCGCGGTGTGGCGACAAAATACCTGAATCGCTATGCGGCGCTGCTGTCGGTGGCATCCATGAGCGCGGCGCTTTCGGCGGATGAAGCGGTAGACCTGGTGCGGAGAGACATCGGAGCGATTAGGCTGCACCTGACAGGGAAAACAGTGAAATGCTTAGGGGTACTGGCGGTTTGAGATGGGTGGGTCCTTGTTTTGAGACTATCACGAAATAATTATACCAAAAAAGGAAGAGAGTTGCCAGGGGATCCTTGGTAACTCTCTTCCTTTTTTACGGGACTTTTTTCACAGCCCCATTTGATGCGATGCGATTCAAATTTCGTTCATCCGCAGGTGCCGTAAAAATCCCGGAGGAGCGCCGCCAGCCTTTCCGGGGCCTCGGTGTTTATTTCGTGGCCCGCATCGGGGACGATGGCGAGGCGGCTGCGCTTGATGGCTCCGGCCATCTCTTCGGAAGCCTTGCGGTTGGCGGCGTCCTTCCCGCCGCAGACGATGAGGGTCGGACAGGCAATCTTGCTGAGAGACTCTGTGAAATCCAGCTCCGACATGGAGCGGCACAGGCTGATGACCCCCTCCTTGGAGGACCACATATCCGCGAAGGCGCTTTTGGGCATGAGGCGGAAGAGGACGTTTTGCAGCCGGAGCATCGTCTTCGGCATTTTGCACTGCGCCGCGACCAGGACCAGCGCCCCCACCCTCTCCGGGCGGTCGACGGCGTAATGGAGCGCCAGCACGCCGCCCAGGGACAGGCCGCACAGCGTCAGCGGCGTGGCACAGCTGTCGCATACATCGGAAAAGCCCGCGTAAAGCGCACGGTATGTGGCCGTTTCCCCGCGGATCATTTCCGTGAGGTCGGGGCGGAGGGGATCTTCATCCCCCAGACAGTCTGTTACCGCTTTCCAGCTCTCCGGGGTCTGCCCCAGGCCGTGTATGTAGATCTTCTTCATGGTCATTCTCCGATATACCGCTTTCGACCCGCCTTATTCCGGCGGGGGAGGCGTTTCACTTCTGCTCCTTCTTCTTTCCCTTGATGCTCTTGATGCCTCTTGTGACATTCTCCTCCACCGCCTTCTCCAGGGCGTCGGTGACGATCTGGAGGGCGCGGATGCGGGCGTATTTCTTGTCCACCGACTCGATGATGTACCAGGGGGCGTAGGTGGTGCTGGTCTTCTGGAGCATATCCTCTACGGCCTCCTCGTACTGGGGCCACTTGTCCCGGTTGCGCCAGTCCTCGTCGGTGATCTTCCACTGCTTCTCCGGGGTGTTCTGGCGGGCCTCGAACCGCTCCAGCTGGGTGTCCGGGTCGATGTGGATCCAGAATTTGATGACCACGGCGCCCCAGTCGGTGAGCTCCCGCTCGAACTCGTTGATCTCGCCGTAGGCACGCTGCCAGTCGTTCTCGGAGCAGAAGCCTTCGATGCGCTCCACCATCACCCGCCCGTACCAGGTGCGGTCGAAGATGGCGATGTGGCCGCTGCGGGGCAGCTTGGTCCAGAAGCGCCACAGGAAGTGGCGGGCCTTCTCGCCGGGGGTGGGGCTGGCGATGGGGATCACGTCAAAGCCCCTGGGGTCCAGAGGGTAGGCGAGCCTGCGGATGTTGCCGCCCTTCCCGGCGGCGTCCCAGCCCTCGTAGCAGATGACCACGGGGATCTTCTTCCGGTAGATCTGGTTGTGGAGCTTCGCCAGCTTCTCCTGGAGCTCCCGGAGCTTCTTGTCATATTTCTTCGGGTCGATAGTCGCCGTCAGGTCCGCGTCCTTCTGGGAGGGTCCGCCCAGGAGGGGGAACTTGTACCCGGTGGGCTTGCCCTCATACCGCCCGTCGGCGATGGCCCGCTCCACGGTACCGGTGATGGCCTCCAGGGCGTCGTAGAGGGCGGTCTTCCTGTTCTCGCCGTCCAGCACGTGCCAGGGGGCGGTCTTCTCCGTGGACTCCATAAATTCGTCGTAGGTCTTCAAAAACTGCTCGTACTCCTGCTGCTGCCACAGGTCGTCCCCGGAGACCCGCCACTGGGTGTCCCGGTTCTCCCGGAGGGCCGTAATGCGCCGCAGCTGCTCGTCCCGTGAGATGTGCAGGAACAGCTTCACCACCACGTACCCGTTGTCCCGGAGCTGGCGCTCGAAGATGTTGCAGGAGTTGACCCGGCGGTCGTACTCCTCCCGGGTGATCTCCCGGCGGAGATATTTTCCGACCGTATCCTCCATCCAGCCGGTGTCCATGAAGAGAAATTTTCCACTTTCGGGGAGCACGTCGAAGAACTTCTTCAAAAAGGGGTACCGCTCCTCGTACTCCGGCGTCCTGCCGAAGTTCTTCACCTGGAAGAAACGGGGGTCCATCTCGCAGATCAGCTCCCGGATGAGGTTGCCCTTCCCGGCGCAGTCCCAGCCCTCCAGCAGGACCACCACAGGGAGCTTCGCGTCACGGATCAGCTGCTGCTGGCCCACCAGCATGGCCCGCATCCGCCCGATCTCCGCCTTCCGGGCGGCCTTGTCCAGGCCGTCCTCCGTCCGCTTGTAGTCAAGTATCATGGTTATAAACCGCCTTTCTGCGAAAGGCACCGACGAGGTTATGAAACAAGTGGTGCCCAACACTAAAATATTT
>CANQKZ010000267.1 GCA_947624585.1 uncultured Oscillospiraceae bacterium | reverse complement strand
AGCTGGGTGGGCGCTCGGGAGGGAGATGCAACCCACAAGTCCATCATCGACGGTTACAACCAGATCGTCCCCCTGCCCCGGGGCCACAAAATGAGCTACACAGAGCCGTGGTGTGCCGTCACCGTCAGCGAGGCCGCGCACCGTGCGGGGCTGCTGTGCATCATGCCGCCGGAGTGCTCCTGCAACAAGCTCATCGAGGCCTACAAGGCCCTGGGGCGGTGGGTGGAGAACGACGTCTACACCCACCGCGCCCCGGCGATCTGGTCCTTTACGACTGGCAGGACGGCAAGGACTACGCCAACACGGACAACACGGCATCCGCCGATCATGTCGGCATGGTCGCCGCCGTCAGCGGAAACATCATCACCGTCATCGAGGGCAACGTCAGCAACCAGGTGTGGACCCGCAATCTCACCGTGAACGGCAGATACATACGGGGGTACTGCACCCCGGACTTTGCAAGCCTCGCCGACGACGGCTCCAGCGACTGGGCCGTTTCCAGCACCGCCAAGGCCCGGGAGAAGGGCGTCTTCAAAGGCGACGGCGACGGAAACTACCGCTGGCAGGACCCCATCACCCGCGAGGAGATGGCCGTGGTCCTCGACCGTTTAGGATTACTTAATTAAACCGAAAGGAGCAAGCATATATGGACACCACCGAAATCACCGCCCCCGAGACTGTAGAAACCAATGACGCCACCTTTGACGAGGGCTGGGACGAAACCCCCGCCCCGGAGGAATCGGTCCCCGTGACGGAGAATCCCACCACGGAGAACCCCGAGCCGGAACCGGCTCCGGTGCCCGAATCGGACACCGCCCCGGAGGAAGCTCCGGCCCCTGAACCGGAACAGCCCGCGCCGTCCCACCCTCCCGCGTCGTCGCGAGAGCCGCTTAACCTCGGGCTCCCGGGGTCGCCCTCAGGCGCTGGCTCTGCTCCTCCTTTCCCCACCGGGCAGCAGCCCGGCGGGGGCCCCAATGACGCCCGCTACACCGACCTCACCCGTGAGCTGGACGCCCTGGGAGGCATGGACGCGGTGCGGGACATCATGGGCCTCGTCCGCGAGCTTTCCCAAAGCTCCAACATGACCCTCCAGCAGTTCGCGGACAACACCCGGGCGAGTCTCATCGCCCGCCGGGACAACGTGGACATGGCGGTGGCCGCCGAGAGGGCCAAGACCGAGCGCCTTCAGCGCGCCGATCAGGCCCGCCAGCAGCAGGAGACCGCCCGCCGGGAGGCCGACCAGCGCCGGAATGCCGATTTCGCCGCCTTCATCAGCGCCTACCCCGACGTGCAGGCCAAGGACATCCCCCAGGAGGTGTGGCAGAGCGTCCGTCAGGGCCAGAGCCTTGTCACGGCCTACGCCATGCACGATGCCAAAGCCGCCCGGGCGGAGATCGCCCGGATGAAGGCCGAGGCCGAGACCGCCCGCAAGAACGCGGAGAACCGCGCAAAAGCCGCCCCCAGCGCCACCACCGCCGGTTCCCCCTCCCAGACCCCCGACGCCTTCGAAGAGGGCTGGGATATCGACTAATCCCCACGTGCCTCACAAAATTATAGGACAAATCGTGTTTTGTTTTCACACTTTTATTCATACACCCATCAACCCTACAGCCGTGTAACAGCGGCGCGACAACTCGAAAGGAGAAAACATTATAGCAATCAATCTCGCAAAACGCGCATCCGACAAGGTGGTGGAGCGCTTCAAGATCGGCTCCGTCACCGAGGGCCTGTTCACCAGCAAGTACAAGTGGACGGGCGTGGCCACCGTCCAGGTGTACTCCGTGGAGACGGCGGAGCTCAACGACTACGACAAGACCAAGGTGGACGGCACCAGCCGGTTCGGGACCCTCGTTGAGGTGGGGGACACCGTGCAGGAGATGACCGTCACCGACGACAAATCCTTCAACCTGTCCATCGACAAGGGCAACAACACCGCCGAGCTGATGATCAAGTCCGCCTCCAGCGTCCTCCGCCGGGAGACCGACGAGGTGATCATCCCCTACGTGGACAAGTACCGCCTGAAGAAGCTGGCCGAGGGCGCGGGGGATTACACGGAATTCGCCAGCATCACCTTCGACACAAAGACCGCCGTTCAGACCCTGCTGAAGGCCGCCGCCGCCATGTCCAACAAGATGGTCCCCAAGGAGGGGCGCGTGGTGTACATCGGCGAGACCGACGCGCTGAGCGTCAAGCTGGACGACAAGCTTGTGAACATCGACAAGCTGGGCGAGAACAGCATCGTCAACGGCGCCACCGGCAAGATCGCCGGGATGCAGGTGAAGGTGGTGCCCGACAGCTATATGCCCGAGGGCGTGGTGTTCCTGATCGTCAAGAAGGGCGTGGCCTGCGCCCCCAAGAAGATCGAGACGTACCGCATCCTGGAGGAGCACCCCGACATCGACGGCGCCGTGGTCCAGGGCAGACTCCTCCACGACTGCTTCGTGCTGGAGACCCAGAAGGACGGCATCCTCGCCGCCAAGAAGTCCGCGTAAACCCAACCCCCACGGCAAACGCGCCGGCCCCCGTCCCGCGTCCCCCGGGGTTCTCCACATAGGGGTCCGCAGACCCCTGTGTGGTCGTTTTAAGGGGGAGTCCAGAGGGGGGAAATCGAAATCCCCCCTCTGGTTGTTTTTCTCTTCTTTGTTACTTTCCTCTCTTTTGTCAACACAAAAGAGAAGAAAGTAAATCCCCCGTCTACAGGGTCCTGTAGACAAGAAAAGGAGGCCCCCAATATGGCAACCATCCCCACCAACATCAACGAACGGATCTTCAATATCACCAACTGGCACGGCGTCAACGAGGCGCCGGAGGGGCAGGCGCGGCTGAAGCTGGGCGAGGCCGCCGTCATGCGCAACTTCTGCGTCACCTCCGGCGGGGCATTGAAGAAGCGGCCCGGGAGCCTCAATGTGGCGGGCCTTCTCAGCGCCTACACCGTCCACGTCCGGGAGGGGTCCCGGAGGCTGCTGATCACCGACCGGGGCGT
>CANQKZ010000266.1 GCA_947624585.1 uncultured Oscillospiraceae bacterium | reverse complement strand
TCCCCCTGGGGGTTCACCGTGGGGAGGGAGGCGTTGCGGACGGCCTTCTCCCCGGCGGGGTGGAGCTGGTCGGCGTTCTCGACCCAGGTGTTGTAACGATTTTTGGTAAAATTGCGCTTGGCCGCGCCGAGGTTTTCCGGGTCCCGGTTGGGAGACTGGGCGGCGTCGTAGGTGTCGATCAGGGGGTTGGCGGCGGTCTGCTGGGCGGAATTGGGGTTGACATTGGGGGCGGACTGTGGTACTATTTCATTAGATGCACCTGATGAGACACCGAACGAGGCAACCTTTGGGCCACGGCGTTCACCGTCCAAGGGTGCATCCGTTTTTATTCCCCAGTTATAGATTTGACTTTCAGGATCAAAACTTGTGCCTTGCTTCATATCCCTTACGGCAATTCTTACTCCCATCGTTTCATTCCCGATTTGTACCGGAGTATAGAAGTAGTTCCAGCGATAAATATTGGGGTCTCCGTCATAGCTCTGAGTGCTGTAGAGATACCGGGCATTCCGGAATATGTTTTCCGTCTCGTAAAGCATGGACGCTTTGCTCTGGTTGACTTTCTCCATGACTTCATCAATACCGGTTTTGTACAGCTTTGCTTCAAGGATATTGCCGTTTACTTCAAACTCATAAGAAGAATCTTTCAGCCCGTTCAGAAATTGGCGGAGGTTTTTCTTTAGATAGTCAATTTTCTCCTTCAAAACCAGGAGCCTTTCGGACTTTTTCATGCTACGGAGATCCGGGAATGCTTCCGCCGTCTGCTGTAACGTGTTTTCCGGGACAGTTACGACCTGGCCGGAGGAGACCATTTCCTGATGTACTCTCTGCTGAATGTCGTTCCGCGTCTGGGTGTCGTTGTAATCCACATTGTTCCATACGGAGCTTTCCGTGTTGGTAAAGTCCTCCATACTCATACGTGGAAGCGCCGTTTGGGCGCTATTATTTTGCCCCTCCGCGTTTTCCACAACCACCGGGTTGGTCTGCGCGGGGGCGGTTGGTGTATTGAGCTGCGTCTGCGTTTCCGCCTGCTGTACAGGTGCGGCGGGGAGCTGGGATTGCTCTGTGGGTGTCTGGACGGGCTGGGCGGTCTCCTGGGTTCCCGACTGCGCTGCGGCCTGGTTCCGGGCGCGATCGTAGGTCTCTATGAGGGGGTTGTAGATGTTCCGCACGCCGTTCACAGCATTGACCGCGCCGCCCATGAGGCCGCCGGAGACGGCGCCGCCGAGGCCCGCCAGGGCCACCTGCTCCACGCTGTCCAGATACGCGCGGCGCTTGGCCTGATCGGGGGTCAGGCCCTGGGCGGTGTAGTCGTTTATCTTTCTCCGGAAATCCGAGTTTTCGCCCATGATGGCGGCGTCGCTGAGGATGTTGGCAATCTCGGTGAAGGTCTCCTCGCTGGCCTCCACGCCCATCTGCTTCGCGGTCTCGGCAAGCCAGGAGCGAAGGCCGGTGACGGATTTGTTTGCGAGGAGGTTGTCGATGCTGACCTTCTCGAAGAGGGCCTCCGCCGCTCCCGCCGCCGCGTCGGAGAGGATGGCCTGACGGTTGGTGCCGCCGCGCCGGAGCACGTCGCGCATCTGGCTCGCAGCGGAGGACCCGGCCATCACGAACACGGAGGCGGGGCCAAGGGCGGCGATCTGGGCGGTGCTGTCGGCGATGCTCATGCCGGTTTGGTAGAGGAAGGACAGAACACGGTTGTCTATGTTCTGCGCGGTGGCGTCGCGGATTCCGCTGACCGTGTCCGTCAGGGGCATGGCGTTCGCGTCCAGGGGGCGGTAATTGCGCAGGTCGCTTGTGTCGTTGTGCCCGATGTTCCCCAAAGACTGGGAGACATACTCGGCGCCTTGCAGGGGGGAGAGAAGGACGCTGGTGAGGTTCATGCCCCACGGGTCGCGCTTCGTCTCCTCGGCGATGTACGTCTGGCGCTCCCGGGCCATCTGCGCGGTCTCCTGCCGTTCCCTGGCCTCCTTCAGAAGGTCCAGGTCCAGGCCGCTGTCCCGTACCGTCTGCTCGTCGGAGCTTCTGCGGGCATCCAACGCGCCATTGCTGAGGGCGGTCTGGAGGCGGGCGCGGTATGCGTCCATCCCGCCGGAGTTCTCCACCGTGATGTTCAGCGCGTCGGCGATGATCTGCGCGTCCTCCTGCCAGTTGTCCTGCCCCCGGCTCGTCTTTTCCAGGAGCCGGATCATGGCATCCTCGGCGTCATCCACCTTGTAAAGGTCCTCAAAGGCGCGGCTGGCCCGGCTGTCGGCGGCGAGGCGGGTCTGCTCGTCGGTCACTCTGGCGTTGTAGTACTCCCCGGCGAGGGATGCGCGGACGTTCCCCCGGTTGTTGGCGGCGTTCAGCAGGTAGTCGGCCTGGGCCTTGCCCGCCTGCAGGTCGGCCTGCGCCCGGTCAACGCCTTTTGAAATGAGGTCGTTGAAGGTGGTGTTGTAGAGGCTTTGCGCCTGGGCCTGGACCTCCGCCGGGTAGCCGTTTTTCCAGGCGTCCTCGCTCTCCTCGATTCTCTGCCCGACGGCGCGGGCGGCGGGCGTCTCGGCGAGGCCGGAGGAATAAATGTGCGTGTCGGGGGTGGGGACGGCGGGGCGGCCCTGTCGGACTGCGGCCTCCCGCGCCTCCTGGCCCGCCGTGAGGGCGGTGACGGCGCGGGTGTTCCGGTCATATTCCTCCTGCTGCTTCTGAAGCTCCTCCGCCCTCCGGCTCTGGCCCGGGAACAGGGACATGAGGCCGGAGGCGCTTTTCTCCAGCGTGCCGATGGTGCGGGAGAGGTCGGCGTTCCGGTTTTGCAGATCCTCCACCTGTTGGGAAACGCGCTGGCCCAGCTCCGGGACGGTGGTAGAAGTCGGAGAGAGCCAGGGGCGGCCTGATAGGGCATGAGGGACCGCGGGTCTATCGTGGGGGCGGCGGTTGTCGTCTGGGAAACGGCTCGGTCGTATGTTTCAATCAGGGGATTGACGATGTACTCCCCTGCACCTTGCCGCTGGAGGCCGTGCCCTGGACATAGACGCGCTGGCCGGTGGAGTTTTGTTCCTCCTTTACGCGCTCCTGCTCCTTTTTCAGTTCGTCAAGAAAGCTCATACTTTACCCCCTCGGCTTGATGGC
>CANQKZ010000265.1 GCA_947624585.1 uncultured Oscillospiraceae bacterium | reverse complement strand
CACGGTGGCGCCCAGGAACACGCCGTGATTCCAGTCCCGGGACTGATAGACCAGGGGCGCGGTCTTGGCCCGGCGTCCGCCGAAGAGCATGGCGTCCAGAGGCACGCCCTGGGGGTTGTCATACTCCTTGGAGAGGCAGGGGCAATTGCGCGCCGGGGCGGTGAAGCGGGAGTTGGGGTGCGCGCCCTTGGAGCCGTCGGCGGGGTCCCAGGGCTCGCCCTTCCAGTTGAGGGCGCCCTCGGGGGGATTCTTGTCCATGCCCTCCCACCAGACCGTTCCGTCGGGCTTGAGGACCACGTTTGTGAAGATGGTGTTCTTCTTGGTGGACATCATGGCGTTGGGATTGGACTTCATGGAGGTGCCGGGGGCCACGCCGAAGAAGCCGTTCTCCGGGTTTACGGCCCACAGACGCCCGTCGGGGCCGGGACGGATCCAGGCGATGTCGTCGCCCACGGTCCAGACCTTGTAACCCTTGGCCCTGTACCCCTCGGGGGGGATCAGCATGGCAAGGTTCGTCTTGCCGCAGGCGGAGGGGAAGGCGGCGGAGATGTAGTGGACCTCTCCGTTGGGGAACTCCACGCCGAGGATCAGCATATGCTCGGCCATCCAGCCCTCGTCACGGCCCAGGCACGAGGCGATGCGCAGGGCGAAGCACTTCTTGCCCAGCAGCACGTTTCCGCCGTAGCCGGAGTTGACGGACATGATCAGGTTCTCCTGGGGGAAGTGGACGATGTAGCGCTTCTCGGGGTCCAGATCCGCCTTGGCGTGGAGGCCCTTGATGAAGTCGGCGCTGTCGCCCAGGGCGTCATACACGTCAAGCCCCACGCGGGTCATGATGGCCATGGAGATGACCACGTAGATGGAGTCTGTAAGCTCGATGCCGTATTTTGCGAAGGGGGAGCCCACGATGGACATGGAGTAGGGGATCACATACATGGTGCGGCCCTTCATGGACCCGTCGTAGATGCCGTAGAGCATGGTCTTCATCTCTTTGGGGTCCATCCAGTTGTTGGTGGGGCCTGCGTCCTCTTTCTTCTCGCAGCAAATAAAGGTACGGTCCTCAACACGCGCCACGTCGTTGACGGCGGAGCGGTGATAGACGCAGCCGGGGAGCTCCTGATCGTTGAGCTTGATGAGCTCGCCGGTCCTGTAGCCCTCCTGGCGGAGGGACTCAAGCTGCTCCTCGGACCCGTCGATCCAGACGATCTTCCCGGGCTTTGTCAGGGTGGCCATCTCGTCTATCCAGGTGAGAACTGCCTGATTTTTGGTGTACATTTGATTAACCTCCTTGTAGAGATACAAATTTCTCTGTATATCATTCTACACTAAATGGGCAAAAAATTGCAACGTCACACATGACAAACTTTTAACGGGAAGTTATGATTTTTTGAGCTAAAAAGAATGACGCTTCCACAAAATGTTGTGTCATCCGCGCCTGGACACATACGGATTCCCGGCCAATGTGAATCTCCAGGGCCAGTTTTTCGCCTCCCCCGCGTAGTCGATGCCGATCCGGGGAGAGGTGTCCACGGTCAGCCCCGCCTCCCCGCCCTCCACGGTGAGAGGGGAGAGGGGGTCGTATACCCGGACCCCGTAGAGCTCCTTCGCGATCCCCAACGCCGCGCACAGCTTCCCCGGCCCGGAGCAGAGGTTCGCGGCCTTCGCGGTCCGGCGGCGCTCCGCCATGAGCCGGAGGCCGCCCACAGGCTCCAGGGCGCGTATGAGCACACAGTCCGGGTCTGCATCAAAACCGCAGGACAGGTTGAGGCACCAGTACATCCCGTAGATGAGGTAGATGTACGCAAGCCCCTTCCCCTCGAAGAGCGCCCGGACCCGCTCCGTGCGCCCCCGGTAGGAGTGGGCCGCCGGGTCCAGCGGCCCCCGGTATGCCTCCGTCTCCACGATAACCCCCCTTGTCTCCCCGCCCCCAGCCCGGGAAATCAGGGTACAGCCCACCAGCTCCCGGGCCACCGTCAGGGTGTCCCGGCGGTAAAAGGACTCCGGAAGGATCATGTCAGCCGCCTCCCGATCTCCTCCGTCAGCGCGGCGAACTCCGGGATCCCCAGCGTTTCGCCCCGGACCGCCTCGGGAAGGCCGCAGGCGGCGACGGCCTCCGCGATCTCCCCCTTCCCCAGCGTCAGGCCGGAGGACAGGGCGTTGACCAGCGTCTTGCGCCGCTGGTTGAAGGCGGCCCGGACGATACGGAAGAAGAGCTTTTCGTCCACGTTCGCGGCGAGCGCGTCCCGGCGCTCCAGGCGGATCACGGAGCTTGTGACCTTGGGCCGGGGCTGAAAGCAGTCCGGTGGCACGTCGAAAAGGAGCTTCGCCCGGCAGTAGAAGTCCGCGAAGACGCCGAAGGCGCCGTAGTCCGCCGTCCCCGGTTTGGCGCAGACGCGGCGGGCCACCTCCCGCTGGATCATCACCGTCACTGTCCCGAACAGGCCGGAGCCGATGAGCTTCGTCAGCACTGGAGAGGTGATGTTGTAGGGCAGATTGGCGCAGACGGCGGGGGAGAGGCCGCCGAAATACCGGTCCACCAGCTCCGGCAGGTCCGCCGCCATCACGTCCCCGTTGAGGACGGTGACGTTTTCAAATTCTCCCACCGTCTCCGCCAAAACCGGCATGAGCCGCCCGTCGATCTCCAGCGCCAGCACCCGCCCGGCCCTTTTCGCCAGCTCCGCCGTCAGGCACCCCACGCCGGGGCCGATCTCCAGAACGCCGGTGCGCTCGCCGACGCCCGACTCCGCCGCGATGCGCTCCGGCACCCAGGGGGCGATGAGGAAATTCTGCCCCTTGGATTTGGAAAAGTGGAACCCGTGGCGCTCCAAAAGGGGCATGATGACCTTCAGATCCGTCAACTCCATGACAAACCTCCCGCTTTTCTGATTGGAACTTTTTCAGAAGTATAGCACGGCGGAGGCGGGAATGTCAACGTGGTTTCAATGCCTTGACAAAACGCCTCTCCGGGGCGTACAATGTCGGTATCCCAGATACGGAGAGAGAAGTTTGAAACATCGTTCTCCACGAGCCAACCCTAAAAAGGGCATAAGGAATCAGCCGCAGATACTGCGGCGAAAAAAAGTAAAAAAGATTCAGCCGGGTTGAGGCT
>CANQKZ010000264.1 GCA_947624585.1 uncultured Oscillospiraceae bacterium | reverse complement strand
CTGCCCGGTCAAGCATGGACATCTGCGGGTGCTTTTTCGAGACGTGGTGGGGCAGGTTGATGATGTCGTCATAGTTGCTCATTCTTTATGCCCTCCCACTTGGCGATTGCGTTCACGGGCGGTGGCCCCCTCCTCGAAATTCATGCCTTTGAGGATGGCGTTTTTGCCATATTTGCGTTTGATCTGGAGCATAGCCTCCTGCATCCGCCGCTCCTTTTGGAGCTTTTCTTCCTCCTGCCGCTGGGTTTCCGGGTCGGAAAACAGATCTAACTGCTCCATAGGGGCGTCGGTGTCCGCCTCCCGCTCGCCGGCCACATGGGTCGCCGTGATGTAGACCCGGCGCACAAGAAGGCGCTTGTCCACAATGCGGTCAAAAAGCTCCGTCGCCGCGTCCGTCAGGAGTCTCGTAGAGGCGGTGCGGCGCTCCAGATTTGCCGTGCCGTGGGCGTGCTTGGGGACCTTGCGACCGTACCGGTCCGTTGTGACGGGGCCTTCGTAGCCCGTATCTCCCTTCAGGCTCTCCGTGTCGTAGCCGACGGTCAGCACAAGCTGGTTCGTCACCAAACCCTTGTCCACCAGCTCCAGCGCCAGCCCCTCCGTCATCTCTCGGACGATAAGCTTGGCTTTTTCGAATTCATAGGGACTTTGCAGGACCTGTCCAGCGCCGATGGAGTTGGCCTCCGGCTTGTACGCCTTGATGTCGGCAATCGTGCAGGGCTCCCAACCCCAAGCGTGGTCGATGAGAAGTTCCGCGTTGACACCGAAAAGCTTATAGAGCCGCTCCTCGTCGTTTAAGGAACACCGGGCCACGTCGCCCATGGTGAATATCCCGTTGGCCTCCAGCTTCCGCCTGTACCCGGGCCCCACCCGCCAAAAGTCCGTCAGGGGCCGGTGGTCCCACAGGTTCCGTCGGTAGCTCATCTCGTCAAGCTCCGCGATTCGGACGCCGTTTTTGTCCGGCGCGATGTGTTTTGCCATCACGTCCATGGCGACCTTGGCGAGGTAGAGATTCGTGCCGATCCCCGCCGTGGCGGTGATGCCGGTGGTCTTGAGCACGTCCAGAATAAGCTTCATGGCAAATTCACGGGCGGTAAGCTTATAGGTCTTTAGATACCTGGTGGCGTCTATAAAGACCTCGTCGATGGAGTAGACGTGGATGTCCTCCGGCGAGACGTATTTCGTGTAGATATTGAAGATGCGGGTGCTGGTTTCCATGTAGTGCGCCATCCTCGGCACGGCCACGATGTACCCAAGAGCCAGTGACGGGTCGGACCGAACTTTGGTGTCGTCGGACTCGGCCTGCCCAAGCCTGTGTCCGGGAGCGGCCTTGGCCCTCCTGGCGTTGACCTCCCGGACCTTCTCCGCCACCTCAAAGAGACGGGGTCTGCCCGGAACTCCATAGGCCTTCAGCGACGGTGACACGGCGAGGCAAATCGTCTTCTCCGTCCGGCTCTCGTCCGCCACAACGAGATTGGTGGTCAGCGGGTCCAGCCCCCGCTCCACGCACTCCACCGAGGCGTAGAAGGACTTAAGATCAATGGCAATATACGTTTTCCCGTCCACGCCCCGGCCTCCCTTCATTAACTAAGGAAATTATATTCCCTTCTGTGGCAGTTGTCGATAGGGCGGCTTTCATTTTCCCCTGTGATAGAGCTAGTTTTTTTCTGATAGAGATGGTGTATTGTCATCAAATTAAGAGCCGGTATACCACCGGAGAAGGCTTTGCTATGACGGACGCTCAGCGGAAGGCCGCAGCTACGTTATTTGCGCAGACGTGAAAGAACCGCGGATATGAAAAGGGAAATGTTTAGGACTTCTGGCTCTCCTTTTTGAGGGATGTCCTGGGTGTGGAGCGGTTTCTCTAAAAGCCGACGAGATCGTGGGTGTCCTCAAATGTGCTTTTGCGACAGTATAAGGACCAATGCCGTCAAAAGCATCTTGAATTAACAGGGTATCGGGGCAATTAACACCTTTTTTTGAGGTAATTAACACCTCTTCACGTTCAAATGACACTTTTTCCGGGGGAATTAACACCTTTTCAATCCGATTATACACCATTTCCCCCCGCGTCGCAATCCTTTGAAGCTTTCTTCGGTATTCGCGTTCGAATCGCGGAAGGCCGCCAATCAGTCAGTGAGCACTTCACGGATACGGTTTTGTACAATTATGCTCAGAGCCTCCAATCTCTCCTCCGGCACCGGCAGGGCAGGGGACTGACGGAACCGAAAGTCCGTGAGCCGGCGCAGATCCCTGCGGATTTCCTCCGTTATTAGTTCTCTCGCTGTCATGAGGAAATCCCCTCCGCAGCGCGGCTTACAACGGGCGATGTACCAATCCGGGGATTGAAGCCGGTCAAGGTCCAACTCAGGAAATAGCGCCCGGTTGTTGTCGTATACCGGCGCCATTCCCAGAAGATCCATAGTCGAGGTGTCAAAGAGAACGCCAAAATTACCGTAGTGACGGTCAGGGTTGAGGATAACGGCATCCAGGACAAGCATACGCCGGAAGGCATCCCCTCCGCCGATCCCTTGAAAGAAATCCAGCATCTGTGGTATCGTTCTCTTGCGCCTCCCGAAAAGCTCTCTGGCGCTCACGAAGCCCACGGATTCATTCGTAAATAGGGGGCACTTGCTGACGAGTTTGCCGAGGTAAAGGTCCAGCTCATAGGGGACAGCGGAGGGGCAGAGCTCGGAGGAGAGCTGGGACGCCAGATACTCGGAAAGCGGTTCGATTTCATATATATCGCTGCCGCCCTTGTATAGAGAAATGCCGTCCGGCTCACGGATCCAACACTTTGCGAACTGTCCGCCCGTGCAAAATTCCGGGGAAGTGGGGGAGGGGTCCGCGGGGAAAACCGATCCGGTGAACGCGGCCTTAGAAACTGAGTCGGTGAACTCGTTGGCGTACAATGATACGTCCTTCCACGTGAGCGCCTCACCCTTGCGCCGTACCCAAAATGTGTCATTCAAGGACAGTGCGTGCGTGACCTGAAGGAAGGTCTCGAGATCGTCACAGCGATACTGTACCAACAGCTTTTCCATGTTCGCCCGCTGCAGCGGCGCTCTTCGGTCCTCCAGAAAGGCCGTGATCCCCCGATAGCCGATGGGGCGAA
>CANQKZ010000263.1 GCA_947624585.1 uncultured Oscillospiraceae bacterium | reverse complement strand
AAAAATGTGGTTTTTTCCACAAAAATACGGGGCTGTGAATATCCACGCCTGGGGTGGCGTGTTTTTTCACAGCCCCGAAGGGGCCTTTCACCGCACGCCCAGCCTCTCCCGCAGGCCCTCCTGGAGGACCTGGGAGCAGTTTATGCGGCGTTTGTCGGCCATCTCCGCCATCCAGGCGGGGAGGGAGACGTTCTTCCGGACGCTTCTGGTGTCGGTGGCGGCGCGGTAGGCCAGGGTATCGGCGCGGATGAGGGTGCAGATGGCGTCGGGGCCATGTTCGACCTGTGATTGGGGCGTGGGAGGCGCGATGGGCATTCCCAAATCCTCCGCCGCACACAGACACGCGGACATGGCGTCGGTGATCTGGTCTATAGCGTCCTCCAAATCGAAGCCGGTGGTGATGCAGCCGGGCAGGTCGGGGACACGGGCGTAATACGCCGTCCCGTCCTCGGCGGGGGTGAAAACGGCGGTGTAGATGTATTTCATCGATGATCTCCTTTCGCCTCAAGGACCGCTATTTCCTTGAGAATATATTTCAAGTCGTTGTCGTTGAAATCATGCCTTTTCAGCGGGACAGTTCCCGGGCGTCCGGGTCTGACCCAGACATCATGCCCGGACCCGTGGCGCACCAATATGAAACCGTGTTCTTTAAGGGCTTTTTTGGCCATCTTTAACGGTGACATTGTATCCCTCCTCCAGTCCTATTATACACATGAATGTGTATGCTGTCAATGTTCAGAAAGGAGAATCTACATGAAAGAAAACATCTTCAGGCGCCTCATCGCCGCCGCAGACGGGGATGGCCCCGGATTCCCCCTCGTGGACGCTCATGTATCCGTGGAGCATGAAAAAATAGTTTCATAAGCAAAAATACGCAGTGTTACTTCATAAGTGAAAGGGAGGTGGACGCAATAGGACGGAAAACAAGGCAAAACAGAATCACCAGCCCGGAATTGATGACGCAAATCAACCCGCAGAACGCGCGGTTGACAGAGGACTTCCTCGATTATCTTCGGAGCACGGGCAAGGCGGAAACGACGGTGAGGGCGTATGAGAGCGACCTCGCCATTTTCTTTGTCTGGGCGCTCCGATTTGCGGACAACAAGTATTTCCCAGAGATTTCCAAGCGGGATATTGTGGCGTTCCAGAACTGGCTTTTGCGGGAGAACAAAAATTCTCCTGCTAGGGTGAGGCGGCTCAAGAGTACGCTGTCGTCCCTGAGCAGCTACATCGAGGCCATCATGGACGACGAGCTGCCGAATTTCAGATCCATCGTTCGGAAGATAGAAAACCCGGTGAATGAGGCGGTGCGGGAGAAGACGGTGCTGACGGAGGGGCAGGCGCAAGAGATTTTGGACAGGCTGGTGGAGCGCGGGCAGTATGAGCAGGCGTGCTTCTTCGCGCTGGCGCTATACTCGGGACGGCGGAAGTCGGAGCTGCTGCTGTTTAAGGCGTCCTATTTTGACGATGACAACATCATTTACGGTTCTCTTTACAGGACGCCGGAGAAGATACGGACCAAAGGGCGGGGCGCCAACGGGAAGATGCTGACGTGCTATGTTTTGGCGAAGCCCTTCAAGCCGTACCTCGACCTCTGGATGAAGGAGCGGGAAAAGCGCGGCATCCAAAGTGAGTGGCTTTTCCCGGACAAGTCCGATCCGACACAGCATATCCCGGTGTCCACTGCTAATAGCTGGGCGGAGACGTATTCCAGAATCAGCGGGAGGGACGTGTATCTGCACTGTCTGAGGCATTACTTTACGACCTCGCTGGCGAGGGCGGATATCCCGGACTCGGTGATCAAGTCGATTGTTGGATGGGAATCCCTGGAAATGGTCAACACGTACAAGGACATCGACGAGGAAGAGGAGATCGGGAAGTATTTCTCGGACGGTGAGATCATTGGGCGAAAGGACGCGGATATAGCGGATTTGTGAGGCGGTGATAGAAATGGATAACGCGAAAATCATATGGGACTTTTTCAAGGGCAAGGGCAAGGGACTGAGCGATATTGCCTGCGCCGGGGTGCTGGGGAATCTTTACGCGGAGAGCGCGCTGAATCCCAAAAACCTCCAGAACGGGTACGAGAAGAAGCTGGGGCTGAACGACGATACATATACAGCTGCTGTGGATAACGGGACGTATACGAATTTTGTCCGGGACTCCGCCGGGTATGGGCTGTGCCAGTGGACGTACTGGAGCCGGAAACAGAATCTTCTGGATTTTGCCAGGGCGGCGGGGAAGTCTGTGGGGGATCTCTCCATGCAGCTGGATTTCCTCTGGAAGGAGCTGAACAGCTATAAGGGACTTGTGGATATGCTGAGGGACGCGGCCACTGTGAGGGCGGCGTCGGACGCGATCCTTTTGAACTTTGAGAAGCCCGCCAGTGTGGGGCCGAACGCCACGGCTTTGCAGAGGGAGAACACCTGTGTGAAGCGGGCCGGATACGGACAGGGGTACTATGACAGGTTCGCCGGGAGCGCGGCGGCGGTCTCCGGGATGAAGTATCACGAGGGGAACGCGCCGCTCCAGTGTATGCTTAAGACGAATCCCTGCTACAAGAAGACGTACAGGATGCAGGTCAGGGGCGTGCTGTGGCATGACACCGGGTGCAACAATCCGAATGTCAAGCGGTATGTCCAGCCGTGTGACGACGACCCCAACAGGGAACAGCTTTTGAGCGTGCTTGGGGTCAACAAGAACGGAAACGACTGGGGACACACAACGAAGTCCGTGGGCGTGAACGCCTTTATCGGGAAACTGGCGGACGGGACGGTGGCCGCCGTGCAGACCATGCCGTGGGATTACGCGCCGTGGGGGTGCGGGTCCGGGAAGAGGGGGTCTTGCAATGACGGTTGGATCCAGTTTGAGATAGCCCAAGATGGCCGCGCGGATAAGGCTTATTTTGAGGCCGTGTACAAGGAGGCTGTGGAGCTGACCGCCTATCTTTGCCGGATGTACGGCATTGATCCGATGGGCACGGTGAACTATAAGGGACAAACAGTGCCATCCATACTGTGCCATCAGGACAGCTATAGGCTGGGGCTGGGGAGCAATCACAGCGACGTGTACGACTGGTTTGACAGGTACGGCAAGACCATGGACGACGTGCGGCGGGACGT
>CANQKZ010000262.1 GCA_947624585.1 uncultured Oscillospiraceae bacterium | reverse complement strand
CTGGCCGCCCTGGGGGCCACGGTGATCTTGAATCTCTCCGCCTCCAACGAGCTGGTGGGCAAGGCCGCCTACCGGCGGGAGCTGGTGCGCAACCAGTCCGCGCGGCTCAACTGCGCCTACATCTACGCCGACGCCGGCGAGGGGGAGAGCTCCACCGACCTTGTGTTCGCGGGGCACGACCTCATCGCCGAAAACGGCGCCGTCCTGGCCGAGAGCCGCTTCAGGACGGGCCTCACCGTCAGCGAGATCGACGTACAGCGCCTCGCCTTTGAGCGCCGCCGGAATACCACCTTCCGCGCCTTGAACGAGCCGAAAATAAACCTCCAGTACAGCGTCGCCGGGACGACGTTTGCGCTGGGGACGGCGGAGACCGTCCTGACCCGGCCCGTGAGCCGCAGCCCCTTCGTCCCCGCCGACCCCGCCGAGCGCAGCGAGCGCTGCGGGGAGATCTTCCGCATCCAGACCCAGGGCCTCAAAAAGCGCATGGAGCACATCGGCGCCAAAAAGCTGGTGGTCGGCGTCTCCGGCGGCCTGGACTCCACCCTCGCCATGCTCGTCTCCGCCATGGCCGTCCGGGAGTTGGGCCTTCCCTCCGACGCCCTCCTGGCCGTCACCATGCCCTGCTTCGGCACCACGGCCCGCACAAAGTCCAACGCCATGATCCTGGCCGAGAAGCTGGGCGCGGAGCTGCGGGTGGTGGACATCACCGCCTCCGTCCGCCAGCACTTCGCGGACATCGGGCACGACGAATCAGACCACTCCGTGGTCTTTGAAAACGCCCAGGCGCGGGAGCGGACCCAGGTGATCATGGACATCGCCAACGGCCTCGGCGGCATCGTGGTGGGCACCGGGGACCTCTCGGAGCTGGCCCTGGGCTGGGCCACCTACAACGGGGACCACATGAGTATGTACGGCGTCAACGCCGGGATCCCCAAGACCCTGGTGCGCTACGTGGTGGGCTGGTATGCCGACACCTGCGGGGACGCGGAGCTCGCTGGCGTCCTCAACGACATCCTGGCCACCCCCGTCTCCCCGGAGCTCCTGCCCGCCGAGAACGGTGAGATCTCCCAGAAAACCGAGGACCTGGTTGGCCCCTACGAGCTCCACGACTTCTTCCTCTACTACTTCGTCCGCTTCGGCATGGGCCCGGGGAAGATCTTTCGTCTGGCAAAATACGCCTTCTCCGGTGCCTACGGCGACGCCACGATCTTAAAGTGGTTGCGCACCTTCGTGCGCCGGTTCTTCGCCCAGCAGTTCAAGCGCTCCTGCCTGCCCGACGGCCCCAAGGTGGGCTCCGTGGCCCTCAGCCCCCGGGGCGATTGGCGGATGCCCTCGGACGCGGTGTCCAAAGCCTGGCTTGCGGAGCTGGAGAACCTCCATGTCTGACCTCATCGCCGCCGTGGCCACCGGCCCGGTCCGCTCCGCCATCGGCGTCATACGCCTCTCCGGCGAGGGCGCCATCGACTGCGCGGACCGGGTCTTCCGCGCCAAATCGGGCAGAAAAATGGCGGATACAGCCTCCAATAAGCTCATTTACGGCGAAATTCACAACAAAAACGGGGAGACGCTGGACACGGCCCTGTGTACCGTGTCCCGGGCACCCCACAGCTACACCGGCGAGGACACGGCGGAGCTCCAGTGCCACGGCTCCCCGGCGGCCCTGTCCGCCGTCCTGACGGCGCTCTTCGAAAACGGCGCCCGCCAGGCCCTCCCCGGCGAGTTCACAAAGCGGGCCTTCCTCAATGGCAAGCTGGACCTGACCCAGGCGGAGGCGGTCATCGACCTCATCGACGCGGACACCGATCTCGCCGTCCGCAACGCCGCCGGACAGCTCTCCGGCGCCGTCACCCGGAGGACCGACGGGGTCTACTCCGCCCTCCTGGACATCGCCGCCCACTTCCACGCGGTGGTGGACTGGCCCGACGAGGACATCGAGGACTTCCGGCTGGAAAATTATCTCACAACCCTGCGGGACGCGGAAAACACCCTCTCCGCCCTGCTCGCCACCTTCGAGCGGGGCCGGGTCCTGCGGGACGGGGTGCGCACCGCCATCGTGGGGCGGCCCAATGTGGGAAAGTCCTCCCTCCTGAACGCCCTCCTGGGCTTCGACCGGGCCATCGTCACCGACACCCCCGGCACCACCCGGGACACGGTGGAGGAGATCTGCGTCCTGGGCGGCGTCAAGCTCCGCCTCATCGACACCGCCGGCATCCGAAGCGCCTCCGACGCGGTGGAGAAGATCGGTGTGGAGCGCAGTCTCCTGGCTCTCCGCTCCGCCGGCCTCATCCTGGCGGTGCTGGACGCCTCCCGGCCCCTCGCCCCGGAGGACGCCCAGATCGTCGCCCGGGCCGCCGCGACAGCCCCCACGGTGCTGATCCTCAACAAATCCGACCTGCCCGGAAATCTCACCCTCCCGCCGGACTGGGACGGCCTCCCCCGCGCCGCCCTCTGCGCCAAGACCGGCGCGGGCCTTGCGGAGCTGTCGGCGCTCGTTCCGGCCCTGCTCCCGTCGGTCCCCGACGCCCCCGCCGGGGAGATCCTGACCAACGCCCGCCAGGCCGGGGAGGTCTCCGCCGCCCTGTCCTCCCTCCGGGACGCGGAAACCGCCCTCCTCTCCGGCGTCACCCCCGACGCGGTCCTCACCGAGATCGAGTCCGCCATGCTCTCCCTCTCCCGCCTCACCGGCCGCGCCCTCGCCGCCGACGTGACAGACAGGATCTTCCACAGGTTCTGCGTGGGAAAATGACACCCATTAAATAATTCCAAGGCCGCGTCCCGATGCCATTAAACTGCGTGCGATGGACGGGCGGGAGCGCCCAAAGGAAAAGGGGCTGTGAAAAAAGCCCCCATAAAAAGGGAAGAGAGTTACCAAGACCCCCTGGTAACTCTCTTCTCTTTTTGGTATAATCATTTTATGCAAACAAACCATACCAACACACATTATAGTCCAACGCAGGGAAGATTTCCAGAGTTTTTTGAAGAAAGTTTGGAGATCGGCGATGTGGTTTTCGAATTCGACGAGATCTGCGAGGAGATCGGGATAGAGCGGTATCTGATACTAATATTCAATCAAAATAAGACATTCGCGACGGTCTTTTTCGCGTCAAGCTTCGTCATACGGCTTGGAA
>CANQKZ010000261.1 GCA_947624585.1 uncultured Oscillospiraceae bacterium | reverse complement strand
TTCTTTCCTTTCTTTTATTTTGCCTGAATATAGCCCTGTGCGGTAAGAAGCTCCGCGCAGAGGATCGCGCCGCCACCACCCGGGACATGATGAAATTCTACAAGGGCATCTATCCCAAATTCGACATTGAACGCTACAACCGCCTCCGGGAGGCGTTTCCCGAGGTGGATGAGAAGCGGCCCATCCGGCGTCTTAGCAAGGGGATGCAGAAGCAGTCGGCCTTCTGGCTGGCCCTGTCCTGCCGACCCGATTACCTTTTGCTGGACGAGCCGGTGGACGGCCTGGACCCGGTGATGCGGCGGCAGGTCTGGTCCATCCTCATGGGGGACGTGACCGAATACGGCACCACGGTGCTGGTGTCCTCCCACAACCTCCGGGAGCTGGAGGACGTGTGCGACCATGTGGGGATCCTGAGCCACGGCAAGGTGGCGCTGGAGAGGTCCCTGTCGGAGCTTCAGGGCGGTATTGTGAAGCTCCAGATCGCCTTCAACTCCTCGCAGCCCCCGGAGCTGCCGGAGGATATCAAGATCCTCCACACCTCCAACCTGGGGCGCATCTACACATACATCATCCGAGGCGGCGCGGAGGAGACGGAGGCAAAATTTGCCCCCTTCGAGCCTCTCTTCATGGAGGCCCTGCCCCTGACGCTGGAGGAGATCTTTATCTACGAGATGGGAGGTGAGGACTATGCGGTCCGGGACATCGTACTTTGACAGGACGCTCTTTAAGAAAAACTGGACCGGGTACTGGCCCTACTGGGCAAGCTACCTGACGATCTGGCTGTTCATCATGCCCATCATGCTGTTTATGGAGGGCCGGGGAGGCACCGGGACGGCGCTGAACTTCTACCAGGACGTGACCGGCCACATCGACATCCACATCTGGTTCGCCGCCATCTACGGCGTCTTCTCCGCCATGGCGGTGATGAGTCCGCTGTACACCTCCCGCTCCGCTAACTTCTATGGCGCCCTGCCCGTGCGGCGGGAGGGGCTGTTTCTGACCCAGTACCTCTCCGGACTCAGCTTCACGGTGTTCCCCCAGATCCTGGTGGCGATCCTCACCACTCTGGTGGGCCTGACGCGGGGGGCTTTCAGCGCCCAGATCATCCTCACCTGGCTGGGCGTGGGCGCGGGGACTATGTTCGTGATGTACACCCTGGCTTTCTTCTGCGGCCTGTTCACCGGGCACATCCTGGCCATGCCCATCTTCTATATCATCGTCAACTTCCTGGCCGAGGGCGTCTACACCCTGGTCATGGGCCTGTGCCAGCAGTGTTATTACGGCTTCTACGGCTTCGCGGATTGGGTGGAGGAGGCCGCCGTGTGGTGCGGTCCCATCATGAGGCTCAGCGCGGCCAACTGGTATTACAACAAGGCCACCGGGCTTCTGGAGAGTTCCACCCGGAACCCGCTGCCCAACTGGCCCACGCTGCTCATATACTGCGGCGTTGCGGTGCTGCTGTTCATCGCCTCCTTCTTCCTCTACAAACGCCGGAAGCTGGAGACAGCCGGGGATGTGGTGGCCGTGCGGGCGGTGCGGCCCGTGTTCAAATACGGCCTGGCCGTGTGCGTGGGGCTTGGTTTGGGGATCATCACCTCGGAGATCTTCGGCGACGGGTCCCTGCCGTACCTGGTGGTGGCCTGGACGGTGGTGGGCTATTTCGCCGGGCAGATGCTCCTGGACAAGTCCTTCCGGGTCTTCCGCAAGTGGCGCGGCGCCCTGGCGGTGGGCGTCGTGATGGCGGCGGCGATGGCCTGCGTGGTCTTGGACGTGACGGGGTTCGAAACCTGGGTGCCCGACCCGGAGGACGTGACAAGCGTCCAAATACACGATCTGTACTCCCATGGCACCCTGGGAGACGACGGGGACTACGTGGGCTTCACCGTCACGGACAGGGACCTGATCCGGGACATCACCGACATCCACCGGGAGGCCGTCGCCGCCTATAAGGAGGACCGGGAGAGGAGCGACGAGCTGAACTACATCTCCATCAACATGACCTACACCACCCGCACCGGGGAGCATCAGCGGCACTACTGGTTCTACTTCGACCCGGCCCAGGTGAACACCCCCGGCACGGCGGCCCACGCCCTCCAGGACATCTACAATCACCGGCAGCTCTACTGGACCGCCTACGGCTTTGAAAACCTGGAGACCATGGTCCGCGGCGGCAGGGCCAACCTGACGGAGGCGGTGTACACCTTCAGCTGCGACGACCCCAACTCCGGCGCCCCGGAGCTGATGCTGCCCCATTTCAACGCCGACGGTGTCTACACCCAGGTGACCTTCTCCCGGCACGACGCGGAGGAGCTGTTTGAGGCCATGAAGAGCGACTTCTTCTCCGGCCGCATCGGCGCCCGCACCGTGGACGGGAGGGACGCCGACGAGCCCGACCGGGAGCTGCGCTTCTATTACATGGCCGACCGGAACACCCGCAGCGGAGCGATCGAAACGCCCACCGCCGTCTACGGACCCATGTATCCGGAGACGGAACCCGGAAAATACACCTCCTCCATCTCCATCTACGTCTCCCCCAGTGCGGAGAGGACCCTGGAGGCCCTGGTCCGCCTGCTGCCTGACGCCATGGAGTTTATGGGCTGGAAGTAATAACCTTTCGCGCGGTTCTTTATATATGACATAAGGAAGGTGAAACGGATGTTTGACGTGTACGCGGGTGACGTGGAGCTCACCACCCTGACGTTCATTGTAAGCGTGGCGGTGCTCCTGCCGCTCCAGCTTCTCCTGTGCTTCAAGGTGAAAAGCCTCCTCCTGCGCCTGACCCCGGCGGTCCTGCTGACGGCGGCGGCTGTGGGACTTGTCCTGAAGGCCGCCCTCTCCGTGGGCTGGGAGGGCCTGCCCTACCTGTTCCTGGCCGCCTTCGCCGGGATCATGGCCCTCTCCTGCGGCGTAGGCTGGGCCGTCTGGGCGGCGGTGAAAGCCGCCGGACGCGGTAGGTCCAGGTCCTGAAAGTGACAGCAAATCCCCCCGCTTCCGTCTGATATGCTCCCCCTATAGTAGACAGCGAAAAAGGAAAACACTGTCGAGATAGGGGGATCATAGTTATATGAAGGATCGAAACAAGATAGCGATAGAAGAAAAAGTAAGATTAGGGAACCTCTGAATAAATCGAAG
>CANQKZ010000260.1 GCA_947624585.1 uncultured Oscillospiraceae bacterium | reverse complement strand
TTGTACCGCATTTTCATCACCGGGGGGATTATACCATGGGAGTGTTTGTTTGTCTACTGCTTATTGAAGTTTAGTATCAAATATCCTTCACACGGCTACCGCTGGCTGAACGCCAAGATACGCCTGGACACGGGACTTGCCCTATCCGACCCGTATGCCCACAAATGCTGTAAAACAGCCGGGATCAAGAGCAAAGCCAAGCATTACTGGTACAAAAAGCCGGGCGAACCTAATCGAATCTTCCTAAATTTGCTTCTATCTGAGATGCAGATCGACGGTCCGCTGCAATGTATCGTCAGCGACATGACGGCATTCTGGGTGAAGGGCATCTACTACGAGCTGACGCTCTACATGGACTTGTGGAACAACGAGATCGTCAGCCACGCCCTTTCCGCCAAGCGCGGGGACAGGATGACATATATAAGCGGCCTTGAGGATCTGATTGAGCTCAAGAAGCGGCACCCGGAGTACCAAATGATCCTGCATTCTGACCGCAGGTCAGTGTACGCGTCCAAGGCGTACAACGAGCTTTTGCCGATGTACGGGATCACGCGCTCCATGTCGCGCACCGGCACGCCCACGGACAACGCGGCGATGGAGGCCATCAACGGCTGGATCAAGGCGGAGCTGTTCACGGATCTGCACGTGACGGGCGAGGAGCCTGTGGAAAGGCAGATCGATGACTACATCCTCTTCTTCAACGAACAGCGCCCCGCCTATTCGCTGAACTACCTGACGCCGACCCAGTACCGCGAGTCGTGCGCTGCGCATGACGCTGTATGACAATGCGTTTTTAGCGTTGATTTTTCCATTTTTCGTGTCCTTTTTTTGTTGACTAGTGCAACGAGACAGTTGTACACCCCTGAGTGGCCTGTGTGTTGGCCCTCAGGGGTGTTTTTTGGGGGTGGGTAAGTTGACGCTTACGTTTTTCGCGCTCACCTTTTGGAAAATCCGGCATATACTGGTGTATACGGGGAGGGGATGGCATGAGGAAGCGAAACAAGACGGTGGGCGGCGTCATCGCGGCGGCGGGGGTGATGGTGGTGCTGTCCCTGGTACTGCCCACCTCCTTCTGGTGGTTCGTGCTGGGGATCTTCCTCATATGCGTGGGGATCACAGTGATGAAGAGGTGCTGATGTTCTAATTTTTGGAATTCCCGCATATTCTCTCACAGTCAAAATCAACGAGCAAGGAGAGGTATGCCATGAACATAGACCTGAAAAGCGACAGGGGAAGCTTTCAGAGGTGCGTCCTCCGGCGGCGCATGAACCGGGAGGAGACGGCGGAGGCCATCGTCCCCGACGCCCAGCCGGACATCCTGCGGATCCTGGACACCCAGGGCTTCATGTGTCTGCGGGGCAAGGACTCCTCCGACGGGCGCGTCACCGTCACGGGCACGGCGGAACTGACGGTGCTGTACGTGCCCGAGTCCGGCGGGGGCGTGCGGAAGATCTCCGTCTCCGTGCCCATGGAGCTGACAGCCGACTGCCCGGAGGAGCTGGGGGAGGCGCTGATTTCGGCCGATCTCACCCTCACCGGCGCGGACGCCAGGACGGTGAATCCCCGGAAGGTGGTGGTCCGGGCGGAGTGCGCCTGCGACGCGGCCCTCTATATGCCGGACGCGGTGTGTTCCACGCAACCGCGTGAGCGGGAGGGGGTCTACTTCAAATCGGCGAAGGAAACCCTGCGCCTGCCGGTGTCGGTGGCGGAGAAGACCTTCGTGATCACCGACGAGG
Organism: uncultured Oscillospiraceae bacterium; assembly: GCA_947624585.1. Lineage (GTDB taxonomy): Bacteria > Bacillota > Clostridia > Oscillospirales > Oscillospiraceae > RUG626. Next base: position 1,403 of record CANQKZ010000260.1, on the reverse strand, counting down.
CCAGGCTTCCCGACAACGCCCCGGCCATCGGGGAGCTTCTGCGGACCCGCACCGCCCTGACCCTGGAGAGCGTCCGGGCGGTGGGCAGCCGCGCCGTCCTCAAGGGCGCCGCCGTCACCGAGGCGCTGTACGAAGCCCGGGAGGGCGGGCTCTGCCGGGAGACGCTGACCTCCCCCTTCTCCCAGATCGTGGAAACGGACGCGCCCGGGGAGGCGGCGGACTTCGATGTGACGCTGTCCGTCACCGGCTTCTACGTCTCCCGGAGCCTCATGGAGGCCGGGGCGGGGGAGGTCCTGAGCCTGGAGATCCACGCGGTGGCACAATGTACGGCTTACGCGGATCTCCCCGTGGAGCGGGTGACGGACGCCTACTGCGTCACAAATCCCATGGATCTGACATCGCGGGCCAGCGAGGCGGAGGTCCTCGTCGGCCGGGAGACCCTGACGCGGGAGGTGGAGCTGACGATTCCCACGGCGGAGCGGGCGGCGAAGGTTCTGGCTGTCTGCGCCAACGTGGCCTCCCAGGCCGTGCGCAGAGTCGGGGAGGGTTCGGCGCTCAGCGCGGCGCTGATGGTCTCCGTCCTCTACGAAAACGGGTCCGGGGAGGTGCTTGCCGCTCAGAGAAGGGCGGAGACGGAGATAGACCTGGCCGCCCCCAACGCCCAGGCCGTCCTCACGGTGCCGGGTGACCCCTCGGTCCAGTGCCGGGACACCTGCCTGGAGATCCGGGCGGAGATCCGGGCGGAGGTAACCGGCTTTACCCCCTCGCGCCTGGAGTGGGTGGACAGCGTGGAGATCGATGAGGATACGCCCCTGGACAAATCCTCCCTCCCCTCCGTCTCCGTCGTCCGATGCGCGGACCCGGACCTCTGGGAGCTTGCCAAAGCCCACCTCTCCACACCGGAGATGATCTTAGAGGCCAGCGGACTGGAGCCCGCCTGTACCCCGGAAAAGGGGACGCTGCTACTGGTGCCGAGAATTTAAACGGGGGCGAGATTCCCCACTCGCAAAGAGAGCTGCCAAGACCCACTTGGCAGCTCTCTTCCGGTTACGGTATGAAACTGATCCCCATGCCGGTGTGCGCACAAATTGGGATGAAAACAGAAGATTCCTTTCAAAAAATGTTTTCAAAATGAATTTGCCAAAGGCAAAGATATTTTGAAAAACCTTTTTGAAACGTGCGACGCACAACCTCAAACAACAGACACGCCCCAGAACGGGCCCCACACCCCCCACCCACAAAGCGCGGCCCCAAACAGAGCCGCCCACCTATCGACTCCCACCAGCGTAAGCGGCCAAGCGAAGTTGATGCAGAAACCAATTAAGTCTTCGGACCGCGCGGCTATGGTTCCACCCAGGCGTACCGACTATCGCCGCGTGAGCCGACCCGAGATACACGGTAGG
>CANQKZ010000259.1 GCA_947624585.1 uncultured Oscillospiraceae bacterium | reverse complement strand
ACGGAACAAAAGAGAGAAAAGAAGACCCCTCCCCCGTCCCTTCGGACGGCCCCCAATAAAAATCCCCCGATTGGAGGACCCCCCACATGAAAATCATCGAATCCCCAGACTACGCCCACATGAGCCGCAAAGCGGCCAACATCATCTCCGCCCAGGTGATCCTAAAACCCACTTCCGTCCTGGGCCTGGCTACAGGCTCCACCCCCATCGGCGCCTACCGCCAGCTCATCGGCTGGTACAACAAGGGGGACATCGACTTCTCCGCCGTCCGCACCGTCAACCTGGACGAGTACGTGGGCCTGGGGCCGTCAGACGAGCAGAGTTACGCCCACTTCATGCGCGTCCATTTCTTCGACGGGGTGAACATCGACCTCAAAAACACCCACATCCCCAACGGCCTGGAGCCCGACGCCCGGGCGGAGTGTCAAAGATACGACAGCGTCCTCCGCTCCTTGGGCCGCATTGATCTTCAGCTTCTGGGCCTGGGCCACAACGGTCACATCGGCTTCAACGAGCCCGCCGACTGCTTCACCAAGGGCACACACCTGACGGAGCTGAGCTCCACCACCGTCGAGGCCAACCGCCGCTTCTTTGAGGACGTCTCCCAGGTCCCGCGCTTCGCCTACACCATGGGCATCTGCGACATCATGCAGGCCCGCCGGGTGGTGATGGTGGTCTCCGGCGCCTCCAAGGCCCGGATCGTCCGCGACGCCTTCTTCGGCCCCGTCACCCCCCGCGTCCCCGCCTCCATCCTCCAACTCCACCGCGACTTCACCCTGGTCGCCGACCGCGAGGCGCTGTCGCTGGTCGAACGGGAGTGAGAGATCGTCGGCTTCACAACAAAAAAAGCCTCCGGCAGTCACCAGACCGCCGGAGTATTTTGCGGGATGAAAGCTGAAGACAGGGCGCGTCACCGGTCCGCCAGGAGCATTGCGGCGGCGCCGCAGATTCCGGCATCGTTTTGGAGCTTCGCCGTGACGATGGGCGTGTCCCGGCAGAAGGTGAGGGCGAAGCACCTGTAGTAAAAGGCTGTCCTGTCCGTCAACGCCCGCCCTGCCCGGGAGACGCCGCCGCCCAGGGCGATGATCTCCGGGTCCACCACGCCCGCCAGAAGGGCAAGGCCCCGGCCCAGGATCTTGCAGAACCTGTCTGTGACCTCCAGCGCCAGCCCGTCCCCGGCCTTCGCCGCGTCCCAGACCGCCTTCGCGTCAAGATCGGGCTGGTCCCGGAGCGCGGAGGGCGCGCCGGAGGACGCCAGGGCCTCCCGTGCCATGCGGGCGCAGCCGGGGGCAGAGGCGTACTGTTCCAGGCATCCGTGACCGCCGCAGGCGCAGGTCAGCGTCTCTGCAGGCTCCATTTGGATGTGGCCGATCTCGCCCCCGGCAAGATGCGCGCCCCGGAGGCACCTCCCGCCGACCACGATCCCACATCCCACGCCGGTGCCCAGGGTCACCAGGGCCATGCTCCCGGTCCCCCGCCCCGCGCCCAGCCGGTACTCGCCCATGGCCGCCGCGTTGGCGTCGTTGTCCGCCTCCACCCGGAGGCCGGTGGCGTCCAGGAGGGGACCCGCCAGCGGGAAGCGCTCCCAGCCCAGATTCTCCGCATCCACCGTCCCGTCGGGCCACGCCTGCCCCGGCACGCCGATGCCGATGCCCAGGCAGTCCCCCGGCGCGATGCTCCGAACCTCCATATTTTTCAAAACGGCGGCGGCGATCTGACTGGGGATGTGCCCGCCGCCCTCCGACCGGTCCGTGGCCGTCTCCCACTTCTCCAGAAGACGCCCGTCCCCGTCAAAAAGCCCCAGCTTCACCGCCGTCCCGCCCAGATCCACGCCGTAGATGTACTTCATAGGTTCCTCCCTGATATTTGAACAAATCGCCGCGCCGATCCCGACGGTTGGTTTTCCAATATATCCCGTCAAAAAGTTGAAAATACCGCGCGGGCTGGCCGGAACTTTTTTATTCAGAAAATTCCTCATCCTCTCACGTCCGGCACCGGCTCCCCGTCTACGAAAACCGCCCGGACCCGGAGGTCCAGGTCCAGCACGACCAGATCCGCCGGTTTGCCCACGGCGAGCACCCCCACGTCGATGTTTGCGGCAATGGCGGGGGCGGCGGAGGCGGCGTAGACCGCGTTCTCCAGGGGGATCCCGAAGCTCACCGCCCGCCGCAGACCCTCCGTCAGGGTGATGGAGGACCCGGCGATGGTGCCGTCGCGCAGGGTCGCGCGGCCGGAGCGCATGAGGACGGGCTGTCCGCCCAGGGTGTAGTCCCCGTCGGGCATACCGGCGCAGCGCAGGGAGTCGGAAATGAGGTCGAGCCTTTCCCCGAAGAGCCGGAAGGCCGCCCGGACCGCCGCCGGATGGACGTGGAGGCCGTCGCAGATGAGCTCCGCCGTGGCCCCGGCGTCCAGCGCCGCGCCAATGATCCCCGGCTCCCGGTGGTGGAGGGGAGGCATGGCGTTGAAGAGGTGGGTCACGTGGCTGGCTCCGGCCCGAAACGCCTCCAGGGCCGTGCCGTAGTCCGCCGTGCTGTGGCCCAGGGACACGGCGCAGACTTGGGACGCCTCCCGGATGAACTCCATGGCACCCGGCTCCTCACAGGCCACGGTGACCATCCGCACCGCGCCGCCGCTGCGGTCGTTGAGTCTTCGGAAGAGGCCGATGTCGGGCCTTGCCAGGTATTCCCCGTTCTGCGCCCCCCTTTTGGCGAAGCTCAGGAACGGCCCCTCCAGGTGTACCCCGGCGCATTTTGCCCCGCCCCGGCGGCGGAACCCCCGCACCGCGTCCATGGCGGCGGACAGCTCCGGCTCCCCCAGGGTCACGGTGGTGGCCAGGAAGGAGGTCACCCCGTTGGAGACATACCATTGGGACAACCTCTGAAGCCCCTCCGGGGACCCGTCGGAAAAGTCCTCACCCAGGGCCCCGTGGGTGTGGATGTCCACAAGGCCGGGGATCACATACCCGCCCCCGGCGTCCAGGTCCGCCTCCCCCGGCAGCTCCCCCAGGGCCTCCACGCGGGACCCGAAGCGGACGCTCCCCCGGACGAAAGACCTGCCCGCGAAAATATTGGCGTTTCCGATCTGCATGGGCTCCCCCTTTCAAAAATCGGGACCCGGCACACGCCGCCGGGCCCCTTGAAATTACTTCCTGAACCCGTCCTTCAGCGCCACGGACCGGTTGAAGACCAGCTTTCCGGGGACGGAGTCCTTATCCACG
>CANQKZ010000258.1 GCA_947624585.1 uncultured Oscillospiraceae bacterium | reverse complement strand
CAACACCACCTACGCCTGCGGCTATGAGTCGGCGGGGGAGATCTACTGCCTCAACCGCCTCGTCGACCCCGCCGAGGTCCAATACGTCACCGTCGACGGCCACCGCGTCCCCCTGCGCTGACCGCGGTGGGAGCCGCATTTTGGCGGAAACCCTTTAGCTCCCCGTGGCCGTATGATACAATGAAAGGAAGACTGCCTTAGAGGCGGAGAAGAAAGGAGAGAGCCGCATGAAAGAGGACCTGATCAACCCCAGACTCTTTGGAAACGAGGCGGGTGAGGACGAGGACAAAGAGCGCCTGATGAGCTATTATATCGAAAAGCCCGACAATAAGGCGTTCTTTTCCAACAACACCCCGCTGGCATTCGTGAGAGCCAGAAAAGGGATGGGAAAGTCGGCCTTACTCAGCTATGCGCATTATTCCCTTGAGAGCAAATACCCAAAAGCGGTGTTTATATCCATAAAGGCGTCGGAACTGATCTCCATCAAGCTCCACCCCCAAAATGGGGCGAGCGCCTTGGAGTATATGAATTATTGGCAGGAGTGCCTGTGTACGCGCGTCGCCATAGAGATTGGGAAAAATATCGACTTCGCCCTTTCGGACGATTCCATGATGCTGGTAGAGATGTCGGAATTATTGGGATATAAAGGGCGCAACCTGGTCAACGCGTTAACGGAACGGTTTTCAAAAGCCCTGCCCAGATTGGAAAAAGAAAAAAAGTGCGCGGAAAACGCGCCGGAGCTGCTCAAACGGTATACGGCCAATCAGGACATAAAGGTGTGGATGTTCATTGACGATATCGACGCGACCTTTAAAGACTCGCCGGACAACAAAATGCTCGTCAGCACCTTCTTTTCTGCGTGCAGGAATATGATCAACACGGTCAAGGGCTTATACATACGCGCCTCGGTCAGGACCGACGTCTGGGCAATCATCAAGGAAGACGAGGCCCTTGATAAATGCGAGCAGTATATGGTCGATCTAAAATGGAGCACGGAGGAGACGGGGAGCATCCTGTCAAAGAAGATCGTTACCTATTTTGCGGAGGCTTATCCGGAGAATCAGGAGATTGGGAGAATCAAGAGGTGGTATCCCAATTCTCAGCCCTTTGTCTTCGACCTGCTTGTTAACGGCAAGCTGAAGTGGGGCGAGCGTTATCTGGACCCCTACAGGCCCATACACATCCTGTCGGCCGGAAGGCCCCGCTGGGCGGCGCAGCTCTGCCGGCTGGCGGCGGAAGAAGCCTATTCAAAGAACAACGAGAGAATTTCCATTGGCCACATCAATTCGGTGATGTTTAAGTACGGGTCGTTCAGGCTCACCGACCTCTACAAGGAGCACGGGCATCAGTGTGCCGACTTGAAAAAAATCATTGAATCCTTTAGAAACGGAAAGACGGTCTATACCTCCGATCAGCTCCTGGCGTTTATCCGGGACAACATCCTCTCCCGCTTCAAGGATATCGTCATCGAGAACAAGACGACCGTCAACGCGTTGGATATCGCGCATTTCCTATACCGGATCGGTTTCATTACGCTGGACGACGACTCTTTTGAAAACGGTTCGAGCTACATCCGATTTGAGGATATTCCGGACCTGCTGATCGAAGCAAATTACGACCCCGAGGACCTGTGGGCGGTCCATCCCTCTTATAGAACAGTCCTGCATCTAAAACAGCCCTCCAAGCAATAAAAAGCGGGGCCGTTCCGGTTCACCGGAACGGCCCCGCCTTGTCCGCGCGGAGGTCCCTCAAAAGGAGCTTCAAGCTATGCTCAGCAGCTCTCCCGTGACCGCGTCGAAGACATAGGAGACGTAAAACTGATAATCCGTCCCGTCAAAGATCTTCTCTGTCTTCACTATATCAAATATCCATGCCGGCCTCATGACCGTGCCGTCGCCGGAGGGGAGCTTCACATAGATGAGCTCCATTGTGACGGCGTTGTATTCGGTCCTGGAGATCACGTCCGAGAGAAGACGCACGAGGGCCTCCACCGCCTCGCTGGGCGATATAAGAGAGACTGTTTCACCGGAGCCGGTCAATGAGACAAGGTTCCAAAAGCCCGCGTATTCGATACCCCGGGCCGTGTACCAGACCTCGCCGGAGGTGCCGCCGCGCGGATATACGCTGCCGTTGACATTTTGCTCCCACTCAATATCCATGACCGGGATACCATCCACGACCTGGGCGAAGTTGAAATAATACCCCTCGTCGGCCTCGCTGAAGGCAACCTCCGCGCCGCTCAGCTCCGCGTGGGCTTTTATGGTGGGGAGATCCATAAAATAGCAGGATCTCACCATAAGCTCCGGCGCGCCCGCGTTGGACAGGCGGCTTACAATGTCACGGAGGGCGGCGGAACGGTCCACGCCCGCCAGTTCTCCGCCGGTGAAATAATCCTCCCGCGATGATCCGGGATTTGCCAGCGTTGACATGGACACCACGCGGTTTGAGGATATGACGCTCTGGAGCTTGTCGGCGGCCATGACGCCGTCCCGTTCCAGGTTGTAGTTAAAGCCGCCGTCCGTGCCGCTTTGCGTCCCGAAGCTCTCCCCGTCGTCGTAGACCGTGAGATACTCGCGCTCTCCGCCGCTTTCCGAGCGGTACTGCATCCCCTCCGCGTAGGAGACGGTCTCCGAGACGCCGCCCGTCAGGAGGGCGGGGATCAGCTCGTCGGCGGAGAACCGCAGGGGAGCGACGTCATACACCGTGGCGGTCTTCCTGGACGCGACCTGGGCGGGGTCGAAGCTCAGCGTCAAATTGTCCGGGAGGGAGACGTCCGCCAGGTATCTCTCCAGGGACGCGTATTCCCTCGCGTTCTTGACGGCGGCGCAGGAGACTAAATGCAGGCACGCAGCGCACCCCGCCAGCACCAGCGCCGCCGCGGAAAGGCTGGTGCGCCCGCACTTTCCGCCGGAGGCGTCCACAATGGCCCGGACCCGCTGTCCCACCAGCCTCCTGCGGGGCTCGAAGGGCAGGGAAAACCAGGTGTTCGGAAAATCTGGTCTCATCACAACACTTCCTTTCAATCTGCCGTACAGTTTTCGGGAACGGTTCAATCAAAGTACTCTGAAAAATCCGCGCCGGCGAAGTCGTGCCACTCCACATCGGGTTTGTTTCGCTGTTCCTCTTCCGCTTTGTTGAACGCTCTTTTGGAGACGGGCTGGTGGTCGATGTAATAGGACGCGGTGCCGGTGTCAAAGTCGTAATCATCATAAAGAAAATCAT
>CANQKZ010000257.1 GCA_947624585.1 uncultured Oscillospiraceae bacterium | reverse complement strand
TTCCCGGCTTCACAGTCGGAGAGCATTCTTTGAAATTCGTCCCTCATGGATGTGAGGGTACCCGTTATCCCTTTGTCTGCTGTTGTCAAGATAGGGACAAAAATTTTTTCTATAAATTTAAGGGAACCTCTGAATAAGTCGACGTGCCGAGATTGGCAAGCAGATTTTTCGCCAGATGAAGGCAAAAAATTGCAGGAATACTGTATGTATTTCAAAATTTTTTGACGAAATATGGTGGAAAATATGCCGCCAAGATCGGTGCGGCGACTTGTTCAGAGGTTCCTAAGATTTTTTCGTTACTCAAATCACCTCGGTCAACTGCTCCGGCAGTTCTTCAAGAGCATCGGCGAAGTTGAGTTTTACTTCCAACACATCGTTGGGATAAATGTTTACCCGGCTCACGAGATCATTCAGCATTTCTTCCGTCAACCCGTCAATGTCGGCGTACCCAATATACTTTGCTATGGCCTCGGACTGTTCGGGGGAGATTTCCGGCGCGGACTGCTCAGTTTTTCGTATCTCGGCGGCGATCTCGCTTTCGCGCTCACTGATAGTGTTTTTCTGTGAAAGATACGCCTCGCGGGAGATCTCGCCGCTGACGAAGCTCTCATACAGCTCCTGCAAGCGGCTGTCCAGCCGGAGCTTTTCGTTTTGCAGAGCGATATGCTTTTTGCCGGCGTCCTTCTTCTTCCGCCTGCCGCGCTCCTGACGGACGGCGTTTATCTTTTCGAGCCGGACAGCCAGCCTTGCGCATGTACGTATGGCCTCCAAAACGGCGTCGAGGATATCCGCTTCGTCGATCCCGCGGCCTGTGCATCCGTACTCGTCTGTAAATGAGTGCGTGGAACAGCGGTAGCTTATTTTGGTTTCGGCGGTCAGTTTGTAAGACGACCGGTGCATGGCGTGGCCGCATATTCCGCAATACACCTTCCGTTGCAGCGGTTGATACGGTCGGTAGGAATACGGTCTGCTGGGCCTTGCGGCGAGAACTCTCTGCACCTCCTCAAAATCCTCTCTCGTGATGATTGCGTCATGCCGGTTTTCACAGACTGTCCAATCCTCTTTGCCAACCGGTCTGTTGCTCCGGTGTCCGATCCGCACCCGTTCCCGCTTTCCGAAGATGACCGTGCCGATGTACCGCTCATCACGGAGTATCTTCCCGATATTTGTGGAAGTCCAGAAATTATCCTCGCTGACACACGGCCACTCGCGGGACACGCCGGCAGTGTGTTTATACCGCATGGGCGTCATTACGCCCTCGCGGTTCAAAGTGAGAGCGATCTCCGCGCTGCTGTGCCCGTCCAGCGTCATTTGGAAGATCCTCCTCACTACTTCCGCGGCTGACTCGTCGATGATAAGGCGGTTCTTATCATCCTTGTCCTTGACGTACCCGTATGGCGCATATGGGCTGAGAAAAAGTCCCTGCTCCGCCCTTTGTTTCTGTGCCGCCTTGACCTTTTGGGAGAGCTCGCGGCTGTACAGGTCGTAGATCAGCGTTTTAAAAGAGGTGTCCAAGCTGTCGATGTCGCCGGGGCGGGAGCTGTCAAAGCCGTCGTTTACGGAGATGAAGCGCACACCCATGAAAGGAAAGACGCGGCTTATATAGTTTCCGACGGTCAGATAATCGCGGCCAAATCTGGAAAAGTCCTTGACCACTATGCACTGCACCGCTCCGCGTTTCACCTGTTCCAGAAGCTCTGCCATGCCCGGGCGCTCAAAGTTCTTGCCGCTCCAGCCGTCGTCGCAAAGCTCGTCCAGCTCCGCGCCGGACAGGTCGGGGTGATTGCGCACAAAGTCGGTCAGCAGCAATCTCTGGTTCGCTATGCTGTCGGATTCGGTCTTGCCCTTTTCCTGCACATCTTTGTCCTCGCTGGATAAGCGCAGATACATGACCACTCTCATACCGCCGACCTCCTCTCCACGAAATCGCACAGCGCCTTATACTCGTCCCTGTATTTGAAGACCACCCTCACGCCGTCCTGGCCGTCGACATAGATCCGTTCGATCAGGGCTGTGAGCATATCCCTCGTCAGGCCGTCGCAGGATTGGAATCGGGTAAATGATTGCAGGAACATGTTCTCGGAGGTGTAACGCCTGCCGTTCAGTTCCTCCGACTCCAGCGCCGAGATGATTTGTTGGGCCTCCTCGGCCTGCTGCTTATAGCGTTCTCTGAGGGATATGTATTCATCCTCATTTATCAGCTTCTCCACATAGTTCTGGTAGAGACTGTCATAGAGGGAGCGGCAGCGGGTAAGCGTCCGCTTCGCGTTCGTGATACGGTTACGGATCTGCTCGATCTCCCGGCAAAAGGCCGGTGTGCGGTTGATCTCCCGGACCACCGCGTCAAGGTCAACTGCCAGCGCGACCTGCTTACGGACAGCTTCGGCCACTATCTCGGAGAGCTTGTCCTCCCGTATGCCCTTTTTAGGGCAGGAGGACGGGTTGGCCGCGTGGGTGGGGCAGATGAAGATGTACCACAGCTTCTTGCCGTGGCTGACGCTCTTATAACGCACAAGAGGCCGTTCGCAGTCGGCGCAGTAGACAAGCTGTTTGAAGATATTCTCACTGCCGCCCATACTGTCGAACTTTCCAAGCCGGCTGTTGTACCCCTCCCGCCGCTCCTGAGCGAGCCTCTGTACGGTGTCGAATGTCTGAGGGTCAATGATCGGCTCATGGGTGTTATATACCACCGCCCACTCAGATTCCGGCGTGAAGAACTGCTTTACACCGTCATAGAACGACTGGCGTTTCCTCCCCTGCACCATGTGGCCGAGGTATACCGGATGTGAAAGTATGCTTTTCAGCGGCATGGCCTGCCACGGAACGCCCCGATACTTCTCCGTCTTTACCTGCCCCGTCTCATAGAGGTACGCGGAGGGCGAAAGTATGCCGGCATCGTTCAGCCTCCTTGCGATTTGTATGACGGATACGCCCTCCGCCCGCCACGCGAAGATCTGGCGGACTACCGGCGCGGTTTCCTCATTGATGATAAGCCTGTGGCTATCATCGGGGTCCTTGCTGTATCCGTAGGGGGCCCACGCGCCGATGAAGTCACCGCGCTTTTGCTTAATGTGCAAAGAGGAAGCGGATTTTTTGGAGATGTCCTTGCTGTAAGCCTCGTTGATGATGTTTTTTAGCGGCACGATATATGGAGCGGGCTGCGGCTGCGGCGTCCGCAGGCTTTACGTGGAGCACGTTTCCGATGCCGGCCTCACCGATGTAAT
>CANQKZ010000256.1 GCA_947624585.1 uncultured Oscillospiraceae bacterium | reverse complement strand
GTTATCCCGACCGCCGGTCTTGACGTTTCCGCTCACTCCATCGGCAAGAATGTGAACTTCTCCTTCAACCCCGCCCTGGCGCATCTCTTCGGCGGCGACGGAAAGAATCTTCTTTGATCGCAAAACGGTCAAGGGGAATATAAAAAACACTTGAAAGGGGACTTTGAAATGCAAACAGTCAAAGCCGGACCCGCCTCCACCGCCCCTGCGGGCAAGAGCGGCAAGGCAGCGAAGACCCTGCGGAAGCTGAAGGAGAACCATCCCTTCCTCGTCATGGTCTTCCCCGCGGTGCTGGTAGTTTTCCTTTTCAACTACCTGCCCATCTACGGCGTCCTCATCGCCTTCCAGGACTTCATGCCCGGCGACCCCATCTTCGGTGAATACACCAGATGGATCGGCTTTAAGAACTTCACCCGCTTCTTCACGGACGTCCAGTTCTGGCCTCTGATGAAGAACACCTTCCTCCTGTGCATCATCGGTTTCGTCATCGGCTTCCCGCTTCCCATCATCATCTCTCTGATGCTCAACGCCATGAAGAGCAAGAGGATGAGCAAGACCCTCCAGACCATCTTCAACGGGCCCCACTTCATCTCCCTGGTGGTTCTGGTCGGTATGCTGACCCTGTTCTTCGGCCGCTACGGCCTGGTGAACAACATCGCCGCCAGCCTCGGCGCGGACAGGAAGTCCTACTTCCTGGAGGAGAGCGCCTTCCGGCCCCTGTACATACTGTCCTCCAACTGGCAGGACTTCGGCTGGAGCGCCATCATCTACATCGCGGCCCTCTCCAACGTGGACCTGGGCCAGCATGAGGCGGCCATCCTGGACGGCGCCTCCCGTTTCCAGCGGGTCATCCACGTGGACCTGCCCGCCATCATGCCCATGATCAGCGTCATGCTCATCATGTCCATCGGCGGCCTCATGGGCGTCGGCTACGAGAAGGCCCTGCTGATGCAGACCGACGGCAACCTGGGCGTCAGCGAGCTCATCGCCACCTACGTGTATAAACAGGGTCTTACCGGCGTTCCCAACCAGAGCTACGCCACGGCTATCGGCCTCTTCAACTCCATCATCAACGTGGTGCTGCTGATCATCGCCAACACCACCTCCAAGAAGTTCTCCGAGAACTCCCTGTGGTAAAAGGAGGAGAAAGATATGTCAGTTAAAGCGAAAAAGAACGCGCCCATCCGCCTTTCCGCCGGGGACAAGGTGTTCTACACCATCAACACCGTTTTCCTGACGCTGATGGCCCTCATCGTCCTCTACCCCCTGTACTTCATCGTCATCGCCGCCATCTCCGACCCAGACGCCGTTCTGGGCGGCCAGGTGGTCCTGTACCCGGTCCAGATCACCATGGACGGCTTCCGGAAGATCCTGGAGCGCGGCGACATCTGGAGAGGCTACCTGAACACCATCATCTACACCGGCCTCACCGTCGTCCTGGCCCTGCTGGTCACCGTTCCCGCTGGCTGGGCCCTGAGCCGCAAGACCATCCCCGGCAAGAAGGTGCTGATGATCTACTTCATCATCCCCATGTTCTTCGGCGGCGGCCTCATCCCCTTCTACAACGTCATGAGTTCCTTAGGGCTTGTGAACACCATCTGGGCCATCGTGCTCCCCTCTATCCTCTCGGTGTGGAACCTCTTCATGACGAAGACCTTCTTTGAGACCAGCATCCCCGACGGGCTGGTGGAGGCCGCCAAGATCGACGGCGCGGGCGAGTACCGGGTCTTCACCTCCCTGGTGCTGCCCCTGTCCAAGGCGATCCTGGCCGTCATGGCCCTCTACTACGCCATCGGCCAGTGGAACAGCTACTTCAACGCCATGATCTTCCTCCAGGACGAGAACCTCTATCCCCTTCAACTGGTCCTCAAGGAGATCCTCATCGCCTCCGAATCCACCGTGGGCGGCTCCGGCGAGACCATCCTGGAGCAGTACCGCATGGCCAACCAGATCAAGTACGTTTCCGTCATCGTATCCAGCGTCCCTGTCCTGTGCCTCTACCCCTTCGTGCAGAAGTACTTCAGCCAGGGCGTCATGATCGGCTCCATCAAGGGCTGATCGAAATCCCCCCCTGTCCGTCCCGGGCGGCGGACGCGAAACACAGCATATACGCTCCCACGGCCCCGCGCCGCGGGAGCGGGATACCCCAGCCACATAAATTTTTTGGAGGTTAAATAATGAAAAAGCTTGTAACCATCATGCTTCTCCTGGCCATGGTCCTGACCCTGGCCTCCTGCGGCGGCGGAGATTCCAGCAGCTCCTCCGGCGGCAACGGCGGCGGCGCGGCCGACAGCGCCGGTGTGGACGCCCTGGTGGCCGACTACGGCTATCAGTGGACCGACACCTCCGCCCCCATCCTCAACGAGAAGGGCGCTCAGGAGATCTCCTTCAATATCTACTCTTCCAAGAACGCCTCCGCTCTCGACTACAACGACATGAAGATCATGCAGGACCTCTACGCGAGCACCAACGTGTACGTCTCCTGGGAGAACGTCTCCGAGTCCGTCTACAGCCAGCAGAAGAACCTCATCTTCGGGAACGCCAACGAGCGCCCCGACGCCATCTATCACGCGGGCATGACCGCCGGTGAGATCATCAAGTACGCCCAGCGCCACGTGCTCCTGCCCATCAGCGACTACCTGGAGTATATGCCCAACTTCAAGAAGATCCTGGAAGACCGCCCCGACATCAAGGCGCAGCTGACTTCCGAGGACGGCAAGATCTACTCCCTGCCCCGCGTGGAGGAGATGGGCCTTCTCCAGAGCCCCAACATCCTCTTCCTCAACAAGAACTGGGCCGCAGCGGCCATCAGCGCCGGAGCCGTGTCCGGCATTACCGAGGCTGACCTTGTGGACGGCATCACCCTGACAGCCGACCAGGCCGAGCAGCTCATGACCTACTTCCGCGACAACGACATGAACGGCAACGGCAAGGCCGACGACGAGCGTCCCATGAGCTTCGTCTACAACAACTGGCAGGGCAACCAGTGCGACCTGTACGGTATGTTCGGACTCAACGACAATCTGGAGCACCGCGTCATTGTGGACGGCAAGGTCACCTACACCGTTCAGGACGAGCGCTTCAAGACCGCCACCAACTACATCGCCAACTGGGTCACCAACAACCTCATCGACAAGGTCTCCTTCGAGATCAGCCAGGACAACTTCCTGGCCAACGGCAAGGGCGCCGAGACCTACGGCTTCTTCTATTGGTGGGAGAGCGAGACTGTCGTCTCCAACCCCGAGAACTACATCGTCTGCACGCCTCTGGT
>CANQKZ010000255.1 GCA_947624585.1 uncultured Oscillospiraceae bacterium | reverse complement strand
CGTACTTTTTCCGAGGGATTGCGCCGATGTCGGGGGGTGGTGGGCAGTTTTTGAATTTGCTCATTTATAGTTTCTATTATGATTATACCCTGAAATGAGGCCGTTGTCCAGTGCGCGGGGTTGTAAATCGGGCCGATTTGCATTATAATCGTATCAATACGGCGGGGAGGGACGGATATGGAGATCGTTGTGATCGGCGCAGGCGCGTCGGGGCTGGCGGCGGCCGTCGAGGCTGCGAAATACGGGCGCGTCACGGTGCTGGAGCGGGGCGAGCGCGTGGGCCGGAAGCTGGCGGTGACGGGGAACGGGCGGTGCAACCTGACGAATCTGAACCTGCGCCTGGGGAACTACCACGGCGGGGACCCGGATTTCGTGGGCCCGGCGCTGGAGCGGTTCGGCGTCCGGGAGACGCTGGCGTTTTTCCGCGCTCTGGGGCTGGTGACGGTTTCGGAGCCCTCCGGGCGGGTCTACCCCCACTCGGACCAGGCGGGGAGCGTGGTGGACGTGCTGCGCTTCGGCGCGGCGGAGCGTGGGGCGCGTCTTCTGTGCGGGGCGCGGGTCAGCCGCGTTGTGCCGGAGCGGGGCCGGTTCCGGGTGGAGACGGAGGGGGAGATCCTCCGGGCCGACCGGGTGATCGTGGCCGCCGGGGGCGCGGCGGGGACGCGGGCCGGGGGGTCCGAGCTGGGGTATGAGCTTCTGGAGCGGTTGGGCCACACCAGGACGGCGCTGACGCCCTCCCTGGTCCAGCTCAAGACGGAAAACACCTTCACCCGCCCCCTGAAGGGCGTCCGGGCGGACGCCGGGGTGGAGGTCGTGAGCCGGGGGCGGGTCGTCGCCCGGAGCGCCGGGGAGGTGCAGTTCACCGACTACGGCGTGTCGGGACCCGCCGTCTTCGAGGTGTCCCGGGCGGCCTGCGCGGAGCCGGAATGCCGGGTGCGGCTGGATCTTCTGCGGGAGGTGGAGCTTGCGGAGCTCATCTCCATGCTGAAGGCCCGGCGGGGGACGTCGCTGACGGCGGAAAATCTGCTGACGGGCATCCTCCACAACAAGGTGGGGCGGACGGTGGTATCCGGGCTCGGCATCCCCTTCGCGGCGCCTCTGGCCTCTCTTCCGGAGGCGGACCTGGAGCGGGCGGCCCGGGCCGTCAAGCGGGTGGAGCTGCGCGTCACCGGGAACATGGGCATGGAGGGCGCCCAGGTGACGGCGGGGGGCATACGGACAGATGAGTTTGACCCGGAGACCATGGAGAGCCGCCTTGCGCCCGGCCTCTTCGCCTGCGGCGAGGTGCTGGATGTGGACGGGGACTGCGGCGGCTGCAACCTCCAGTGGGCATGGAGCTCCGGGAGGCTGGCCGGGAATCTGGGGGTGTTGGGATGATCAGGATACGGGATATATCCATACCAGCCCGGGAGGACGGGCGGCCCGCGCTTCTTCGGGCGGTGTGCCGGGAACTGGGCGTGGGGGAGCGGGAGATAGCGGAGCTGTCCGTCCGCCGCCGGTCGGTGGATGCCCGGAAGAAGGGGGACGTGCGGCTCATCTACACCGTGGACGCGGCGCTTGCGGGGAACGAGGACGCCGTTCTGCGTCGGCGCCGGAGCGGGAAGGCCGCTCCGGCGGAGGAATATGTGTATGCGCCGCCCACGGGCGGGGAGCGGATGAGGAGGCGGCCTGTGATCGCGGGCTTCGGCCCTGCCGGGATGTTCGCGGGGCTGGTGCTGGCCGCGGCCGGGGCGCGGCCCCTGATCCTGGAGCGGGGCCGGGACGTGGAGACGAGGGCCCGGGACGTGGAGCGGTTCTGGGAGACGGGGGTCCTGGACCCCGGGTCCAACGTGCAGTTCGGCGAGGGCGGGGCCGGGGCCTTCTCCGACGGGAAGCTGAATACCGGCACGAAAAATCCCCGCATCCAGTGGGTGCTGGACCGGTTCGTGGAGTTCGGCGCCCGGGAGAACGTGGCCTACGACGCCCGGCCCCACGTGGGGACCGACAGGCTCCGGGTCGTTGTGAAGAATCTGCGGGAGCGGATCGCCGCCCTGGGCGGGGAGGTGCGCTTCGGCGCGGCTCTCACCGGGATCCGGACGGAGGGCGGGCGCGTCGCCGGGGCGGAGGTCAACGGGGCGGAGAAGATCGAATGCGACGACCTCATTTTGGCCGTGGGCCACAGCGCCCGGGACACCTTCGCCTGGCTCCACGCCTCGGGTGTGCCCATGGAGCCAAAGCCCTTCGCCATGGGCGTCCGGGTGGAGCACTCCCAGGCGGCGCTGGACCGGTGCCAGTACGGCGGCTTCGCGGGGCTCGGATCTCTCGGCGCGGCGGACTACAGGCTGGTCTCCCACACGGCCCGGGGGTCGGTGTACACCTTCTGTATGTGCCCCGGAGGATATGTGGTGGCCGCCGCCTCGGAGGAGGGGGGCGTCTGCACCAACGGCATGAGCTGGTCGGGAAGGAGCGGCGTCAACGCCAACTCCGCCGTACTCGCGGGGCTGGATGTCTCGGATTTCCCCTACCCCGGCGCGCTGGGCGGCGTCCGATGGCAGAGGGACCTGGAGCGGCGGGCCTTCGAGGCGGGGGGCGGGGATTACCGCGCCCCGGCACAGACCGTGGGGGATTTTCTGGGGACGCCCGCCGCGCCCTCGGTGGCGCCCACCTACAGGCCGGGGGTCCGGTACACGGACCTGCGCGGCGTCCTGCCGGAGCGTATCGCCGGGGCGCTGGAGCTGGGACTGCCGGAATTCGGGAAAAAGCTTCCGCTGTTCCGGGACATGGGCGCGGTGCTCACGGGGGTGGAGGCGCGAAGCTCCTCCCCGGTGCGGGTGCTGCGGGATGAGAGCAGGCAGTCTTGTCTGCGCGGGCTCTGGCCCTGCGGCGAGGGCGCGGGGTATGCGGGGGGCATCACCTCGGCGGCGGTGGATGGGATGATGACGGCCGAGGCGGTGCTGGGGGGTGGAGTTCCCTGAGGCCGGAGGGCCTTTGTCGGGGGGCCGTCCGGGCGGACGGGGGAGGGTCTTCTTTTCTCTCTTTTGTTCCGTGGCGGAGAAACGCCACTGCACAAAAGAGAGAAAAGAAGCAAAAGAGAGAAAAGGCGGTTTTGGGTGCGGTGGGGGACGAAGGTTCCTGCCGTGCATCTCGGGGCGGCTCACGCGGTGGGGGACCGGGGGCTGGGCGGAACCATAGCCGCGCGGTCCTTTGCCGAATAGGCTCAGCATCAACTTCGCTTGGCCGCTTACGCTGGCGGTGGCCGGGGGCTGGGAGGCTCTGTTTTGGGCCGCGCTGCGGTGGAGG
>CANQKZ010000254.1 GCA_947624585.1 uncultured Oscillospiraceae bacterium | reverse complement strand
AAGGCGGACTGGAGCTGGTTGAACTGCTCGGCCAGGGTCTGGATGGGGTTGAAGAACTTGGAGATGTACATATAGAAGGTGACCAGGGTGCTGCTCTCGATGGTCTGGCCCATGAAAGAGGTTCCCTTGATGTATCCCCGGCCGCACAGATAGAGGAGGCACAGCACGGAGCTTATGTACAGCATATAGACCATGGGCCGGAAGATGCCGAACACCAATGTCATGTTGCGGCGGGCGATGCGGAGACCGTCGGACTTTTCCAGGAATTCCGCCATCTTGGCGTCCTCCCGGTTGAAGATCTGGGTGATCTTGATGCCGGAGAGGTTTTCGGAGAGGTAGGTGTTGATATCCGTGGTCCTGTCCTTCACCGTGCGGAAGACGCGGCGGGTGAAGGTGCGGAAGATGACGGTGAAGAGCACCAAAAACGGGATGAAGCACAGGATCATCAGCGTCAGCTCGTAGTTTAAAAAGAGCATGGCCGCCAGAACGCCTACAATCACGAAGACGTTGCGGATCATGTTCACCAGGATGTTGGTGAACATCATGGAGATGGCGTTGGTGTCGTTGGTGACTCTCGTCACCAGCTTCCCCACGGGGATCTGATTGAGCTGGTTGTGGCTGAGGCTTTCGATGTGGGTGAAGAGGTCCTGGCGGAGGTTGGAGAGGATCCGCTGACCCGTCTTTTGCAGGACGATGGACTGGAAGTAGGTGCTCACCAGGGAGATAATGAGGATGCCGGCGTACACCGCCACCCGCAGGTAGAGGCTCCTGAGGGCGAAGCTGTCCTTCTGGACCACGTCCTCGATGTCGCCCATGAGCAGGGGCGAGACGATGTCGTAGGCGATGGCCAGGAGCATGAGCACCAGCACCAGCACGAAGCTCTTCCAATAGGGCTTGGCGTAGGGCAGCATCCGGGCCATGATCTCCCGGTCGGGGACGTTGCGGTCAAAGGTCACGGCGGCCTTTTTCTTCTTGAGGGTGATATACGCCGCCAGGAAGAGAACGGTGAAGGCGCCGATGATGCCGCCGACGATATAAAGCGGAGTGAACTCACCCATTGTGCGCGCCTCCTTCCTCCTCAAGCTTCTGGAGGTCCACCATGTGCTTATAGGCCGGACACGTCTCCAAAAGCCGCGCGTGGGACCCCATGGCCACCAGCTCCCCGTCGTCCAGGTAGATGATCTTGTCCATCCGCTCGATGGTGGAGATGCGGTGGGCGATGAGGATGGTGGTCCTGCCCGCGCGGGTCTTCTTCAGGTTGTCGAGTATGGTCTTCTCCGTGCCGGTGTCCACGGCGGAGACGGAGTCGTCGAGGATGAGGATGGGCGCGTCCTTCAAGAGGGCGCGGGCGATGGAGATGCGCTGCTTCTGCCCGCCGGAGACGGTGACGCCCCGCTCGCCCAGGACCGTCTCGTACCCCTCGGTAAACTCCCGGATGTTATCGTCCACGTCGGAAAGGACGGCGGCGGCGGCGACCTTCTCCATGTCGGGCTCGCCGTTTGTAAAGGCGATATTTTTGGCGATGGTGTCCGAGAAGAGGAAGTTATCCTGGGGCACATAGGCGCAGGCGGCGCGGACATCCCGGATGCGCACGTCGTTCACGTCCTGCCCGTCCACGAAGACCGTGCCGTCGGGGACATTGTAGGTGCGCAGGATGAGGTCCACCAGGGTCGTCTTCCCCGCGCCGGTGCGGCCCACAAGGCCGACGTTCTCCCCCGGCTCGATCTTAAAGGAGAGGTTTTTCAAAACGTCGTACTCCCCGTCGGGATACCGGAAGGTGAGGTTTTTAAACTCGATGCCGCCCTTCACGTCGGGAAGCTCCCGGACGCCGGGGCGGTCCACCACGTCCTGTTTGGCGTCCAGAAGCTCGCTGATGCGCTTTAGGGACGCCTTGCCGCGGCTGGTCATGTCGATGAGCTCGGAGATGGCCATGATGGGCCAGACGATGGCGTTGAAGTAGCCGATGTACTCAAAAAGCTGTCCCGCGTTGAAGGCGCCCTTGTGGACGAGGTACCCCCCGTAGCCCAGGACCACGCAGATGACGGACTCCACAAAGAGCGTCACCAGGATATGTAAGAGCACGGAGGCGCGGGTAAAGTCCACGTTGGCCTTCTCGTTCTCGCGGTTGAGCTCCTTGAAGGCCCAGAGCTCCTTGGCCTCCTTGACGAAGGCCTTGATGACGGCGATGCCGGAGAAGGACTCCTGGGAGAAGTCCGAGAGCTTTGAAAAGGCCGCCTGGCGGATGTCCCACTTGCGCTCCATGTACCGCCCCACCACCGTGGAGACGCCGAAGAGGAAGATCATGGGAATGAGCGACAGGCACGTCAGCAGGTGGTCCATCTGCCACATCCTGTAAATTGCCAGAACGCCCAGCATCATGGCGTCGGCCATCATGAGAAGGCCGTTGCCGTAGCAGTCCTGCACCGTGTCCAGGTCGTTGGTGAAGAGGCTCATGAGGTTGCCCACCTTGTTGACCTGGTAGAACTGCTGGGACAGGTCCTTGCAGTGGTCGAACATGGTGTTGCGGAGGCCCGCCTCCACCCGGATGGCGGACCCGAAGAAGCAGATGCGCCACAGGAATCGCCCGAAGACCATGCTGACGATGACAACCAGCATGGGAAGGCAGATCTCATCCAGCAGGAAGGCCATGTCGAAGGTACGCAGGGTCCCGTCCAGCATCACCTCGCCGTCGTTCATGCCGTTGACCACCAGCTGGTAGAGCCGGGGCACCACCAACTGCATATAGTCCACCAGCCCCAGTGCCAGCAGGCCCAGCAGCAGGAGCGGACCGTATTTTATGTAGTATTTGTTGATGTACTTTCCGAATATCATGTGCCGTCCCTCAAAATACGCCCAAATTACCGATTGCCGCAAAATAAATTCCCCGCCGAACGGCCGGATCCCGGCCCATTGGCAAGGGATTCACATTATAACACAACTTTATTCTCTTTTCCACTGATTTTTGAAAATTTACCTTGCGTTTCTTGCTGAAATATTCTCCCGTTCGCACCCGCCCCAATTTTCCCTTGCGCCGCAAGGCTTTCCGCCCTTCAAGAATTTCCCATCACCCCCGCATACCCCCCATTTGACACCAATTTGACACCAAATCCGAGAATCCGCCAGTAGTGACACCATACCGACACACGCTCCGATTTGAGCGCACACGCGATGCGCGTTGAAATCAGAGCATGACACCATGCGCAAAATCATAAGGGGCTGTGAAAAAACACGCCACCCCAGGCTTGGATATTCACAGCCCCGTATTTTTGTGGAAAAAACCACATTTTTC
>CANQKZ010000253.1 GCA_947624585.1 uncultured Oscillospiraceae bacterium | reverse complement strand
ATTAAAGCAACTGTAGCGGAGGAGTTTTCCACAAAAGAGAACGTACGTCTGATGTTCCAGGACGAAGCAGGCTTCGGTCGTATCAACAAGCCGAAGTATTACTGGTGTGAAAAAGGCGTGAGGCCGACGGTCCCCTGCCATCACGTCCGGGAATACCGTTATGCTTACGGCGCGGTGGAACCGTTGACGGGCGAATCGAGCTTTCTCGTTTTGCCGTATTGCAATAGCACGTGTATGAATATCTTCCTCAAACATCTTTCTGAGCAGTATCCGAAAGACAAGATCGTTCTGTGCTGCGACGGAGCTGCCTGGCATAAGTCCCAAACACTGCAAGTCCCAGAAAACATACGCCTGTTTTTTATCCCTCCGTACACGCCGGAGATGAATCCCATTGAGCAGATCTGGAAGGAGCTTCGTAAGAAAGGGTTCAGGAACGAGGTGTTCGCCACGCTGGAAAAGGTTATTGACCGGCTCTGTGATGTGATCGATGGGCTGTCTTCTGAGGTGGTACGCAGCATTACTGGACGCGAATGGATATTGTCTTGCTTTGATTAGGAGTTAGTATGAGATGGTATTCTTGAAATAACTGAACATTGCTGATGAAGCTCCTCTCCCTCTCCGACGGAGCGGACAAACGCTTTTTCCAGCTGTAGAAGCTGCTTCGCAGGATGCCGGTCGCCTCGCAGAGGAGCTTTACCGGGAACTGACCCGAAAGCTCCATGATCACCTGGTATTCTTGCTGCCGTACAGAATTACCGTACCATCCTCTCGGAGATCGGTACGGATATGTCCCAATTCGGTTCATCCAAGCGTTTGTGCAACTGGGCCGGTCTGGCTCCGGCCAACAATCAGTCTGCCGCCAAGAAGAAATCCGTCAGGATCTCACGCGCCGGAGTTTACCTGAAGCCGGCTTTGGTGGAGGCCGCCCATGCCGCCGTCAAATCTACCGAGAAGCAACCGTATTACCGCCTCAAGTATGAATGCCTTATGAAGCGCAGGGGCAAGAAACGTGCTGTCGTTGCCATAGCGAGGATGATCCTGACCGCCATTTTCGCTATGCTTCAAACCGGCGAGGTATTCAATCCCACGGACCTTAACAAATGTGACATGCCCGAAAACCTGCGGAATAAACGACTCATTTCCTCCGCGAAAGAGGCTGTTGTTCTCCTTGTTTCGCTTGGCCTTGTTCCGGAGAATTCCATCTCTTTGGAGCCTTTATCTGCTTGACTGTATCTACTTTCTTACCTCCCCATCGGGGGCTTGCTTTGCTGTGCCTTTTTTCTGGTCTGCTCTACGTTTTGCGGTCGTAAAATGTTTTCACAGTACCAAACTCCCCAGAGGCCACAGGGGCAAGACCTCCGCCAGCACCAGGGTCAGGAGGCCAATGGGGTAAAATTCCCCCGTGCCATATCCCGCCAGGAGGCGGATCACCCACAGCCGTCCGCTTTCGGGCGGGCCGCCCCGAGCCCATGTCCAAGCTGTCAGGAGGGATGCCAGCGCCGCCGCCAGCAGCAGATTCTGTCAGATGAACAACACTCTCCGGTAGTAGGGAAGCAAACCCTTTGGGGTGAAGCGGGACCGGCAGGAACGCTTTTGCCAACGGAATCGGAGTGTATAGAGAATGACGGCCACAACCAGGGCTGTCACAGCCGCTGTCAGCGGGAAACGCTAGGGCTCCGTCAGATTGTGGAGCAGGAGGACCCAGTGGCTTAAACCCGTGAGATACGTCAGAGGTGGGCGGGACACTTTCATCTGGAGCACAATCAGGATATAGAGGGCAGCCAGCGCCTGGACGGCGCGAGTGCGGGACAGGAAGTGCCCCAGCCACAAGGCCAGCAGAGCGGTGATCCAGTATCCTGCCAGCAAGTGGAGAGCGACACAGAACAGGGCTGTCTCCGGGCGGGAAAAGACAGTTTGCAGGAGATCAAACACCTCCCGCCAGAGACCGGAACCGCTCATGTCCGGCCAGGGACCAGTAAAAGATAGGCCCCAGCCGGAGAGACCCAACGCCACCAACTGTCCCAGCCAAAGCATCGTGGTCACCGCCGCCAGGGCCCGCCACTTGGTAAAAAAGTACCGGCTAAAACTGCCACAGCGCAGCGAAACTGCCTCCGGTTCATCCTCCATAAGGCCCCCGCATAGAAACAGGAGCGCGGGAGGACCACTGGTGCGCTCGCTGAGACCGAAAAGCAGAGAAATGCCACAAAGGAGCAAGAATTTCCCCGCCCCGGTCTGCCGAAATACACGGCGGATCATAGCGGATACACCGTCCGCCCTCTAAGCTTCTTGAAGTAGAGAACGGTCAAACCGATCACCACGCACAGCAGCAGCGGCCCCACAAAGAATGACCCGGCAGTCAGATTTGCGTTGAAAATCGTGATGGGCTCAAAGGCGGTGACGAACCGATACGCCTCCGCCCCCCAATACGGCGAGGGTGAAGTTCTCCAGGATCATATACACGAAGGGCGCGGTAAGGAGCACAAAGAGGTTGGAACTGTACATCGCCAGTACAAAGCCAAAAGTCATGGTCAGCATCCCGAGCAGGCCCTTCCGCAGGGAGAGCAGGAGGATATACCTCCATTTTGTATGTAGTTGTGTGTTATGTGGGACCTGCTCAGGAATAAATCAACTCGTCCAGTATCACTTCCTCCACGGCGTTGCGGATGCCGTTCATAGCCCCCACCCAGCCCATCTGGTCCTGAGCCTTCAGCGCCTCCGTGACCCCCTGCTCCGCCGCCATCTGCCGGACCAGCCTCTCGAACATCCCCTCCGCCTCCCGGCCGACCTCCGCAAGGTGTTCATTGAGCCTGCCCGAGAAAAGCATTCCGGTGTAGAGCCCGCCGCGTTTCCGCCTCAGAGACTCCATCCGTCTCATCCCCCAGATGCCCAAAGTCACGACCTCCGGCGCAGTCAGGTCCGGGAGCAGATAGTCACCCTCCTGATGATAAGTCAAGTCACTCATTTTCTACACCTCCAAATCGACTTCTTTGCGGGCGCGTCGATCACTTTCAGAATCAGCGCCCCCCATGTCCTCCGCGGACACCCCCGCCGCCCTCGTGTCCAGCCAGGTCTCATACAGCGCCCTGACCAACAGCCCATGCTCCAACGGGTCCAACCTGATTTGCCGGTTTTTTCTCATCCTCACGCCTCCTTTCCCGTGACGCTCCCATTGTATCAGCCCCCACCCCAAAAGACGAATGTGCGAAAAAGAAAACGCCCAGAAAAGGGGCTGTGAAAAAAGTCCCGTAAAAAAGGAAGAGAGTTACCAAGGATTCCCTGGCAACTCTCTTCTTTTTTTG
>CANQKZ010000252.1 GCA_947624585.1 uncultured Oscillospiraceae bacterium | reverse complement strand
AAAATCTCAGGGCCTTGCGCTTCTTCGGATGAGGGGCTATATCTTCAAGGATGAGTTAGAGCCTCAACCCGGCTGAACCTTTTTTACTTTTTTTCGCCGCAGTATCTGCGGCTGATTCCTTATGCCCTTTTTAGGGCTGGCTCGTGGAGAACGATGTTTCAAACTTCCTCCTTATTCCAAAATGATGCAAGTTGCGCCAATCCCGGCCCGGGGGTTGACGGTCCCGCGTTTGTGCGTTAAAATTATGTTAACTTAGGAACATCTGAATAAATCGAAGCGCCGAGATTGACGAGCAGATTTTTCGCCAGATGAAGGCAAAAAATTGCGGGAATACTTTGTGTATTTCAAAATTTTTTGACGAAATATGGCGGAAAATCTGCCGTCAAGATTGGTGCGGCGATTTGTTCAGAGGTTCCTTGATATATCTGGGAGGGACCTATGAAAAAACGCGCCGTTTTGTGTATGCTCACAGCGCTTCTTGTGCTGAGTCTCGCCGCCCCCGCCTCGGCGCGGGGGGAATCCGCCCCCTTGAGGGGCGCAGACTATACGGACATCCCGGAGCTTGCCGAAAAGCTGGACCGGGTCTTCGCCGGATCGCCGGTCCTCTACAGCGATATACGGTGCCGGACGCCGGTCCGGGCGGATCTGAACACCGGGGCGGTGCCGCCGGGGACCGTGTACTACGTCCGGTCCGCCGCCGGGGAGGTGTACTCAGGTACGTCCTGCTACATATACGCCAACGCCGTCTACGCCGCGCTCTTCGGGGACGTGCCCTGTCACGGGGACGACGTGGGGTGGATAAATTCCGAGTGCGCGGCGAAAAATCTCAGCGCCGTCTCCTTTGACGGCTTCCGCTCTCTGGGAGTCCGCTTCGGGGCGCTTGTGCGCACCACGTCAAACCCCGACGGGAGCTACAACGGCAATTACGGCCACTCGGTGATCCTTCTCGCCTACGACAGCTCGGGCCTCACCTATCTGGAGGGCAACGGGGACGGCCGGGGGCTCGTCCGGGCGGTCCGCGTGAGCTGGGACGAGTTCAACCGGGGACAGCTTTGGAGCCGGAGCAGGCGGATCTGCTTCATCGTCCAGCCCACGGCGGAATATATGGCCTCCCTCGCCGGGGAGACCGGCCTTGTGGGGTCCTTTGCCCGGACCCGCGCCGTAGCCGCCTTCCGGGACGTGCCGCCGGATGCCTGGTACGCCTCCGGCGTGGCCTTCTGCTGCCAGCTGGGGATCCTGAACGGACGGAGCGCGGACACCTTCGCGCCCGCGGAACCCGTGACCGTGGCGGAGGGCGTGGCGGTCTGCGCCAAGTTCCTCTCCCGCTGCTATGACGACGGCCGGGACTTCACGTCCGACGGTGTCTGGTACGGGCCGTTCTATGACTACTGCCGGATCTGGGGCATCGGCGTGGATTTCGCGGAGCCTGAAACGCCCATCCGCCGGGCGGATTTCGTCCGCCTCATGTCCCGGGCCCTGCCGGACAGCGCCCTGACGCCGGGAGACCCCATCGCCTTCCCCGACGTGCCGCCCGCGTCAAGCTTCGCCGGGGCGGTGCGCCGGATGACGGCCACGGGGGTCATACTCGGTTCCAACGGCCTTTTCAGGCCGGACTCCACTCTGACAAGGGCCGAGATGGCCCAGATCGTGGCCCGGATGGCCGACAGGGACCTCCGGGGGAAATGATATGACCTCTCTGATCACTCTCCGATGATGTCCCGGAGGGCACGGAGGGCGTTTTTGTGGGTGATCTTCATGGCGGTGTCCACGCCGAACCGGCGGACGATGGCCTCCGCCAGAAGCTGCTGGCCGCCGCAGTCGCCCCACTCCAGGGCGGAGCCGATGCCGTCGTAGTCGGAGCCCAGGGCCACCGATTCGGTGCCCGCCACGTTGACCAGGTGCTCCAGATGGCGCAGAAGCTCGGAAATGGAGGTGAAATTGTCCCGAAACTGCTGGGACACCGGGTGCAGGAAGGCGTTGCAGTAGTTCAGGCCAATGACCCCGCCGGACTCCCCCACCGCGCGGATCTGCTGGTCCGTCAGGTTCCGGGAGATGTCGCACAGGGCCCGGCAGCAGGAGTGGGAGGCCACGAAAGGCTTTTTGGAATATTTTACCACATCCCAGAAGCCGCCTTCGGACAGGTGCGACACATCCACGGCGATGCCCAGCTCGTTCATGCGCCGGACGCACTCGATGCCGAAGGGTTTCAGGCCCAGGGCGTGCTTCTTCGGGTCATGGTCCTGGGGATAGCCCAGGGAATTTTCATAGTTCCAGGTGAGGGCCGCCATGCGGACGCCTTTTTTGAAGTAGTCATCCACATTTTCGATCTGCCCGTCCAGGGTCACGCAGTCTTCCACCGTGAGGATGGCGCTGACCTTGCCCTCCCACTCGTTGCGCAGAATGTCCGCCGCCGTGTACGCCGGAGCCAGGTGCTCCGCGCAGAGACCGAGCTCCCGCCGGTACGCCTCATAGGCTTTGTCAAAATATTCCTTCGGGTCGGCGGGGTAGTTCATCCTGGCGGCTGAACCGTGGGTGGGGACCCAGATGGCGAAGCACTGGGCCAGCACTTCCCCGGCGCGGAGTTTGTCCAGGCTTATGTGGGAGTTCTCCAGTCCGTCAAGATGCCTGCCCTCATAGAAATGCATGACAGTGTCGCAGTGAAGATCGACAATTTTCACAAATATCACCCCATTGGTCATACTAATCCCTAATCAAAACCTTCAATTCGCGGCGGCCGTTTTGCGTCATACTCTGTCAAACGGCTTGAAAATACAATAAGTATTCCCTGCGCCGTTTTCCTCGTCTGCGGCAAAAAATCCCCGTCGCGCGGTTGGAGCTTTTGATCAGGGATTAGTATCAATCTTCCCTATTATATGACAAGGCTATATACTTTGCAATTTGAAAGTATGATTGATTCAATATATGAATAAATAAAATCGCCGACCCGGACAATAATAAAAGCGCAACGACAAAGGAGGGATCACGCTATGATCATGGACAGGATCGCACTTATCCTTTTGATAATCGGCGGCCTCAACTGGGGCCTGGTGGGCATATTCAAATTTGACCTGGTAGCCTACCTGTTCGGCGGCCAGACAGCCTCCGTCAGCCGCGTGGTGTACACCTTAGTGGCGCTGGCAGCCCTCTGGTGCATCTCGCTCCTCTTCCGCGACCGCTCGGAGGCGCGGGACAACGGCTGACCGTTCGTCTGACACGAAAAAAGCATCTCAAATTTTGGAAATTTGAGATGCTTTTCCATTAGTGCGCCCGGCATGGGCGAAATCTAACGGGTGAGAGACCCGAGCGCGCCCGGTGGCGGGAAGCGCACAGCTGAAG
>CANQKZ010000251.1 GCA_947624585.1 uncultured Oscillospiraceae bacterium | reverse complement strand
AAGCTGAGCTCCCCGCCGAAGACCTCCTCCAGGTACAGGATGTACCGGATCTGGTCCTCCTCCAAAAGCGCCGGGGGGAAGCGGTCGTAGAGCCTCCTGCGGCTGGCGTCCAGGCGCTCCATCTCCGGGTCGATTGCCCCCTGCACACCGGCGTAGCCGGCGTTCCTGTTGATCCCTGCCTGCACGGAGGCGACAGAGGCCTCTAAGCTCGCGCGCTGCCGGTCCAGGTCCACGCTTTTGTTCCGGGCCTTGAGGAAAAGAGGTATGGAGACCGCCGCCATGATCACGGCGACAAGGGCCTTCCAATATTTTGCCAGAAATTTCATGCCGGCACCTCCTCCCCTTCACCGGCGTCCTCCCCTTCGGAGGGCTGCTGCGCGTTCTCGTCCTCCGGGGCGGGCTCGGGGACGGTATATGCGCTGTCCGGAGCCACGGGCTCGCCGTTTACGGTCAAATTCGCGGCGCTGGCGGAGGCACGGAACACCGTACCGGGCGCGGCGCCGGTGACGGTGATGTCAGACGCCATCACGTTCACCTCCGCGCCGCCGGAAAGGCCGCTGAGGTCCACATTTCCGCCCCGGTTCCACAGGACGACGGGCCGGCCGTTATAAACGCCGGTCAGCGTCACCTGCTTTGCGGTGACCAGGGTGAATTTTTTGCTGTCGCGGCCGGAGACGGCGTGCTCGCCGTCCTCGGTGATGTACTCGCCGAGGAGGCGGTCCAGATACTCCGCCGCCTCGCCAAGGGTCACGGCGCCCTTGGGCTCCAGGGCGAGGCCGTCATAGGCGTCCACGATGCCAAGGTCGATGAGGGCGTTGATATACCCCCGGGTAAAGCCGGAGATTTCCTCACCGTCGGCAAGCTCCACAAAGCTCTCGTTCTGCGGCCGGATGCCCATGACACGCGCGAGGGTGTAGAGGAAGATCTCCCTCTGGGCGGGGTCATCCGGCGTCAGCTTTCCGTCGGAGCCGGAGAAGAGGCCGGCCGCCACGCTCTTTGCCACGGACGAGGCGTACCAGGCGTCCTGGGGCACGTCGGAGAAGGCGGAGACGTCCGCCTCGGCCTCCAGGGCCAGAAGGCCGGCGTAGAGGTCCATGAGGTGCGCCCTGGTGAGCTCCGTTTCGCTGTCCACGCTCTGGCCGTCCAGGTCGTGGACGATCCCGGCCGTTGTCCAGCGCTCCATGGCATCCACGTGGTCGGACGGGAGCATGGGCAGGTACCCCTCCGGGTCAAGGCCCTGGCGGGGAAGCTCGGTCGTGAGCATACTGTCGTCGTAGATAAGGATGACCGTCAGGTAGTAGCGGGTGTCCTGCGGCTGCACCGGGTCCTGACCCGAACCGCCGGGGATAAGCTCACCGGGGTCGAAGCCGCCGGGCAGGCCGCCCTGCTGGGCGATCTGCTGGAGCAGCGCCAGAAGGGACATGGGGTTGTTGAGATCCACGCCAGTCAGGTCCAATTCGCTCCAATTGATCTTTTCAGGGTCGATGCCGCGCTGGGAAAGGAAATCCTTGAGCCGCTCCACCAGCGCGTCACGGTCGCCCCCGCTGGGCAGATCGCCGCCGGGGATAAGGCCGCCGAGCTGGCCCTGGGCCCACAGCCGGCCCACCTGGTCAATGAGGCTTTTCATGTACGTCGTCGGATCGCCCGTGTTTTCGTACCATTCGACTTTTGTCCAGTCGATATCCTCCGGATCAATTCCGGCCTCCGCCAAGAATTTGCGGAGCGTCTTGGAGAAATCGTCCTCATCGTGGGCGGGGTCCAGCGGGCGGCCCGTTTCGGGATTGATGGGAAGCCCCGTCTCCGGGTCCTTCTCCCACTTGTAAGGCAAATATTTATTAATAAGGCCGGATAAACCGCCGGGATCCGTGCCGGGACCGGGGTCGGTGCCGGGACCGGGATCAGTCCCCGGTCCGGGGTCCGTGCCGGGGCCGGGATCCGTCCCAGGACCGGGATCGGTGCCGGGGCCGGGGTCGGTGCTGTCGCGCTTAGGAAGGCCAAGAGCGTCAGCAAGATAGTAGGCGTAGTACCCGCTGAGCTCCGAATCGGTCTCAATGAGGGCGATGGAGGCTTCCACGTTCTCCGGCTCGCTCACGGGCACATCGGAAATCAGGGGGAAGACGGCGATGAGGGTCTCCGCGTCATCCATGCCGGTGTCGCCTAAAAGGCCATAGATGTCCAGATTCTCGTTGAGCATGAGCCACACAATGTCGTCGGCGAAGGACGGGGCGAGTAACGAATTCTCCCTGCTCATATCGTCCAACGCCATGGTGCCGAAGCGGTAGAGGGCCATGGGGTTGTGGAGCATAGCCTCCAGCGCCGCGCGCTTGTACGTGTAGCTGGCCTGGGGCAGGAGCTCCGCGACGGTGTAGCCGTAGTTCGCCTCCCAGCCCATGGCGGAGGCAAAGAGCATCCGCTGGCTGGCGTTTAAACTCTCGGCCACGTCCGCGGCGGTACGCAGCTCGTCCTGGGTGTACTCCGCGCCGGGGCCGCGGCGGATCATGGCCTCGATAACGGGACGCTGCGCGGGGTCCAGAGTGGCCAGGGCCTCCTCCAGAGCCTCCTGGTCCACGTTTTCGGGCCAGTATTCCTCGATGTCCCCGGAGTTGACGCCGCCCTCCGTCGGTGCCTCCTCGCCGGCGGCGAGGATCTGGGCCAGGACGGAGCTGACGCTGACGTCCCAGACGCTGACGCCCTGTCCCTGAGTAAGGCTGGTGATGTAGCCGGGGAAGAGGGCGGAATAGGTCAGGTTATACCTGAGGTCGTAGAGCAGATTCGCCGCGTCCTCCTTGGTGAGGCTGGCGATCTGGAGGGCGGCGGCGCCGTCCTCGATGCGGATCTCCGTGACGCTGGAGTTCTTCGGCAGGACCTTCTCCAGCTCCCCCAGCAGCAGCGGCAGGTTGTCGTTGTAGTTACGCAGGACGCCGGGGATGTAGGTCCGACCGATGACGTTCCCCTCCTCGTCGGTGACATCCTCGTAATAGCCCAGGATGGTGCGCCAGTCGCTGACGTACCCGACATAGGCGTTTTGGTAGGCGGAATAGCGGGTGGCGTAGTCCGACACCTGCCCGTACTCGCTCTGTTTGGCGCGCAGGGCGGTCTCCAGGCTCTCCAGCTGCGCCTGCTTGTCGGCGAAGGGAGCAAGGACGGCGAAAATGCCGCCCACGAGGGCCGCCGCGCCGGCGGCGAAAACAGCGTACTGCCACGCCTGGGACAGGGGGCTGTAGCGCTTGGGGTCGTCCATGTCCGGATTTCCGAAGTCCAGCTTCGTCAGGGACGCGCCGTCGCACAGATACCAGACGGCGTCGGCGTTGTCCCCCGCCTCCCCCTCCGGCGTGCGCACGTCGAGGCCCAGGGCTTCCCGGAGCCTGGCGGCATACTGGTCGTCCGCGGACATCCCGCCCAGGAGCGTGGCGCGGATCTCGCCCTCGCGGGCGCCGCCGCCGGAGACATA
>CANQKZ010000250.1 GCA_947624585.1 uncultured Oscillospiraceae bacterium | reverse complement strand
GGGGGCGTGATCTCCCAGCCCTCCAGCTTCTCGAAAGCGGTGGGGGTATCGCCCACGGCCACCATGATCTTCTCGGCGTACTCCAGGATGTTCCCGTCGCCGTGACCGGTGTAGAAGAAGTAGTACTTCCCGTCAACCTTCACCACGGAGCCGGTGCCGATCCAGCTGTCCTGGCCGCCGGAGCGGTTGGCCTCCAGCACCGGGTCGTCGTACTCGGTGTAGGTGAGGAAATCGGTGGTGGTGGCCAGATAGGCCGAGTGGTTGTAGGAGTCGCCGGCCTCTTTCAGGTAGTAGATGTAATAGGTGCCGTCCTCATAGTAGGGCATGGTGTCGCCCACATAGGGCTGGCTGGTGCCGTCCTTCTCCGGCAGGAAGAAGGATACGTACTCGTAGGCGTCCTCCTGGCTTCCGGGGCTGCGGAGGGAGGAGAAGTCCTTGTCGCTGCCGGGATTCGCATACTCGGCTCCGCCGGTCTTATCCCAACCGGCGTAGAGGGTCATGTCGCTCTCCACCTTGTCGGCGTCCGTGTCGAAGGGCTGGGTGAGACCGGCGTCCTTGAACCAGCCGATGAAGTCGTACCCGTCCTTTGTGGGGGCGGCGGGGGCGGTGAGCTTTTTCCCGGAATTGACGGTCACGGCCTCTATGGCCGCCCCGGCGGAGGCGCTGTCGAAGCTGACGGTGCACTGGGTGCCGCAGGACGCCAGGGAGAGGGCGAGCGCCAGGCACAGCGCCGCGCAGATGATTTTTTTCATTGTTTCCTCCTTCGGGCGCCTCCCCGGCCCGCCGCGTCGGCGGCGCGGGAACGCCCCCTCATTACAGGTGCAGAGGGGATGGGTTTCTTCTCATCCCCTCTGTGATTTTGTGTTGCGCCGATGGCTGATTACACGATGCTTCTCTGGTAGATGGTGATGTTGGAGATGTCCACGGTCACCTCGCCCATGGCGGCAAGGTCGGCGGAGCCGAACTGGAACAGCAGCTCGAAGGGCATATCCATGATCAGGGTGTCGTTTGTCTCGAAGGTGAAGGTCTGCTCCTCGGTGGTGAAGTCGATGCCCTCGGAGACTCTGGGATCCCAGCCGCCCGCGGGGTTGACGAAGAAGCCGCAGGAGACGGGCTGTGTGGCCTTGCCGGTGATCTCCACGGTGAAGTAGCTGTCGGCGGGAAGGTCCATGTCGAAGTACAGCTTGTTGTGCCAGTCGGTGGTGCCGCCCTGGTCGATGCGATAGCTGAGAACGCCGTCGTGGGTCCAGATGGTGCCCACGCCCAGGTCGTTGTCCTCATCGGTGCCGTTGTAGACGCCCCAGGTGACGTCGCCCTCGGTGCGGGGGACGGAGAAGCTGTCGATGGTCTTGATGGTCTCCAGGTCGCCCTCCAGGGTGCCGAACTCCACATTGGTGACGGTGATGGTGTTGGCGGCCACGCCGTCGGCGGGGTTCCCGATCTGCATACGGATCACGGGATCCTCCACATTGGCCCCGGCGGTGAACTGGTGGGTGACGGTGGTCTCCTCACCGGCGTTCAGGTTCAGGCTGTAGAAGTCTGCGCGGGCCGCGTCGTTCTGGGTGGCGCTCTCCACCAGAAGCTCGCCGGACTGGGCGTTCTCGGAGGTGACGGTGAAGGTGTAGTAGTACTTGACGCCGGACTCGATGGCCACGCCGGGCAGGGCCATGTCGGCCTTGATGGACCAGACGCCGCCCTCGGTGGGATAGTTGTCAATGGTGAACACGCCCGTGCCGTCCCCGGCCACTGTGGCGGAGCCGTTGGCGCCGTCCCCGGCGTTCAGGGTCATGGCCGTCTCATCGGCGGCGGAGAAGTCGTTGGTGTACACGGGGACCTGGGTCTGGGAGCCGGAGATCTCATAGATCTCGATCTTATCCACGGTAACGGTGAAGTCGGTGGGTGTGGTGTCCTCGGCGTTGTCGGGGTTGGGGGTGATCTTGCCCAGGTTGAGGATGAGCTCGGCGCTGCCCTCGCCGGGGGCGGTGAAGGTCAGCTCGATGGGGGCGATGGCGGGTCCGATCTTCACGTTGTAGGCGCCGCCGAAGGTGCTCCACTCCTCGGAGCCCTCGTCGCGGGCCAGGATGTGGGCGTAGGTCTCCTTGGTGGACTTGGCCCAGATCTTCACTCTGTAGTCGGCGGTCTTGACGGCGACGCCGGCCTTCTTCAGCTGCACATCGCCGTCGCCCTGGCCGGGATCGGTGATGTCAAAGACGAAAGCGCCGTCCTTCAGCTCGCCGGTGGCGGTGGCGTTCTCGCCGATGCTGGCCTCCCAGCCGTGTCCGTCGGGGGTGGCGGTGGAGAAGTCCAGCTTGTAAAGCTCCACGGCCTCGCCGGTCTGGCGGGTGACGGTCAGGGTGGCGTAGGCCTCGGCGGTCTGGCCGCCCTTGTCGGTGACGGAGTAGGTCAGCTCGTAGTTACCGGCGGTGTCCGGGGTGGCCTTGCCGTTGGAGAAGGTGAGGGAGGGCATGGAGGTGACGGTGATCATGCCTGTGAGGTCCCCGTCCTCGGCGTCGGAGGCGGAGACGCCAGCCAGGGCGTCAAACTCGCTGCCGGCCTCCACGGAGGTGTCGGCCACGCCGGTGATGGTGGGGGCGGTGTTGTCCCCGCCGCCGCTGGTGGAGGGGGTGTCCGCGTCGCCGGAGCCTGAGTCCCCGCCGCAGGCGGCGAGGCTCAGGGCCAGAGCGAGGCAGAGAATGACGGCTAAAAACCTGTTGAGCTTTTTCATGAGTTCATTCTCCTTATCCTTGTTCACTTATGAAGGAAAATCAGATCACTTGCTGGCGGTGTAGCGGTCGAGAGCGGCCTGATAGACGCCCTGGATCTCGTCCAGGTGGGTGCGGCCGGTCAGATCCTTCTGGAAGGTGTCCCAATCGCCGTCGGACACGCCGCCGTTCATGAGCCACTTGATGAGGTTGGTGCGGATGTAGTCGTTGAGGGCGGACTCGTAGTTGCTGATGGTGTTCAGCTCCTCAAGAGTGAACTGGAGGTTGGGGGTGGGAGTGACGTTGGCGGGGATGTAGGGGGTCACATAGGCATCCAGACGCTCGAGACGGAGCTTGGCGCGAGGCTCCATGTTGACCACGTTGTTCCAGGCGTAGTCGGAGAGGTAGATGATGCCGAGAGGCGCGTTCTGGAGGCGGAGCTCGTCGGAGGTGATGCCCTCGGGCAGCTCCTTCTGGACCAGCATGCCGTTGGCGTCGGTCTCCTCCTCATAGACGATGCCGATGGGTCCGTAGTTGATCTGCGCGGAGATTATGGGATCGTAGTAGCGGTCGAAGTAGGTCAGCAGGACTTCCACATTGGGCACGCCCGCGAAGATGACCACCTCGCCGGTGCTGATCTCGGGGTTGTTGGACACGCAGGCGGTCTGGCTTCCGTCAGGTCCCACCAGCGGGGTGCAGACGATGTAGTTCTCGGGGTTGGAGACGACAGTCTCGCTCTCCCACCAGTAGAAGAAGCCGTAGGTCTCGGCGCCCTTGCCGTTGGCCAGGAAGTTGTCCTGGGAGATCTCAAAGGACACCTTGTCGATGAGGTTCTGGCTGA
>CANQKZ010000249.1 GCA_947624585.1 uncultured Oscillospiraceae bacterium | reverse complement strand
GACCCCTCCCGGACGTGGACGGTGTAGGCGCTGAGAAGGCCCGCCACGTTGAGGCTCCCGGGCCGCTTCTTGAGCGCCCCGCCGGAGGTGACGCAGAAGTTGCGCATGACGGCGGCCTCGCCGAGTTTTAATCTTGCCTGCCCCTCCGGCGCCTCGTTGACGCCGTGCCAGTTGGTGATGTTGAAGATGCTCTCCCCGCGCCCCGTTGAAATAGTTGCCATTTATCTTCACCTTCTTTGTAATATTTTATAGCAAATACCCTCTCCCCGGCTCGCCGCCCAGGAAGGAAAACTCCGGGAGCTCTTCCTCCTCCCCGCTTCGCGGCGGGTCGGCGGGGGCTGTGCGGGAGACGCAGTAGTACCGCAGCGCGTCCACGGTGTGGGTCACCTCGTGGGGCTCCTTCGCCGCGTCGTTGGGGTTGTCCCCGTCCGCCTGGATGGCGGTCATGTCCGCGAAGAGCCGGGAACAGTCCCTGGATATGAGCAGCCCCGGCCTGCCGTCCTCCCTGGACGCCAGCATATCCTTCACCAGCATGTGCCCCTGGACGCGGCTGTTGTCCGCCCGCGTGAGGGCCACGCCGTTTTCCCGAAAAATCTCCTCCATGGTCCGGCCCGTGTCCTTCTGTGTGCTCCACAGGTCCGGCGGCGCGAAGGTGGCATCGATTTCCTCCCCGGGCAGAGTCCGCTCCAGAATGCCCCTGGCCGCGTCCCGGACGATGAGCTTTTCCTTCGTCCACTCCCGGTATACGAAGCTCCGCCCGTCCTCGTCCACCGCCACCCACAGCACCGCCAGCATATCGAGGCCGTAGTCCATGGCCCTGTACCGCCGCCAGTGGGCGGGGATCCTGAAGGGCTCGTACATATGCCTGTCCCGCCGCAGCTCCGAAAAGTAGCTGCCCCCCAGCGCGTCCCAGTCGCCGTACCGGTAGGCCCGGCGGACGTTTTCCGGCATCTGGGAGAGCATCTTCAGGTAGTGCGGCGAGGACTTCAGCAGAAATTTGTTGTCCTCCACCGTGGCGGGGATGAACACGTAGTCCTTCGGGTCCTCGTCCCCCTCCGGGTCGCCGCCGCGCCGGTAGTCCCTGTCGATGAAAAGCCGCTTGACCCACGTATGCCCGACGCCTCCCGGATTGCACGTCAGGTACATACGCTTGTCAAAGGGACTGACGCCTCGCAGACATCCCTTCAGATAGTTGAAGGACCTCTCCGTGAACTGGGTCGCCTCGTCGATGAAGATCCAGTCGAACTCCTGCCCCTGATACTCCAGCTCCGACACCTCCCCGGCCCAGTGTCCGAATTTGACGCTGGAGCCGTTGAAGAAGGTCATCCGCCTGGTGGCGGCCACGTAGCTTCCGATCTCCGGCGGCACCGTGCGGACGATGGGTCCGATGTGGTTCTCCTCCAGCTCCGGGTAGGTCCGCCGCATGATGAGCACCCGGAGTCCCGGATTCATGAGCGCCCCGCCCACCGCCTTCACCCGCACCGCCCACGTCTTCCCGCCGCCCTTGGCCCCGCCGTAGGCGATGAAGGGCGCCCGGGCCATGAAAAATTCCCTCTGCCGGGCGCTGGCCTCCCCCGGGTCCCACAAAACGCTTCCCTCCTCCGTCATTCCGTCGCCTCCTCAAAAAATGTAACAATTTTACAGCATCGCCTCCCTTCCGCCCACACCGTCGAGCTTTATGACCACGGTGCTCTTTCCCGCCTTGCTCTCCTTCTCCGCGTAGCCTCCGTTTTCCGACTGCTTCAGGTTGAACATGGCAAAGCTGGCGTTTTTGGGGTCCCGCTGGGCCCGGTCCAGCCAGAAAAAGGTCTTGAACTCGTCCCACCTTCTGGCCGCCAGGAACCGGGCGTTGACCCCGGAGGAGTATTTCGTCTCCCCCCGGCGCATCCGCTCCCCCTCCTCCAGATACCGGACCAGATCCGCCTCGGGCACGTCCACAAATTTGTGGAGCACAAACCCTACCGGCGCCTCCCCGGTCTTCATGCAGTGGTCGATGCAACGGTCGATGCCGTCGGACAGCTCCCTGACGCTAAGTCCCGCCATCACTCCTCCACCTCGTATCCCAGAAGCTCCAGCTTCTCCCCGTCGGACAGCTCGTCCCAGACCTCGTCCACGCAGGCGGCGCACAGCACGCCGCCGCGCTCGCCCACGCCGTAGAGCCGCCTCCGGTCTACCTCCTCATGGCACCGCTGGCACCAGAGGCCCGCGCCGTACGTCTCCCGGTCCTCCATGTCCTCCTCCCCGATGAACCTTTTTCTCCACTTTGTCAAATGCTTACACTCCCCTTTCAAAAAC
Source organism: uncultured Oscillospiraceae bacterium (assembly GCA_947624585.1). Classification (GTDB taxonomy): domain Bacteria; phylum Bacillota; class Clostridia; order Oscillospirales; family Oscillospiraceae; genus RUG626. Next base: position 1,261 of record CANQKZ010000249.1, on the reverse strand, counting down.
AATGGTTGACAAAGTTAAGCGTGTGTGATATACTTTACCTATCTGTACCTGCACCGTCAGCTCCCGCTGGGAGGATTAGATTAGCAAAGTCTCACAAAGCTTGTGAGTGCTTGTTGAGTTAGTATTCGCAAGTTTGCTTTGCTTTGATGCTCGTAGTATACTTCATCCATTCTCAAATGTCAAGTACTATTTTAATCATTTTGAATTATTTGTAGGAGTGAACAAAAAATGTACGAAATTTTTATGCAACTTTGCAAAGAACAGTGCGTTACGTCCTACCGCGTCTCCAAGGCGACGGGGATCTCCCAGGCGGCGCTGAGCACCTGGAAGTCCGGTTCCAGCGTTCCCCGGGACTCGACCCTGAAGAAGATCGCCGATTTCTTCGGCGTGTCCCTGGCGTATCTGAAGGGGGAGAGCTCGGACCGTATGCCCTTCAGCGCACCCATGGACGCGGAGCTGGAGTCCTATCTCGATATGCTCCGCAACCGCAGCGAGTGCCGGATGCTCTTCTCCCTTGCCAAAGACGCCGATCCCAAGGATGTGGAGCGCGCCGTAGCCATCATCGACGCTCTCCGCCGCACCGAGCAGGAGGACTGAGCCGTGTGGACGCCGGAGTATTTCGTCCGGTTCGTTGACTTTCCCGCCAGCGTGAGGGGCGTCACCATCCCCAACGACGACGGGACCTTCAACATCTATATCAGCAGCCGTCTCAGCGATGCCAGCCGGAGGGCGTGTCTCGACCATGAGCTCCGGCATATCTTTCAGGATCACTTCTATGACGAGCGTCCGGTGGAGGATCTGGAGCGGGAGGCTGACGGGCAGGCGCCGGAGCCCTCCCCGGAACCGCGAAAAGCTATGGCCGTACACGGCGGCGGAGACGTGGAAAACGTCTTCACCGCCGGACGCGGCATTCCGGTCTTCGCCTCTCTGGACGTGCTCCAAAGGTATGTGGAGCGGCTGACGCCGGTCCTGTCCGACGGGGCCGGAGGGACCGCGCGGGGAACCGAATAGATTTTTTGAGAAAATTTCAAAAAAACATTTGACAAACGAAGAAAAGTGTGGTAAGCTCATTAAGCCGTGTTGAGATAAGCTGCGGGTGTAGCACAACGGCTAGTGCACCAGCCTTCCAAGCTGGGGACGTGGGTTCGATTCCCATCACCCGCTCCAGCAAAAAGGCCGGATCGACACGCGCCAATAGCTCAGCAGGATAGAGCAACTGCCTTCTAAGCAGTAGGCCGGGGGTTCGAGTCCCTCTTGGCGT
>CANQKZ010000248.1 GCA_947624585.1 uncultured Oscillospiraceae bacterium | reverse complement strand
ATCCAGCAAATCGACATTCATTACAATTTCGTCGGACAGCTTGATATGTCAGTTGAAATGACGCGAGTCAAGAGACGAAGCAAGGAGGATTTTTTGATGCAAGCCTCAGCCTGTCAGCTAAGCATTTAGTTCTTTATGAATGATACGCTAAGGAGCCTGTGCATAACCACAGGCTCCCGACCGAGAAAGAATATAAATAGGTAGGTTCACAATGTTTCCCTACGGCACGTCCCCGAGCGGCGAGGATTTTTTGCGTCAGACGAGGAAGAACGCGCAGGGAATACTGGATGTATTTCCAAGCGGTCTGACGAAGTATGACGCAAAAAAGACCGCCGCGAATGTCTTGCTTTGATTGAATATTAGTATCATATAGGATTTAAAACGCCGGGCCGCCCCGAAAGGGCGGCCCGGGTCCTTGTTTTACGGTCTGTTGACGATCCCGGCGAACAGCGGCAGGCCGTCGTCGCCGGTGATGAGGAAGAGGAAGGGGCGGTCCAGGATGAAGTCCACGATCCTGTCCCGGTCCTCTGCGGCGTTGGTGTCGGCGGGGATGACGGTGAAGGCGGCGGCCTCCACGCCCTCCTCGTCCACGGTGACCCGGGCGGCGTGGTCCACCCGGGAGACGGACACGCCGTCCCTCCAATCCGGCAGGATGGGGGAGAAGTCGCCCTTGGACGGGTCGAACACGTCTGTGATGCCCAGGGACTTTAGCGTTGAGGTTAGATCCCGGCTGTCGGACACGTCAAATTTCGGCATGGCCAGCCGGATCTGGCTGTACTCGACACTGTTCTCCCACCCGAAGGGGTCGGCAAGAAACGCGGGAAGCTCGCCGGAGAGAAGCTGTCCCACGGCGACGCCCTCCTCCGGGAGGATGAACCACATATTGCCGCTGTTCTCAAACCTCCTGTACAGTGCTGTGAAGCCCTGCCCCTGCCAGAGGCTGCCTCCGGTGCTCTGGTGCATATACACCGCCTCCACATCCCCGCCGGGGGCGTGGAAGGGGCCGGTGGTGTTGGCGCTTTTTTTGAATTCGCTCTGCCATTTGGCCCGGTAGTAGACGGTGGAGGCCAGGGCCAGCAGGGCGTACTCCTGGAAGCCCAGGCCCTCCACCTCCCGGGTGAGGCGGTTCCCGGTGTTGGCGTTGATCCAGTCCCGCAGGGCCTGGTCGTACCCCTCCGAGCCCATCTCCCCCCGGAAGGAGGAGGCCCGGTAGGTCTCCGCCAGGGTGTCCACGGCGTCCTGCGCGTACTTCATGCCCGCGTCCAGCCACAGGGAGTTGGCGAGGAGGCTGGTCACCGTGCCGTCGTCGATGTAGTTGACCGCCCACAGGGCCGACGCCCGATCCCGCACGTCCTCCAGGTCCTCCGCGCCCAAGAGGTTCAGGATCTGCTCCCGGCTCCCGCCGTCCGTCACCTCCGCCAGCATGGACAGGGCCATGTACACGTTCAGCGGCGAGCAGACCGCGTTCCCGTCTCCCGCGTCCGACAGGAGCGCCGGGACAGCGGCGGTGAGGAAGCCCGTCAGGGCGCCGTCGTATTCCGCCGCGCGCGCCCGCCGCTCCCGCTGGACGGGCCGCCAGGCGTCCCAGTTTTCCTCGGAGTACTCCGGCTGCTCCGGGTACTGAGGCTCCGCCAGAGCGTAGGTGGTCACCGTCGACCCGTCCGGCCCTCCGCCCGGTCGCAGGAGCACCCCCAGTCCCAGGGCAACCGCCAGTACCGCCGCCACGGCCCCCATCCAGGGCAGGCGGCGCCTCTTTTTCTTCGGAGGCCTTTCGGCCTCCCGTACCTGTCTGTCCGGGATGTCGGTGATCCCGTCAAAAATGTCCTCACCCTTCATATCTCTACTCCTTCCCGCGCAAGCGCGTCCCTGAGACCCGCCCGGAGCTTCTGCATCCGGCGGGCCATCTCATTGGGGGTGACGCCGGTCCGCTCCGCCAGCTCGCGCACCTGGTCGCCGTACCAGTACCGGCGGACAAAGAGGATCCGGTCGGTTCTGGAAAGCGTATCCAGCCACCGGGACACCGTGTCCGCGATGACCTGCCTGTCAAGGTCGATGTACTCCGCCCCCTCCGGGACGCACCGGTCCAGCTCCGAGAGCATCGCCTCCATCCCCGCGTACCGCTTCTCCGCCCGGTTTTTTCGGAAGCGGCTTATGGAGATGTTCCGCACGATGCGGCCTAAAAATGCCCGCAGGGAGTCGGGCCGGTCCGGCGGCATCCTGTTCCAGGCCGCCAGATACGTGTCGCTGACGCACTCCTCCGCGTCCCGGTCATCCGACAGCAGATTCGCGGCCAGTCTCCGGCAAAATCGCCCGTGCTTCCGGTCCGTCTCCCTGATGGCCGCCTCGTCCCGGCGGTGATAGAGCTCCACGATCTCCCGGTCCTCCACGGTCACCCCTCCTTCCTGATGTGATCTGATGAGAGACGCCTCTGTCTAATATGTCGCATTCCGCGCCGGATGTATGCGGGAAAAAGCGAAAAAATTTGAAAAAAGGGACGCGGCAGAGCGCCGCGCCCCAGAATAATATCATGTGCGGACCTTCTTGAAGTCTGTGCTCAGGGCCCGGATCTTCTCCCTGGCCTGCTCCCAGGCGCCGTCGGTGAAGCAGTCGGTGCGGATGAGGAACACGCCGCCCCCGCCGAAGACGATCAGCGCCTCCCCGGGCTTCTCCCGGATCTTCGCCACGTTCCGGAAGCTCACCTCTTTGGCCGCCCGCCCCTCGGTGACGATGAGGGAGGTCTGGCGGAAAACCACGGTCCTCCGCCAGTCGGCGCCGCCCCAGAGGATGGAGTACGTCTTGTATTTCCTCCGCGCCCGCACCAGCCAGTGGAGCAGGAGGAAGTAGAGCAGGAAGAGGAGGCACGGCAGGAAGAACCAGAAGTACCGCCCCGTGGTCAGCACGAAGAGGAAGAAGAGGGAGAGGACCAGCAGGGACCTGTTCACCGCCAGGGGATGGCCCCGGAGCTGTTCCTCAAAGGCCTCCCGGCGGAAGAGCTTCCAGGTCACGGGGTATTCACAGGTCTGCATGATTCTTTCCTCCCTCAGAAATTATGCTCTCACTCGTCGCCGAAGCTGATGCCCAGGAGCCGGGCCTCGGCGATGATGTCGTCGTTGGGGTCCACCATCTTCAGCTTGCCCGCGATCTCGGAGAGGGGCACGGAGACGATCTTGTGGTTCTGGATGGCCACCAGATTGCCGTACTTGCCCTCGCTGATGTTCAGCGCCGCCTGTGCGCCGAGACGTGAGGACAGCACCCGGTCGTAGGCGCAGGGCATACCGCCGCGCTGCATATGGCCGGGGACGGTGACGCGCACGTCCTTGCCGGTGGCCTCGGTGATTTGGGCCGCCAGCTCGTAGGAGACGGAGGGGTAGTTCCTGGCAAGCTCCTCCAGGGACGCCTTGCGCTCCTTCTTCTTCATGTTTGCCCGCTCCTTGGAGATGGCGCCCTCGGCCACAGCCAGGATGGTGAAGTCGTGGCCCGTCTCGCCGCGCTCCTGGATCTTGTTGATGACGGACTCCAGTCTGTAGGGGATCTCGGGGATCAGGATGATATCCGCGCCGCCGGCGATACCCGCGTTCAGCGTCAGCCACCCCACCTTGTGGCC
>CANQKZ010000247.1 GCA_947624585.1 uncultured Oscillospiraceae bacterium | reverse complement strand
GCCGGGAAGTACGCCGAGGGCCAGTCGGCTGAAAAGCTCCTGCGCTTTCCCACCACCAAGGAGGAGGTGCAGGAGCTTTTGAAGGAGATCGGCGTGGACGGCATACGGTATGGTAAATAAAACTTTACATCTTATGGATGCCCGTATCACTTACAAGGATGCCTCTTGGACAAATAATACGGGAATAGTATTAGAATTGTTACATTTGGGGTGTACTGAGGAAACGATATGTGTTGTTCCTTTGGATGCGAAAACGCAGTCTACTTTTTTGAATTTCTCTCACATCAAGCCCACCCTCTCCCCGAAAGACCCGGCGTTCCCAGAGTGGTGGGAAAAGCACAAGGCCGAGTGGGAGGGATAAATAGCGCCCCGTCCCATCCTTGGGACAAAGTGTCCCGAAGTCCATATTGCATGAAAACAGGCATCCCGTCCCCGTGGGCGGGATGCCTGTTCTCATTTTGTGAGCGGGATCATGCTTCCTGTGCGATAGCCATTTCATACCATGCACGATCCATTTTTGTGGTGAGCCAAACATCATAGCCATTGGTGGGGAGTTTTAGCAATGGCGCTATCTGTTCATCACTAATTGATGGCTTATATTTGAGTTGATCGCTGGCAAGCCCCACGAGAAAGAACCGCGTGTCAAAGGGGCTGTCACTGGTTAATAACATAAACGCAAGTCCAGCCTTGTATTTCCTTTCAAGGCGGGGCGGAAAGCCTGTAATGTTGAGGGTCAGGACAAGTTTCCTTGCTTCAATATCACGCCCCCGGAATGAAATATAAACAGAGCTGGACGTAATCTCTACATCGCCCTCATAGTAATACACCCGTGCCGACTTCCCCCACGACAGTTGGTGGCGGCAGGTCACCGTCGCTTTCTCTGATGGCGAATCCATGGACTGGCCGCTTAAAAAGAGTGAGCTGCCCCATGTCCTGCCCCTGGAGCGGCGGCGCGTTACGGAGCTGACAATGCGCAAGCTCCTGAAGGCCGACGATTCGTCCCCCTTCCCGGCGCTGACGCAGATAGAGGTCTACGGCAGAGATTTGGAGGTACAAGATGAAGCTCACTGAAATAGAAAACGGTATCTGGATATTGAGGGCCGGCACGCCGGAGGAGCAAACCCCCGTGTCCATGCGAAAATTCCCGGTGAAGTCCGACGCCCTCGCCGCCATGGGAAAAAGAGACTTGCCGGAGCTGGTGGACGGCTTTCAATACAGACAGACAAAGCGTGGCCTCATCATCACCCTGCCCATGGACAGTGACGAGGACATCTACGGTCTGGGTCTTCAGCTTAAAAGCGTCAACCAGGCAGGCCGAAAGCGGATGCTGTGTGTCAATTCCGACCCAGTGTCCGACACAGGCGAGGGCCACGCACCCGTGCCCTTCTACGTTTCCACGGCGGGCTACGGCCTCTTCATCGACACCTTCCGGCACGTGGAGATCTACTTCGGAACTAACACGCAAAGGGGTCAGTCTGCCAATATGACCGAGGTCAACCGGCCCCATGAGGAGTTCTCCGAATCTGCCCTCTACGCCCTCAAGCGCAGCGGTGAGCGGCGGCAAGTTATCATAGACATAAAGGCCGTGGACGGGGTGGATCTGTACTTCTTTTCCGGCACCGTCCGGGAAGCCGTACAACGGTACAACCTTTTCTCCGGCGGCGGGTGCCTGCCTCCCACGTGGGGTTTGGGTGTGTGGTACAGGCCCTACGGCGGAAGTACACAGAATTCCGTACTCAAGCTTGCGGATGAGTTTCGCCAGGACAACATCCCCATAGACGTCATTGGCATCGAACCCGGTTGGCACTCCCACAGCTACGCCTGCACCTACGAGTGGTCCTATCTGTTCCCGGAGCCGCAAAAGATGCTGGACACCCTGACAGAGCAAAACTACAAGGTCAATCTCTGGGAGCACGTCTTCGTCTACCCGGCGGCGGAGTTTTACGAAAAGCTCCTGCCGTACTCCGCAGACTGCGAGGTGTGGAACGGTCTTGTGCCGGATTTCGCCACGGAAGAGGCGGTAAAGCTCTTCTCGGACCACCACCGGGACAAATTCGTGAAAAACGGCGTGGCGGGCTTCAAGCTGGATGAGTGCGACAACTCGGACCTGAACCCCTCCAACTGGTCCTTCCCGGACACGGCGCAGTTCCCTTCCGGCCTCGACGGGGAGCAGATGCACGCCGCGCTGGGGACGTTATACCAGGGCCGCATCTATGACGTTTATCGCACGGAGAATCGGCGCACACTGTCTCAGGTCCGCTCCTCCGGCGCTCTGGCGGCCCCGCTGCCCTTCGTGCTCTACTCTGACCTCTACGGTCACCGGGATTTTATCCGGGGCGTGGTGTCCGCCGGGTTCTCAACGCCTGGCGCATCCCCTCACCCCCATGGAAGCAGACGGACATTGAAAAGAATCTGGCCGGTGAGCCTATGGAGGACGCCCAGGCGGTCACCGCCATTATCCGCCGGTATCACGAGGTCCGCATGTCCCTGCTGCCCTACCTCTACGCCGCCTTCAGTGAATACCGCGACACCGGCCTTCCGCCGGTTCGAGCGTTGGTGATGGACTTCGAGGATGATTTGAATGTGCGCAACATCGACGACGAGTACATGCTGGGCCCGAACCTGCTGGTGGCCCCCCTGACCTTGGAGGACGGTACCTCCCGAATCGTCTACCTCCCCGCTGGGACCTGGTACGACTTCTGGGACGGCGCCCCCTTCGAGGGCGGCAGGGCTATTGATCTTGAGGTTCCATTTGATAAGATTCCCGTCTTCGTCCGTGACGGCGCTGTCCTCCCCCTGGCTGACCCGATTCAATGTGTCACTTCGGACACAGTTTTTACCGTCCGCCCCAAGATCTACGGCGACGGCCATCGGGGCTGTACACTGGCAGAGGACGACTTCACCACCTTCGCCTATGAGCACGTCCCCCAGCGCCGCATCCGCCTGACAGTCAGCAACGGTCAAATCACCGCCGATCCACCTGTGTCCGAAAAGTACCGCATGGCATGATAAGGGAAAAATATCTGCCGTTTGCTGTATTTTTTCTTGAATTATCAACAAATGCAGTTCTTGCCTGCCCTCAAGTTTGATTCAAACCGAGCGGCAAGGATTTAAGAAAACGAATTTGGCAAGCAATGCATTTGTGCTGCACATCGGGTAGGAGGCCCCTGACGGGGCCGACCTCCCACACCACCGTGCGTACGGTTCCGTACACGGCGGTTCAATCGTATAAGTGCAGGGACTCGTACCGGGCCAGGATGCTGTAATATCCTGCCCGGGCGAGTCTCTCGTTTGTTATGGACCTTTTCAGCACCGGGCTTCCGGCTGCATTCCGGTAGGCCTTGATGCTTCCCCATTTGTGGGCGTAGTACCTCGGTATGCCCAGCTTCATGAGGTTCGTTATCCTCGCCTTCGGTACCTTCCATTGCTTCCAGATGTAGGCCCGGATCCGGCGTCTCAGCCACTCGTCCCATCTCTGCATGGTCTTCTTCATGCGCGCTATCCCGAAGCAGCCCAGCCAGCCCCGGATGTTCCTCATGGACTTTTCGTGTGCCCGGATGTATGTCCCATCCTTGCCCTTCCCTAACGCAAAGCCCAGAAACTTAAAATTT
>CANQKZ010000246.1 GCA_947624585.1 uncultured Oscillospiraceae bacterium | reverse complement strand
TCGGAGAAAGCGGACTGGCTGCGGCCGTAGACGATCTGCAAAAACAGCTCCCGCATGGCGGTGTTGATGGCGTCGCAGACGAGGTCAGTGTTCAGCGCCTCAAGGATGGTCTTGCCAATGAGAATCTCACCGGCCATGGCGGCGGAGTGGGTCATGCCGGTGCAGCCGAGAGTCTCCACAAGAGCCTCCTCGATGACGCCCTCTTTGATGTTCAGAGTCAGCTTGCAGGCGCCCTGCTGGGGGGCGCACCAGCCGACACCGTGGGTGAAACCGGAGATATCCTTGATTTCCTTGGCCTGGACCCACTTGCCCTCCTCGGGGATGGGGGCCGGGCCGTGATACGCGCCCTTGGCGACGGGACACATTTTTTCAACTTCTGCGGAATAAATCATGTGAAACTCCCTTCTTTATGTGTTAATTAGACAAATCTGTCTTGATAAGGCAGCTGAGGGAACCTCTGAATAAATCGACGTGCCGAGATTGGCGAACGGATTTTTCGACAAATCAAGACTAATACTCAACTAAAACCAGCCATTCGCGACGGTCATTTTCGCGCCGGACTTCGTCAGAGGTCTTGGAAATACACGAAGTATTCCCTGCGCCTCCTTCCTCGTCTCGCGTGAAAAATCCTCGCCGCTCGGTGTCTGCTTTTAGTCGAGTATTAGTATAGGCAAAAAATTGCAGACATACTTTGGTATTTCAAATTTTTTTGACGAAATATGGCGGAAAATATGCCGTCAAGATCGGCGCGGCGATTTGTTCAGAGGTTCCCTGGATAAATTATAACAGCAGGAGAAGGGTATGTCAATAAAATAACGCATATGAAAAAATTCTTTTTTGCGTTTGGACATATCGGAGCATACGGCTGTCAGCTCTTGAAGAAATCAAACATGGCGGTGTCCTTGGCGGAGCTGGCGGAGTACAGGACTGCCACCAGGTCCGGTTCCAGGGAGATGAGCTCCGCCGACAAATCGCCCTGGTAGGCCCGCAAATCGACGGTGATGAGCCGCCCCACCTGGTTCGCCAGAAACGGCGCCAGGGCGCAGGAGAATGAGTCCCGAATCAGCACCACGGTGGGCCCCTGGGGCTTCATCAGGTTCGTGATCTCGCTCCGCCCCCAGTCGCCGCCGGAGTAGTAGAGATAGCTGTTGCCGTTGAAATAATCCCTGGGGAGCCATTCGTCGAAGCAAAGCGCCTCCCGGAAGGAGCCGATTCGGGGCTCGGTGATCCCCGTGTAGATGTATTCGAAGCTCGTCTCAAATTTCGGGGCCATCACGGTGAAATCGTCTGTGCCGCCGTAGTACACACCCACGCGCTTGCCCTGACTGCCCAGAAAGAGCTCCGGGTAGACGGTAGTCTCATAGGAATCCGAATCCAGCGCCTCCCGGTCGACGGCAAAGCCGTATTTTTCGCTCAGCGTCTCCATGAGCTCCCCGCAGGCAAAGAGCGCCCCCTCCGCGCGCCAGTGGTGGTCGGTGTTGAAAAACCATCTGTTCCCGGGATCGGCGGCGGCAAAAGCGGGCCGCAGGTCCAGGGTGTCGGCGGAGCCGGAGAGCAGGGCCAGCAGCTCGTCGCCGATCTTATTCCCGTAGTCCTCCGTCCCGGGGGGCATGGAGGCCCCGGGATTGGACAGCTTGGTGGGCGCGATGGCGGTCAGGAGGGGGATGTCGTGCGGCGCCAGCTCCGATCGGAGCCGCAGAATGTTTTCGGCGTTCCCGGTCTGGTCCACAAGCTCCGTATTCCCGGCGAAGGTGAGCTGTCCGTTGGAGAGCTTTGCCACCGGGTACCCCGCCGGGTCGTCCACCAGGCGCTTGCCCAGGAGCCGCTGGACGGCGCCGTACAGGTTTATGAATACGTGATCCGAGTCCAGCGCCCCGTTGACGTCCGCCTCCCAGGTGTCCACGCTGTCCTTTCGGAGGGCGTCGGATATTTTCCCGGCCGCCCCGGCGATACCGCCGTCGCGGAGCGCAGAGACGGCCAGCGTCAGGAAGACCGCCAGCACAAAGCTTATAAAGAGGGCAGGGAAGACATATTTGCGCATCCTGACCGCCTCCTCAGAAGTTGGAGTAGATGAAGGGGTTGTATGTCCCCTTGACGATATAGGTGACGGAAACCACCGTCAGCGCAAAGAGCGCCAGCTGTGCCGCCACATCCGCCGCGCCCTCCAGACGTGTGCCCCGGAGCTTTTCCTGAAGCCGCTGGACCACCGGCGCGCAGAAGATGGCGCCCGCCAGCAGGAAGGCCCAGTTCTCCCGGAGATAGAGCCCCGCGCGCGGGTCGGTCAGCCCGTTTGCCCCGGCCATGGCGGCCAGATACGCCGCGGCGGCGGACAGGGAGTCGGCACGGAAGACCACCTGGGCGAGGCAAAAGGCCGCGACCGTGTAGATGTGCGCCAGCCACGCCGGGAGCTTTTTGTCCAGGCCCGTGAGCTTTTCCACCGTGAGGAGCACGAAGAAGATGAGGCCCCAGACCATGTATGTCCAGTTGGCCCCGTGCCAGATGCCGGTCAGGAGCCATACCGCCAGCAGATTCAGGATCTGCCGTCTCTTTCCCAGACGGTTGCCGCCCAGGGGGATGTACACGTAATCCCGGAACCAGCTGGACAGGGAGATATGCCACCGCCGCCAGAACTCCGTGACGCCCCGGGCGATGTAGGGGTATATGAAGTTCTCCGGGAAGTCAAAGCCGAACACCCGGGCAAGGCCAATGGCCATGTCGGAATACCCGGAGAAGTCGTAGTAGATCTGGAGCAGGTAGCAAACGGCGCCGAGGATGGCGAAGGACGCGCCGGGGGCGGCGGCGTCAAATGCCTCCTTGACCACCAGCCCCAGGGTGTTGGCCAGGAGAACCTTTTTGCAAAATCCTACGGCGAACCGGCGGGTACCGCGGGCGAAGCCCTCGCCGGTGGTCCGCCTCTCCCGGAGCTGTGGGGCGAAGGTGGAATATTTGATGATGGGCCCGGCGATGAGCTGGGGGAAGAAGGCGATGTAGAGCCCCACGTTCAGTGGATTTTTCTCCGCCTCCACCTCGCCTCTGGCCACGTCGAAGACGTAGCTCATGGCCTGAAAGGTGTAGAAGGAGATGCCCAGAGGCAGGGCGATATCGACAGGGGAGAGGGAGGGGATCCACGCGGACAGCTCCCGGGAGAGGAAGCTCAGGTACTTGAAAACAAAGAGTACCCCCACGTTCACAAGCGCCGTGACCGCCACGGCCGCCCGAACACCGCCGCCGCGCCTCCGCGCCGCCCCCGCCCAGAGGCCCAGAAGCCAGTTTGCCAGCACGGAGGCCAGCATCAACAGCACCAGCCGCCGCTCGCCCGCCCAGTAGAAGGCCACGGACACCAGAAACAGCAGAAGATTCCGAACCCGCCACATCCTCCGGGGCAGAAGGAAGTAAAGACCCGTGACGGTCACCAAAAAGATAAAGAGAAACACAGAGCTTGAAAACAGCATCCGCATCCCTCCTCCAACGATAAAATGAACATTCCGACACATTATAATACGAACAACGTGATTTGTCAACGAAATGAAGCGCCGGTCCCAGGGTTGATTAACGAGTTAAAAATTAATGAATATTCAAACTGTGCGTTGATAAAATGAAGGACAAAAATGGCGTT
>CANQKZ010000245.1 GCA_947624585.1 uncultured Oscillospiraceae bacterium | reverse complement strand
TTTCGGTGGTTCCCGGGATATTGCTTCTCGGTTATGGATTCCAGCCCTTCTTCAAAATATTGCCGTATCAGGTTGCACACGTGCGACCGATGAAATCCTGTTTTTTCCGAGATCTCCCGCTGCTTTTTCCCCTCGCACCGCATCTCGAGCACCGTCAGCCGCCTGTCTGTCTGCTTGTCCCGGTTCTTTTTTCTTGCTGTTTTTATCTTTTCGTAATCTTCTTCGCTGAATTTGTACCGCATTTTCATCACCGGGGGGATTATACCACGGGAGCGTTTATTTGTCTATTGTTTATTGAAGTTTAGTATAAGAACTGATTTTTAACTTTGCTTCGTTGTTAAGGCCGCAGAAAATTCTGTGTAATCGCCGATCCACGACAGTATGAAAATCTTTGACAAAGTCAAGAATGAAAACAAACATTCAAGACGAGGAGACGAAGATTGTTCAGACAGTACCACAGGATTTGTTGAAGGAATACGAGCCAGCACTTCACAAGCACGACGGAGATCATGGCGGCCATGAAGGAGATGTTCCGGGACGTCATCCAGACCGTCGTGGAGGTGGAGATGGACGAGCAGCTTGGCCGTGAGCGCTGCGAGCGGTCAGACGCGCCGGAGGGGACCCCCAGAAACTACCGCAACGGTTACACGAAGAAGACCGTCAAGACCCAACTGGGAGAGGTGGACATCAAGGTGTCCCGGGACCGGAACGGCTCCTTCGAGCCCAGGATCATCGGCAAGTATGACCGAAACGCAGACGGTTGGATCGGAGAGCACGAGAGCAGCAAATTCTGGCTGAATGTGCTGAATGATCTCAAAAGCAGGGGCGTTTTTGATGTATATCTGTTCTGCACGGACGGCCTGTGCGGGATGATGCAGGCCATTCAGGCGGTGTTTCCGCAGAGCCGGGCAGCGCTGCGTCGTGCACCAGGTGCGCAGTTCCACCAAATATGTCAGCTATAAGGACATCAAGAGAGTGGTCGCGGGTCTGAAGAAGATCTACGGCGCCGTCACACTGGAGGAGGCCGAGAAAAACCTGCAGGCTTTCGCGGAGACCTGGCGTAAACAGTACCCCTCCTGTGTGAAAAGCTGGGAGGAAAACTGGCCGATTCTAAGCATATTCTTTGAATACCCCGTGGAAATCAGGAAAATCATATACACGACGAACATCATCGAGGGCCTGAATCGGCAGTTCCGGCAGATCACGAAGAACAAGCCCTCCTTCACGAATGACGACTCCCTGCGCCGGATGCTGTATCTGGCCTCCCGGCGCATCGTGAAGCACTGGCACGCCAGATACCGGAACCGGGACCTGGTACTGAGCCAACCGGAGATCATGTTCGCCGACCGAGCCGCTTGCTGACACCTTTGTTCCAGTATGCCATGGCTCTCGGTGATCATGGGCTTCAGGCCAGAATCCGCCCTGTTTTCCAGGGGCATTCTTGACTTTGTCGAAATACGCTTACACATAATTTTACGCCGGGCCCTTCGGACCGCGCGGCTATGGTCCCGCCCAGATGTCCCGACCACCACCGCGCGAGCCGACCCGAGATATACGGTAGAAGACTGCGACGGCCGCCGCACCCCACAATCCTGATTTTCTCTTTTGTCAGCGCAAAAGAGAAAAAGTAAAACTCCACCCCGCGTTTGCGCGGGAAAGCAATCAGCACCCCGGCGGTGTCAGCCCTCCTTTCGGACTCCTTCGATGTGAAGGAACCGGATCCTCCCATAAACATAGCTGTCCAAAGGCCGGTCCAGGGCGTCGTAGGTGTGGGCGCAGACCGCGAAGGAGGGGCTGACGGCGGTGAGGACGGGGGAGTGATAGAAGTGCCCGTCGGAGGAGCCCAGCTGGACGATGTCGCCGGGGAGAGCCCGGGAGCGGGGGACTTCGGAGGCGTAAGGCCCGGGGCCGCTGTTCGAAGTGAGGAAGTCGTAGAGAAATTCCACCCCCGTCCAGGAGGCTGTGCGGTCGTTGGCGGTCCTGTAGTACCAGCCCGTGACGGGCGTGTAGTTCATGACGCCAGCCCCCGCCAGGAGACATTGGCAGGCAAAGTTTGTGCAGTCGCCGCCGATGTTCTCAAAGTCGTAGTAGAGGGGATTCCTGGAAAGCGCCCACCGGCGGGCGTACTCCACGGCGGCGTCTCTCTTGTATGGGGTGTCAATGAGCATACGGACTCCTGTCCTCCGTGCCGCTCACCCATAAAGACGAGCTCCCGGCGCGGATATTACGTTTTCCCTCCATTCTATGCGGGGAATTTTTTCACATCCTCCCCTCCGAAACATAGGATAGCGGGGAGGAGGGATCTCTATATGCTCATTCACATCGTCCGGCGGGGCGATACGCTCTATTCCGTCGCCCGCCGATACGGCACCAGCGTGGCGCGTCTCCGCACGGACAACGGACTTACGGAAAACCAGACTCTTGTGGTGGGGCAGGCGCTGATCGTCACCCTGCCCAGCCGGGTCTACACCGTGCGGGCGGGGGACACGCTCTATTCCATCGCCCGTCAGACGGGTGTCACGGTGACGGAGCTCATCCAAAATAACCCGGAGCTTGTCCAGAACAGCGTCATCCGGCCCGGCCAGCAGCTCACCGTCAGCTTTCAGGGCGGAAAGATCCGGGAGATCGTCACCCTGGGGTATGCCTACCCCACCATCCAGAGGTCCATTTTGCGCCGGGCGCTGCCATATCTCACATACCTTGCCGTGTTCTCCTACGGCTTCACCGAGACGGGCACGCTGATCCCGGCAAACGATGCGTCGCTCATCTCCCAGGCGTATGAATTCAACGTAGCGCCAGTGCTTGTGTTCTCCAGCCTCGACGAGTCCGGCGGATTCTCCACGGACCGTGCCTCCCGGCTCTTCAACGACCCGCAGCTTCAGGAGACCGTGCTGACGAATCTCCTGGACACCGTGCGGCGGAAGGGCTACACGGGTGTGGATATGGATTTTGAGTACATCGCCCCGGAGGACGCCCAGGGGTATCAGGCGTTCCTGCGCCGCGCCGTCGAGCGCATGGGACCGGAGGGCTTCACCGTCAGCGCCGACCTGGCCCCCAAGACAACCCCTGGCCAGCAGGGCCTCCTCTACGAGGCCCACGACTACCCCGCCATCGGCGCCATCGTGGACCGGGTGCTGCTGATGACCTACGAGTGGGGCTACACCTACGGCCCGCCCATGGCGGTGGCGCCCATCAACCAGGTGCGGGCGGTGGTGCGGTATGCCGTCAGCGAGATCGCGCCCGAGAAGATCCTCATGGGGGTGCCGAATTACGGGTACGACTGGACCTTGCCCTACGAGCAGGGGGTCAGTCGGGCGGAGAACATCGGCAACCAGGGGGCGGTGCTCCGGGCGGCCAGGTATGGGGCGGAGATCCAGTTCGACGAGACCGCCAAGTCGCCCTTCTTTGAATACTACACCGGCGGGAACAAACACATCGTCTGGTTCGAGGACGTGCGGAGCATCGAGGCGAAGCTGGCGCTCACCGACGAGTACGGCCTTCTGGGCGTGGGCTACTGGAACATCATGCGCGCCTTCAACCAGAACTGGGCCCTGATCGCGGCGCGGTACAGCGTGCGGAAGGTGGTGTGAACGATCCCCATACGCGAGGGGCCGCCCGACTGCCGGGCGGCCCCTGCTAGTGCGCCCGGCATGGACGAAATCTAACGGGTGAAAGACCCGAGCGCGCCCGGTGGCGGGAAGCGCACAGCTGAA
>CANQKZ010000244.1 GCA_947624585.1 uncultured Oscillospiraceae bacterium | reverse complement strand
GCCGGCTTCATACTAATGTTCAATTAAAAGAAGACACCGAGCGGCGAGGATTTTTCGTGTCAAGCGAGGAAGGCGGCACCGGGAATACTTTATGTATTTCCAAGCCGTATGACGAAGCTTGACGCGAAAAAGACCGTCGCGAATGTCTTATTTTGATTGAATATTAGTATCAGATACCGCTCTATCCCGATCTCCTCGCAGATCTCGTCGAATTCGAAAACCACATCGCCGATCTCCAAACTTTCTTCAAAAAACTCTGGAAATCTTCCCTGCGTTGGACTATAATGTGTGTCGGTATGTTTTTTTCACAAAATGATTATACCAAAAAGAGAAGAGAGTTACCAGGGGGGTCTTGGTAACTCTCTTCCCTTTTTATGGGGCTTTTTTCACAGCCCCAGTTTGATTTCTTTTTATCGGGTTTCCGTCCGATTGGACGGAAACCCGATAAAGCCCCAAAGCCCCCCGGCGGGCCGAGCCGTTTACCGATAGATCCTCGCAAGTCCCTTGACATTCACAGGATCCACATCCATCGTCACCACATCCCCCACCTGACACTGCACGTCCGTCACGTCCAGAATGGTGTGCATCATCCCCACCTCGCCGACGACGCGCAGCTTTGTGCCGCCCAGCTTGACGGTGGGGCGCTTCCGCAGCGCCCGGATCCGATCCCACAGGCTCTGTCCCTGCTCGTAGCGGGTGATGCCGAAGCCGTGGTAGTACCCCACGGACACCACCGCCAGCCGCGCGGGCTTTTTCAGGACCATGGACCCCACCCGGTGGCCCTTGGGGAACCAGCCCACCTCCTCGATACCGGCCTCGATGTACCCCACCTTGGTGAGCCCCTGGGCGGCGCCTCCCGCCACGCGGCCGGAAAAGGCGGTACCCACCCGCACCGCGTCCAAAAGGTCGAAATCGTAGAGAAACAGGGCGGCGGAGTCGCAGATGTGGGCCATGCCCGTCTCAAAGCCCTGGGCGTTGAGCTGGGAGATGACCTCCTTCAGCGTGTCCAGCTGCTGGAGCGTGGCCTTGCGGCTCTTCCAGGACTGGGCGTAGGTGGAAAATATGCCCACTACCGCCAAATTGGACATGAACCGGTAGATGGAGGCGATCTTGTCCACCTCGGTGACGATGAAGCCGTACCGGCCAAGGCCGGTGTCGATCTTGATCTGGACCTCCACCACGGTCTTCTTCTCCTCGGCGATTCCGTTGAGGGCTACGGCGGCCTCGTAGGAGCCCACGGTACAGACAACGTTGAGCTCGATGAGCTCCTCCAGCTCCTTCACGTCGGCGGTGGAGCGGAGCATCATCAGGTGTTCCTCGGTGAAGCCCGCGTCCCGGAGCACCCGGGCGTCCCGGGGGTCGGAGACGGCGAAGGAGCGGACGCCCTCCTGCCGGAGAAGCCGCGCCGTCTGCAAGAGGCCCAGCCCGAAGGCGTCCCCCGTCAGGTCCGCCCAGATCTGGGTCCCTCTGGCCCGGACCTTCACCGCGTCCAGGTTGGCCTTGATGGCCGATTTGTCTATGATAAGATTTTTCATACGGTAAACCCTCCCGTCAAACAGGAAAAAGCATACAACCCCATTATTTTAAGAATTATACACTATATCACTTGTAAAATCCACCGGTTTTTGTTAAAATACGATTACAAGTATAAAACAAGCGGGGTTTTTGGCGTGAGTTACAAAAGGATCGAGATCACGGAAGGGCAGCTTGCCCGGCAGAGGGAGCTCATGGAGCGGGTGGCGGAGCTGAACGCGGGGCTGGAGACGCGGCCCCTGGCGCTGGTGGACACCTACGGCTGCCAGCAGAACGAGGCGGACAGCGAGAAGCTGCGGGGGATGCTCCGGGCCATGGGGTATGAGATGACCCGGGACGAGTACGCGGCGGATGTCATCGTCATCAACACCTGCGCCGTCCGGGAGCACGCGGAGCGGCGGGTCCTGGGCAACGTGGGGGCCCTCTCCCACACGAAAAAGGCCAAGCCCAGCCAGATCATATGCCTTTGCGGGTGCATGATGCAGGAGCCGGGCATGGCGGAGCGCATCAAAAACTCCTATCACCACGTGCGTGTGGTCTTCGGGCCCCACGAGCTGTGGCGGTTCCCGGAGTTTCTGCTGCGCCAGCTTCAGGGGGGCAAGCGCGTCTTTGAGACGACCCCCTCCGACGGGTGCGTCACCGAGGGACTGCCCTCGGAGCGGGACAGCGCGGTCAAGGCGTGGCTGCCCATCATGTACGGGTGCAACAACTTCTGCTCCTACTGCATCGTCCCCTACGTCCGGGGCCGGGAGCGGTCCCGACGGGCGGAGGACGTGCTGGCGGAGGCCAGGCGTCTGGCGGAGGCCGGATATAAGGACATCACGCTGCTGGGACAGAATGTCAACTCCTACGGCAAGGACCTGCCGGGGGAGCCGGACTTCTCCGACCTCATCGCCGCCATCAACGACATCCCCGGGGATTTCCTCATCCGGTTCATGACCAGCCACCCCAAGGACGCGGGGGAGAAGCTGTTTTCCACCATGGCCAGGTGCGGGAAGGCCGCGCGGCACATTCATCTGCCCTTCCAGTCCGGCTCCGACCGGGTCCTCTCCGCCATGAACCGGCGGTACACCCGGGAGGCGTATCTGGACCTCATCCGTATGGCGCGGGCGTATATGCCGGACATCGTGCTCACCTCCGACGTGATCGTGGGCTTCCCCGGCGAGACGGACGAGGAGTTCGAGGACACCCTGAGGCTGGTGGAGGAGGTGCGGTTCGACGCCCTCTTCACCTTCATCTTCTCCCCCCGCGCGGGGACCCCGGCGGCCTCCATGCCCGACCCCTACACCAGGGAGCAGAAACAGCGGCGGTTCGACGCGCTGGTGGAGCTGCAGAACCGCGTCAGCGAGGAGAAGCATCGGGCCTATATCGGCACGACGGCGCGGGTGCTGGTGGATGGTGAGGACGGGGAGTATCTGACCAGCCGGACCTCCGGAGGGAGGCTTGTGCGGGTCCGGGGGGACCGGGGGCTTATCGGGACGTTCCGGGAGGTTAAAATTACGGATTCCAACACCTGGGCGCTGTATGGGGAGTTGATCTGAGTATCCGGCGGGAGCGGCCGGGGGTGGGCCGTCCGGGCGGGACGGCGGGGGGTCTTCTTTTCTCTCTTTTGTTCCGCGGGCAGAGAAATGCCCGCTGCACAAAAGAGAGAAAAGAAGCAAAAGAGAGAAAATGCGGGTTTTGGCCCGGTGGAGGTCCGAGCTTGGCGCTTCGTAACTCGGGTCGGCTTCCGCGGTGCGTGTCGGTACGCCTGGGTGGAACCATAGCCGCGCGGTCCGAAGACCGAATTGGTTCTGGCATCACTTTCGCTTGGCCGCTTACGTTGGCGGTGGTCGGAGGTTGGGCGGCTCTGTTTTGGGCCGCGCTTTGTGGGTGGGTGTTGTGGGGCCCGTTTTGGGCGGCGGAGGTCGTTTGAGGTTGTACGTCGCACGGGTTAAAAAGGTATTTTCAAAATGCCTTTGGAAAGGCATTTTGAAAATAGATCGTTATTTGCTGTGTTGAAGATAAATCGGGATTTATAGGGGCACACTGTTACATGAACAATGATGATAGGAGACGAAAGGTCAAGAAACGAAATCTATGACCTTGACATGATAATTTAAAGGGGGTCTCAAAATGATTATTAATTCCTTTGAACGTAGCGGAGAGGAGATCCTCACGGCGCGGGATATAGCGAACGCAGTGCCAGGGTTCCCGGAAACG
>CANQKZ010000243.1 GCA_947624585.1 uncultured Oscillospiraceae bacterium | reverse complement strand
GGTTGCGCTTCCATTATAACACGTTTGGGTTATGCCTGCTTTTTTGGCTTTGTGCGGATTTGCTCATTTATAGTACAATACTTGATCTGGAGATTTCCCTCGGTTCGTATAGTACCGCAAAAAAGGAACTATATTTTTGTGAAAAAGTGTTGGCTCTCTTGGACCGAGCAGAGCAAGACGGTAGGGCTGTCGCAGATATTGAAGCACTGCCCGCTTCGAAGACAAGCCGTGTGGGCTTCATCATGCTGCCTGACGGAAAGTGCAAATGCTTTTGGAGTCGATCCTTCGATGACGAGGCTTCTCGAAAAACCTTGTACAAGAATTACAGGACCTATAAGTATTTGTCCTGGACGTTTGACCGTTTGGACAAGCAGTTTAACGAGGCATATAAAGCAAAGGACTATCTTCAAGGATGAATTAGAGCCTCAACCTGGCTGAATCTTTTTTACTTTTTTCGCCGCAGTATCTGCGGCTGATTCCTTATGCCCTTTTCAGGGTTGGCTCGTGGGGAGCGATGTTTCAAACTTTACACATCCTTCTGCCTCCCATACAGGTACTCCAAATACAGCAAGTACGATATCTCCATCAAGGACAAGGATGCAATCAACAAGTTCACTGACACCAAGGAGATCTCTGACTTTGCTGAGACTGAGATGGAGTGGGCCGTCAGCAAGCAGGTGATGAAGGGCTCCGATGTGAACACCCTCATGCCTCTGAAGGACATCTCCCGCAGTGAGATCTGCTCCCTGCTCTACAACTACATCGGCATCTACAACATCGACTAATACGCAAAGATAATCTATGCCCCGGCCCAGAAAATGGACCGAGGCTGTTTTTATAAAGACAGGAACCGTTTGGTGAGGCGGTTCCCTTGTTTTTGTACAGCGTCATACCCTGATTTCAACGCACAGCGCGTGTGCGCTCAAATCGGAGCATGTGTCGGTATAATGTTACTACTGGCGGATTTTCGGATTTGGTGTCAAATTGGTGTCAAATGGGGTTTTGCGGAGGTGATGGAAATTTTTTCAAGGCCGAAAAGCCTTGCACTGCAAGGGAAACTCAACGTAGGCGACAATAATAGTAAAAATTCCTGAAAAAGTTATTGGAAATCGTTGACTTTTTTTGAGAGCTGTGGTAATATATCAATTTAAAGAGAGAGTGTATTTGAGACGCGGAACAGGCGCTTCAATACGCGAAAGCGCGGGGGATGAGGACCGATGGAAAAGAGAAAAAGACGGTGGGGCGACCGGAGGGACGGCGCTCTTGTGCGGGACTTGGACGCTCTGCATTTCGTGACGCCCCTGCTCTACCCCAACAGGTGCGACAATGAGGCGTACATCTCCGAGCGGATCGACCTTACGGCTCTGAACGCCTATCTTGCGAAGAAGAACGAGGGAGAGACGGAGTTTCCCTACACCATGTTCCATGTGATCGTGGCCGCCCTTATCAAGACGGTAACGCTGCGGCCCAAGCTCAACCGCTTCATCGCCAACAAGAATATGTACCAGCGAAACGAGGTCTCCGCCAGTTTTGTGGTGAAGAAGAGGTTCTCCGACAAGGGGGGCGAGGCCCTGGCCTTCGTCCACGCGAAGGAGGACGACACCGTGGACACCGTCCACGAGTACATAAAGAGCCAGGTGCTCTTCTGCCGGTCCGATAAAAAGGACCAGTCCACCGGCGCCATGGAGTTCTTCACCCGCCTGCCCCGCTTTGTCAGCCACACGGCGGTACACTTCATCACGTTTCTGGACCGGCACGGCTGGTGTCCCCGGGCGCTGATCGCCACGGATCCCTACTACGCCTCGGTGATCCTGTCGAATCTGGGGTCCATCAAGCTCAAGTCCGGCTATCACCACCTGACCAACTGGGGCACCTGCTCCATCTTCTGCATCATCGGCGAGAAGGGGCTGAACCCCGTGTTCAGGCCAGACGGCTCCTATGAGATGCGGGAGACGCTGGATCTGGGCCTCACCATCGACGAGCGGCTGGCCGACGGGTATTACTACTCCCGGTCCGTCCGACTTTTGAAGACGTTATTGCAAAATCCGGAGCTTTTGGAAAAGCCCATGACGGAGGAGGTCGATTACTGATGAGCGAAACGGGACCGAAAATGCCCTGGCTTCGGAGCCTGGGGGATATGCCCTCCCACCTTGAATATTTTGAGGGCTCCCTCTACGACATGGTGGCCGAGACCGCCCGGAAATACCCGGACTACGTGGCTTTCGACTTCATGGGCAAGTCCACCACCTACCGGAAGATGCTGGAGAGCATCGACCAGTGCGCCAAGGCGCTGCGCACCGTCGGCGTCCGGGAGGACGACCGGGTGACTATCGCCCTGCCCAACTGTCCCCAGGCCATCTTTATGTTCTACGCGGTGAACCGCATCGGCGCCATCGCCAACATGATCCACCCGCTGTCCAGCGAGAATGAGATCAAATTCTATTTAAATGAATCCAGGTCCGTGACGGTCATCACTCTGGACCAGTTCTACCACAAGATCGAGGCCATCCGGCAGAACACCTCCATCGTCAACGTGATCATCGCCCGCATCAAGGACGAGCTTTCCCGGCCACTGGCGGCGGGGTATATGCTCACCGAGGGACGGAAGATCAAAAAGATCCCCTCCGACGCGCCGGTCATCATGTGGAACGACTTCATGAAGTTGGGAAACGCCTGCTTCTGGAACCACGCGGTGGAGAAAAAGGGTTCGGACCCCGCCGTGATCCTCTACTCCGGCGGCACCACCGGCACCACCAAGGGGATTTTGCTCACCAACTACAACTTCAACGCCCTGGCCGCCCAGGTGATCGCGGTCAACCCCATGTTCCGCCCCGGCGACAAGATGCTGGCGGCCATGCCGGTGTTCCACGGCTTCGGCCTGGGCGTGTGCATCCACACCATGCTGGCCTCCGGGGGACGGTGCCTGCTGGTGCCCCGCTTCACCCCCAAGAGCTACGGCAAGCTCATCGTGAAGGAGAAGTGCAACTTCATCGCCGGGGTTCCCACCCTCTTCGAGGCGCTCCTGCGCCTGCCCAGCATGGAGAAGGCGGATTTAAGTTCCCTGAAGGGTGTGTTCTCCGGGGGAGACAGCCTGTCCATCGAGCTTAAAAAGAAGATGGACAAGTTCCTCTACGACCACCGTTGCGCCATCCAGGTCCGGGAGGGGTACGGCACCACCGAGACGGTCACCGCCTGTTGCCTGACGCCGCCCCACGTCTATAAGGAAGGCTCCATCGGCCTTCCGTTCCCGGACACTTATATAAAGATCGTGAAGCCCGGCACCGACGAGGAGGTGCCCTATGGGGAGGAGGGCGAGATCCTGCTCTCCGGCCCCACGGTCATGCGCGAGTACGTCAAGCACCCGGAGGAGACCGCCCAGACCCTGCGCCGCCACGCGGACGGCCTCACCTGGGTCTACACCGGGGACCTGGGGACCATGGACGACGAGGGGTTCGTCTACTTCAAGGGACGCGCCAAGCGGATGATCGTCACCTCCGGCTACAACGTCTACCCGGCACAGCTGGAGAACATCATAGACGCCTGCGACCTTGTGCAGATGAGTTGTGTCATCGGCGTGAAGGACGACTACCGGATGCAGAGGGTCAAAGCCTTCGTGATGCTCAAGCCCGGTGTCCCGGCAAGCGACGAGACACGGGAGGCCATCCTGGCCCACTGCCGCAAGAACATCGCCAAATACGCCATGCCCCGGGAGATCGAGTTCCGGGACGAGCTGCCCAA
>CANQKZ010000242.1 GCA_947624585.1 uncultured Oscillospiraceae bacterium | reverse complement strand
ATCTATGACGGCCAACTGAGCCGGTTTGAGGCCGCCGAGCGGTACGGCATAAGCGACCAGACTGCCAGGGATTACATGAGGATGTACCGAGACGCCAACGGGCTGCCTCCAAAGCGCGGAGAAAGAGCCATCGCGGTGTCTTCCTTCAAGAGCGAACCGGCCAGCGTGGAGGATTTCAAGAACATGACGAAAGACGAGCTTATCATGGAGCTTGTCAAGGCGCGGATCGCGGAGGCACGGTTAAAAAAAGGATACGAGGTGAAGGGGGATGGTATGGTAATTCTGTACGGCAGCAAGAATACCAAGTGATCATGGAGCTGTCTGGCCAGTTCCCGGTAAAGCTGCTGTGTGAAACGACAGGCATCCTGCGAAGCAGCTTCTACAGCTGGAAGAAGCGTTTGTCCGCTCCGTCGGAGAGGGAGAGGACTTTCGTCAGCAATGTTCAGCTGTTTCAGGAGTACCACCTGAAATATCCGTCACACGGCTACCGCTGGCTGAACGCCAAGATACGCCTGGACACAGGGCTTGCCCTATCCGACCCATATGCCCATAAATGCTGCAAAACAGCCGGGATCAAGAGCAAAGCCAGGCATTACAGGTACAAAAAGCCGGGCGAACCTAACCGGATCTTCCCAAATTTGCTTATGTCCGAGATGCAGATCGACGGCCCACTGCAATGCATCGTCAGCGACATGACAGCATTTTGGGTGAAGGGTGTCTACTACGAGCCGACTCTCTACATGGAACATGGATCTGTGGAATAACGAGATCGTCAGCCACGCTCTTTCAGCAAAACGCGGTGACAGGATGACATACATAAGCGGGCTGGAGGATCTGATCGAACTCAAGAAGCGGCACCCGGAGTATCGGATGATCCTCCACTCTGACCGCGGGTCAGTATACGCGTCCAAGGCGTACAACGAGCTTCTGCCCATGTATGGGATCACGCGCTCCATGTCGCGTGCCGGGACGCCCACGGACAACGCGGCGATGGAGGCCATCAACGGCTGGATCAAGGCGGAGCTGTTCATGGATCTGCACGTAACGGGTGAGGAGCCGGTGGAAAGGCAGATCGACGACTACATCCTCTTTTTCAACGAGCAACGCCCCGCATATTCGCTGAACTACCTGACCCCGACCCAGTACCGCGAGTCGTGCGTTGCGCGTGCCGCTGTATGACAATCCGATTTTAGTGTTGTTTTTTCCATTTCGCGTGTCCATTTTTTGTTGACTAGTGCAGAACCTCAGAGAATCACAGAGAACGGAGGCAGAACATGGATGAGATAACGATTCAGGGAACGAGGAAACAGACAAATCTGCAGGTGTGGAGCCAGCGTGTGGCGGAATGCCAGGAAAGCGGAATACCAGTCGCCCAGTGGTGTGAATCAAACGGCATCAGCCGCAAGACGTACTACAGATGGCAAAAGAAAGTAAAAGTATTTGATGCCATGGTCGGGGAATGGCGGGAGGAGCCGAGATTTGTGGAGCTGAAGTGCCCTATGCGCACCGCGGATTTTATACTATAGTAATTCCACTAATTCCTGACACACCCTGAGGACAAGAACCAACCAACGCAGTCCGATGGTCGGACTCGGGAAAACGCGTTCTCAATCCCTTGCGGCAGTAAGGCGCGCGACCTGATTTTCATTTCACGAAGTATCGACTTGATCTTCGATCACATCTTCTCAATCGGATTCAGATCCGGACTGTACGCCGGCAGGTACAGGAGCTTGATCCCGGCATTCCGAACCAACGCCGAAACCTCCTTGACATGATGCGTTCGCATATTGTCCATAACGACTACGTCATCTTTCTCCAGCGTGGGCAAAAGCACATTTTTGAGATAATCCAGAAACTTATCCTTTGTCGTCCCGCCGCTGTAAGTCGTGTAAGCCGTCTTGCCGTTGAACCTCACAGATGACAGTATCGTGGTACTTTGGGGAGTGCTCCGAGGTACGTGGTGCACAGACCTCTCCCCTCCGCGAGTACGCCCGTAGAGGCGGCTCATGTCCGTATTTACGCTGTTTTCATCAAGATATACTAACTTTTCCGGGTCACATTGACTAATCGTCTCTGCCCAGACTTCTCACGCCGCCCTGACATCGAAGACGGTCACGCTCGGATGCGTAAAATTTCTTTTTGTAGACATAGCCGAGTTTGATGATGGCCTTGCGTACCGTTTCGTTGCAGACGGGCAGCTTCAGATCGTCAATGATCCCGTCGATCGTGATGTCGGGTTTCGATTTGACAAGCTCGTCGATGTCGTGCAGATTTTCCTCTGCCGGGGTCCGCTTCCTGCCGCGCTGGCTTGTCTTCAGGTCCGCGCTGCCCGTTTTGCGCATTTGTTCTATCAAACGATACACTGTACGCCTGCTGGCACGGTAACATTTTGCCACATTGCCAGCGTCGTGCGTCTCTTCCTGTGCTTTCACCAACAGGTTTCTCGCTTCATTGTGCAACATTTTTATCACCGCCCGGCTTTATTGTATCACTGATGTCATGTGCCGGGATTATGTGGGATTGCTATAGTTTTCAATTAAGTTGTAGTGAAGTGTACCCCATGTCAAGGACAATTTTGAAATTTAGGGGGTAAAACATCCCCCGGATATGCTAAGATATAACCGCTTTCCCGTCGCGGAGGATAGGGCAACGCTGAGGAGCGGCCTGAGCGCTGCGGCGGGTTCCCGAAGGCAGTGCGTGTGCGCTGCCTTTTTCACTGCCTTCCCGGAAACAAAAGCGCTAAACCTCGGGGTCCGGGGCATAGCCGCGGTGGCTTCGGTCCTTTGAGACGCCCGGTTTCAGCGGATATACGCCGGCCTGCCGGTATCGGTTATACCCCTGGGAGACAGCTTTTCCAGATCCCGCTGGTAGCGATCGTTGTTGTAGTAATCCATCCAGTCGTCAACGACAGCCAGGACCTGCTCAAAGGTATCGCACTCGGCCACCAGCGCGGAGATCTCGTCCTTCATATGGCCGAAGAAGCTCTCCTGAGGCGCGTTGTCCCAGCAGTTTCCTTTCCGGGACATGGACTGCACGAAGGAAGCGTCCTTGAGCTTCCGGATGAACGCGTTGCTGGTATAGTGACAGCCCTGGTCGCTGTGGACAACGGTTGAATCGTCCAGCTCGGCCCCGTACTTACCGCGCATGTCGTCGACCATGTCCAGGACGAAATCGACTCTGAGGCTGTCGCTGAGCCGGTAGGCAAGAACTTCGTGCGTACAGACATCGAGGATCGGGGACAGATAACAGACGCCGCCACGGTAAAAGAGGTAGGTGATGTCCGTCAGCAGCGCCTTACGCGGCGCGCAGCTTCGGAACTGCCGGTTGATCTCGTTCTTCGCCACATGGCTTGTCTTCATGGCCTTTGCCATCCTGCGGTATGGGTTTGCCTGACGGATCGGGCAGAAAAGTCCGTATTTCCGCATCAGACGGCGTATTTTCTTGATGTTCATGACAACAGGAGGATCAAGATGCAGCAACCGCATGTAGATGCTCCGCGCGCCCTTTTTGTATCCGCGAAACTCATAGGCCTGCTTCACCAGAGCAAAATCCGCGCTGTCTGTCTCTTCCCGGCTCTCCCACAACGGGGCGGCGTCCATCCAGGCGTAATACCCGGATCGGGAGACGCCGGCGATCCGGCACAGAGCGCTGATGCTCAGCACGTTCCCGTCCCGCCGTACAGCCTCATGGATGAGGCCGTACTTCACTTCTGCCGGTGCCTGGATTCCCATTGCTTCTGAGC
>CANQKZ010000241.1 GCA_947624585.1 uncultured Oscillospiraceae bacterium | reverse complement strand
TTGCTTCTTTTCTCTCTTTTGTGCAGTGGCCCAACCGCCACGGAACAAAAGAGAGAAAAGAAGATTCCCCCGTCCCGTTTGGACGGAACCCAATAAATCCCCCCGGTTGCAACAAATCCCCATGACTTTTGGATCGAGGAGCAGGGAGTAACACTATGATAATCAAAGAAACGACCTTGACCGACGACCTGCTGGAGCGGCTGATTTCTCTTTCCGAGGACTGGGAGACGGAGGACAGCTCCTACGGGTACAGAAAGAACACCCCGGAGGACATATGGGGAAACCGAATTTTCACCGCGCTGGAGGACGGCGCGGTCATTGGCTATCTGTTCGGGCACGAGGAGGTCACGGACAGGACCACCGGCGTGTATGAGGCGGGGACAAAGTACTTTGAGGTGGAGGAGCTGTACGTAAGGCCGCGGTACAGAGGCAGAGGGGTCGGGAAAGCGCTGTTCCGGTATATGGAAAAGCGGATCGCCGACAATGTCGAACTGATCCTTCTTGGAACAGCCACAAAAAACTTCCGGGCGATCATGCACTTCTACATTGATGAGCTGGGCATGGAATTTTGGAGCGCAAGGCTTTTCAAGAGGATCAAATAAATCCCGCACAGGAGGCGTAGTATGGTCAGGGAAATTAATGAAAACGAACTGAATGAGCTTTTAGAGCTGTACCTGTATCTGCACGAGGATTCCGTCCCGGAGAGGACGGAGCGGCTGACGGACGTGTGGAGGCAAATTGTGGCGGACAGAAACCACCATATCGTTGTCAACGAGGTGGAGGGGCGTATCGTGTCGTCCTGCGTGTGCGTGGTCGTCCCCAATCTGACGAGAAACGCACGGCCCTACGCGCTGGTGGAGAACGTGGTCACCCACGGGGATTTCAGAAACATGGGATACGCGACAGAGTGCCTTGCGTATGCCCGGGAAATCGCAAAAAGGGAAAACTGCTACAAGATCATGCTCCTGACGGGGGCAAAGGACGAGCGGACGCTCCGATTTTACAAAAACGCGGGATACAACAGCAATGACAAAACCGCCTTTATCCAATGGATAAAGTAAAAAAATAAAATAAGTTTCAAAATGAATTTGCCAATGGCAAAGATATTTTGAAACACCTTTTAAAACGTGCGACGCACCACCCCGGACAACACATCGCCCAAAACGGGCTCCACAATCACCGCCCACAAAGCGCGGCCCCAAACAGAGACGACCAACTTCCGACCACTGCCAGCGTAAGCGGCCAAGCGAAGTTGATGCTGAGCCTATTCGACCAAAGACCGCGCGGATATGGTTCCTCCCAGACCCACCGACACGGGACGCGGAAGCCGACCCGCGTTACGAAGCGCCAAGCTCGGACCTCCACTAGGCCAGAAACCGCATTTTCTCTCTTTTGCTTCTTTTCTCTCTTTTGTGCAGTGGCCCAACCGCCACGGAACAAAAGAGAGAAAAGAAGACCTCCCCTCCGGCGGTTTTGCCGGAAATACAAAACAGGGCCCTCCGGCCCCGAAAGGAGATTTTTATGTCCTATACCTACGACTTCTACCGCCAGTCAGCAGACTACCTGCTGAAAAAATGCGTCACGCCGCCGGAGATCGGCATCATCCTCGGCTCGGGCCTCGGCCATTTCGCTTCGCAAATTGAAAACCCCATTGCCGTTCCATACTCGGATATCCCGAATTTCCTCCTCTCCACCGCCATCGGCCACGCGGGACAGATGATTTTAGGCACGGTGGTGGGAAAACGGGTGGTCTGTATGGCGGGCCGGTTCCACCACTACGAGGGCTACGACTTTGAGCAGTTGGCCATTCCGGTAAGGGTGCTGAAGCTTCTGGGCATCCGCGCCCTGATCCTCACCAACGCCGCCGGGGCGGTGAACATGGGGTACAGGGCCGGGGACATCATGGTGGTGTCCGACCATATCAAGCTCATGGGCGCCTCCCCCATGCGGGGTCCCAACGTGGACGAGTTTGGCCCCCGGTTCTTTGATATGTGCTCCGCTTACACCCCATCCCTGCGGAAGCTGGCCCTGGAGCTTTCAGAGAGGTCGCCCCTCACCGTCCATGAGGGGGTCTACTTCTTCATGCCCGGACCCCAGTATGAGACTCCGGCGGAGATCCGGGCCATCCGCGCCCTCGGCGGGGACGCTGTGGGTATGTCCACCGTCACCGAGGCGCTGACCGCCTCCCACTGCGGCCTTCCCCTGCTGGCCCTGTCCGTCATGACCAACATGGCCGCCGGGGTGCTGGATGTCCCGCTGACCAGCGAGGAGGTCATGGAGACCGCTAACGCCATCGAGGGACCCTTCACGGAATACGTGAAAGACATTATTTCCCACATCTGAGGTGACGGGTATGAGAAGACTTCTTTCAAACTGCGGCATTTTGAGCTCCGCGGATGAAGGTTTCAAATATATCCCCTGCGGTTTTTTGGGGGTGGACGGGGACGCCATTGATTACATCGGCGGCGCGCGGCCCGAGGGGTACGACGCGGAGATGGATATGACCGGGACCGTGCTGATCCCCGGCCTTGTCAACGCCCACACCCACACGGCCATGACGCTTCTGAGGGGGGTGGGCAGCGGACTTCCCTTGCAGAACTGGCTCTTCGACGCGGTGTTCCCCATCGAGGACCGGCTGACGCCGGAGCTCATCCGCGCAGGGTCGGAGCTGGCGCTGCTGGAGATGATCTCCACCGGCACCGTAAGCTTTTCGGATATGTACATGGCCCCGGAAGAGACCGTGGAGGCGGTGCTCAGAAGCGGCATGAAGGCAAACATCTGCCGCCCGGTCCAGTGCTTCGATCCCACGGAGCCGGTAGAGCGGAATTTCCGGGTCCGGGAGTCGCTGGAGCTCTATGACAAATACCACAACGCCGGGAACGGGAGGGTGCAGATCGACTTCTGCGTACACGCGGAGTACACCTGCACCGCCGGCGTGGCGCGGTACTACGCCGATCTGGTCCGGGAGCGGGGCGGGAACCTGCACATACACCTGTCCGAGACGAAAAAGGAGCACGACGAGTGTGTGGAGAAATACGGAGTCACCCCGGCCCGGTGGTTTGCCGATCTGGGGGCCTTCGACTCCCGGGCCTTCGCAGCCCACTGCGTCTGGGTGACGGAGGAGGATATGGCCCTCATGCGGGAATATGGCGTCTCCGCCGTCCACTGCCCCTCCAGCAACATGAAGCTGGGCAGCGGCTTCGCCCCGGTGCGGAGAATGCTGGATCTGGGCCTCAACGTGGGCCTGGGCACCGACGGAGCGGCCTCCAACAACAATTTGAATATGCTGGAGGAGCTGCACCTTGCCAGCCTCATCCACAGCGGCCTCACCGGGGACCCCACCGTCCTGGGCTCCGCCGAGACTCTGCGCATGGCCACCGTCAACGGCGCCCGGCTCCAGGGCCGGGAGGACACCGGCGAGCTCCGGGTGGGGATGAAGGCCGACATCGCGGCCCTTTCCCTGGCGGGGCCCCATATGCGCCCGTGTCTGGATCCCCTGGCCCTCGCGACCCACTCCGCCCAGGGCTCCGATGTGGTGATGACCATGGCGGACGGGCGGATCCTCTACGATCACGGCCGTTTCCTCACTTTGGACGCGGAGAGAATCTATGCCGACATGGAGCGGGCGGTCAGGGCGCTGTATAATAAGCCATAATACTAATATTTACAGAAAAATCAAGGCAAAAACTGATTATCCCTTGAAAACACCGTGTTTATCGGCATTTCGGAAGGGTTGAAAAGCCTCAT
>CANQKZ010000240.1 GCA_947624585.1 uncultured Oscillospiraceae bacterium | reverse complement strand
ATACGTTTATACGCCCTACGGTTACGATGAGGAAGATACCGAAACGCGGTACAACATTCTCTATCTCATGCACGGCTGGGGCGGCCATGCCGGAGAATATTTCGATTTCACGCCAACGAAAAACATGTTTGACAACCTGATCGCAAACGGAGATATTCCGCCCATCATCATCGTGTCGGCGACCTTCTACAACGAAAACAGCCGCACGGATTTCAGCAGTTCCATTGCGGAATTTCGGGCTTTCCATCAGGATTTTGAAAACCACCTGATGCCGGCGGTGGAGGGGCGGTTCCACACCTACGCCGAATCCACCTCTCCGGAGGACTTGAAAGCCTCCCGCGACCATCGAGCCTTCGGCGGCTTCTCTTTGGGCTCGGTGACCACATGGCTCCAGTTCTGCTATGACTACGATTATATTCATTACTTCCTTCCGATGAGCGGCTCTTGCTGGTACTATGGCACCTACGGCGATTTCCGCTTTGAGGACAACGTGGACTTCATCGAGCAGCTGGTTTTAGACGAAAACCTTGACGAGCGGGGGTACTTTATCTATCACGCTGTCGGCACCGAGGACGCGGTCAAGAGCCAGTCGATCGGGATGGCGGAGGAAATGCTGTCCCGGGAGATCTTCACGCCGGAACACTATGTTTTCTATCAAAAGGACGGCGGCTACCACGACTTTAACGCCGTGCAGGAATATCTCTACAACGCCCTCCCGCTGTTCTTCCGGGACAATCCTCCCGCAAACGCGCAGACGGCTAGGGCACCAAAAATTCAAGAATTTTTGTCTTTTGCTTGACACAATGGTGCCGCAGGTCGTGGAATCGTATGTGCTCCATCCCCAGAACTTGCAGCATCTTGGTATTGAGACGGTTCACCGCGTCGGGGTACCACATCCCGCCGGTCACCGGGGAGGGGAACATATACGGGTTACTCGGGTGTTTTTTGTGTTCCGCTATGAGCAGGTCCACCACCTCCTTGGGGATGGCCTCCACACGGATGGAGGCGGCTGTCTTGGGCGTGGTGACCTTCACGCCGCCGCCCTTCACCCGTACCGCCTGCTTGGACACAGAGATCGTCTGCCGCTCCACATCCAGGTCGGTCCATAGCAGGGCGATCAGCTCCCCTTTTCTCAACCCAGAGCACAGCTCCAGGAAAAACATGGGCAGAACGCCCCGCTTCTCCGCCTCCGCCAGGTATGCGCCAATGTTTTCCGGCTTGAGGATCTTCATCTCCTTCTTTTCTTCCTTCGGCAAGATCACATCGTCACAGGGATTGCGTAGAATCAGCCGCTCCTTTACCGCCCGCTCCAGCGCCATATGCAGCATCCGGTGGAGGCTCCGGATGTAAGAGGCACTGAGAGATGGGTCCCGCCGGTCATTCGGCCCTTTCTTCACCCGGCCATGGTCCCGGACATCGTTGTACAGCTTCTGGACCTGCCGCCCGGTCAGCTTGGAGAGCTGGACGCCGCCGATCTCCGGAATGATGTGGTAGCGGATGTGGTTCCAGTACCGCTCCTGGGTGGCCTCCCGGATGTTGGGTTTGGAGTACAGCTCAAACCAGAGCGTCAGCCAGCTCCCCACGGTGTACTCATCCGCCCTCGTCACGTCCAGGGTTTGGCTGGCCTCGATAGCCGTTTTCAGCTTGGTCCGGACTTCCGCCTGGGTCCTGCCAAGGACATTTTTACGGATCGCTTTCCCGTTTTCGTCATGCCCGGCGACGTAGCGTCCTTCCCAGCGTCCATCCTTCCGCTTGCGGATATTGCCCTCGCCGCTGGCTCTTTTCTTTGTCATTTTTTCGCCCTCTCTCCTTTTGTTGCCACAACACATACCACACTTTTCGGGAAATAGCTACTACTTTTTTCGGAAGTTTCTCCTATTACCGCGCGACTCCCCTGAAAGATGCCGGTGTATCGGCAGTTTCCCGTTTCGCGACTCCTTTCAGCGAAAAACGGGCCAATTCTGACCCCTAAACAGAAAGAGGCGAAAAGTCCTTACGCGGGCGGCGTTGCAGCCCGCCGTGAAACGCGCCGGGGTGCGACAGCAACCCCGGCGCCTTATTCCCGCAACGAAATCGGACAGCGCGATTCCGTCCGATCTGCCATTTACTGCCTCCCCCCGGCTCTCCGCACACGGGGCAAATTTGCCCGTTTTCCCGTTCTCCGTGTTCCTGTCCCACCCACGCGGAACAATCGCCACAAACGGCGACACACGGTCTCACAGGCGGTCACAAATTCCACCCGACTTGCTGTTTTCCGTCCCTGCTGGCTCCCCGCATACGGGGCATATTTGCCTGTTTTCGCGTTTCCTGTGTTCACGCCCCGCCCCTATAAGGCGACAGATAAGCTGGTCTGATTTACAGGCTATAACTGCTTACGCCTTTTCGTTCCCAAGTAGCCTATCCACTTCGTCAAATAGTACCCCGCGCAAACGAACAGTCCCATGATCGCGATATAGTCCAGCAGGAACAGGGCAAGGGGTTCCTCAAAATCAAAGAAAACGAAGTGATACCGCAGGAGCATATAATTTCCAAAATCCCGTTTTACGAACGCATACGCTCCATACGCGGCAACGAAAAACGCCATACCGCGGAGCGTCCATTTCCGAATTTTCGAGGGCTTCTTTGTGAGCTTCCTTGCGAGCCCTAAGATCCCGCCCCAGTGCAGTCCAAGGTGCAGGGACAAAAATACAAATCCCCAATAGGCCGAAAGCATGTGAACCGTTTGGAAGGCCGCACTGAAAAAACGAACATCCAAGCGGAACACATAACGGGACAGCAGAATACCGCTTACCATGGAGCCTGCCATGGAGAGGAGCACGAGCAGCGTCAGCACCGTCCCGAATACCCGGATCGGCGGATATTTCCCCCGAAAAAGACTTCCATACCATTTCCTGTTCAGAACATGGTGCAGTACAAACAGCAGGAAAATGCCGACGCCGAGCCATTCGTGGGCCGCCTCGCCTACAAGGGAGTACGCCATCAGGAGGAGCAGCAGGACGGTCATGGAAAGATCGGTCAGGATTTTCAGAATTTGCTTCGGTTTCATTTATTTGCACTCATTGAGAACCGCCAGGAGTTCCTCCTTCGAGAATTTCTTGCAGCAGCCGCCCGTGAGAACGGTGCTGTCCGCAATGGCCTTGTAATCCGTATCGGCGGTCATGCACATTTCCGCAAACGTCGTCGGCAGGCCGATTTCCTTGATGAACGCCGCCAGCGCGTCGATGAATGCGTTCGCCAGTTCTGCTTCCGTCTTTCCGGTGGGATCGACACCCCAGACATTCACGGCGAGGCGGGCAAACTGGGGCGCGGCTTCGGGGAGCATATAGCGGTAGAGAACGGGATGGATCACCGCCAGCCCCTGCCCGTGGTTGCAGTTGGTGTAGGCGCCCAGTTGGTGCTCCAGCATATGGGCCTGGAAATCCGTGACCTTGCCGATCTTGAGCATCCCGTTTTCGCCCATGGCCGCCGCCCATACAAGTTCGCTCCGCGCCATGATGTCCTGCGAGTTTTTGATCGTCGCCCGGAGGTTGCGGATGATATTGCGCTGGCAGGCCTCGTTGATCTCGTCGGAAAGATTCGTTTCCCGCGGCGCGCCCATGTAGGTTTCCATGCAGTGGGAAAGGGCGTCAAAAGCGCCGGAAATGACCTGACCTATGGGCATGGTCATGGTATAAGCCGGATCGAGGATGGCAAAATCGTAAAACGCACCCCACAGCGGGCCTTTGACCTTCTTTTCCTCGTTCGTAATG
>CANQKZ010000239.1 GCA_947624585.1 uncultured Oscillospiraceae bacterium | reverse complement strand
AAGGACGACCGCGGCATCTATGACAACGCCTGCGATGTTTTTGCCGCGCTGGATGTGGATACCGGCAAGCTCCGGGAGTTCTACCGGGTGAAGTATCCGAAATCCCGAAGCTGGGCGCTGGACGGAGAGACGCTCTATTACTCCGTGGATGGGGGCGGGGAAATCTTGGCTGTCTCTGTTTCCGACGGCAAGGAGCGGGTCCTGTGCAAGACTGCCCATGACAAGATTTGGGGCATCGTGGGCGGCAGGCCCTACACCTGGGAGTATGAGGACGGCTTCTATTTCATCGACCCCGCCAGCGGGAGCGTCAGCCGATGCTCTCTGAAGGACAAGACCACCGGATCGCATATTCAAATCGTCGCCGAGGCGGGTGATCGGGCTCTGGTCATCTACGACACCGACGCCACAAAGCGCGCGGACGGCTCCTTTACCGTCAAGGGTTACCGCTACGCGCTGATAAGCCTCTCAGATCTCTATGCCGGGCGGGCCAATTACGCGACTGTCAAAATGGTGGAGGCGGGGATGTGACCATGCTGGAGCTTTGTGAGATTTCCAAAAGGTATAAGGACAAGCTGGCGCTCACCGGCATAAACCTCACGCTGGACAACGGCGTTTACGGGCTTTTGGGCCCCAACGGGGCGGGGAAATCAACGCTCATGAACATCGTCACCGGTAATCTGCGCCCCACGGGCGGCAAAGTACTTTGGAACGGGACGGAGATCGGCACCCTCGGCGCTGAATACCGGGCTATCCTGGGCTTCGCTCCCCAACAGCAGGGGATGTACGACGCCTTTACCGGGAGGCGGTTTTTAAGCTACATGGCGACTCTCAAGGCGATCCGCC
This sequence comes from uncultured Oscillospiraceae bacterium, assembly GCA_947624585.1. Classification (GTDB taxonomy): domain Bacteria; phylum Bacillota; class Clostridia; order Oscillospirales; family Oscillospiraceae; genus RUG626. Next base: position 2,989 of record CANQKZ010000239.1, on the reverse strand, counting down.
GCCGGGAACAGCCGGGAGAAATTGAGCGCGTCCTGCGGTATGTCAACATGACTGAGAATGCAAACCGTCCCATCGGCACCTATTCCGGCGGCATGAAACAGCGGCTTTTGATCGCCCAGGCCATTTTAGGCGACCCCAAGCTCGTCATCCTCGACGAGCCTACGGCGGGCCTGGACCCCAAGGAGCGGGTGAGGATTCGGGAGCGGATCGCCCAGCTTTCGGAGGGGCGGATCATCCTCGTCTCCACCCACGTGGTTTCGGATATTGAGACCATTGCGGACGAGATCATATTGCTTAAAAGCGGCGAGATCGTGGACCGCGGGACGGTGAAGGAGCTTTGCGAAATCCACAGGGCGGTCAGCCTGGAGGACGTGTATATGAGGCTCTTTGGAGAGGAGGGGGAGGATGGTACGCCTCACGCTGTTTGAGCTTTCCAAGGTGTGGCGGCGACGGGCGTTTGTTTTCTCCGCGCTGGCGCTGCTGGCGGTCAATGTCTTCATCCTGTGGTATTCGAGCCTTGGGAGCGCGTCCGCGCCAGGGCTGGCATCATACAAGAAGCTCCATACCGACATTTCCGGCATGAACGAGGAGGAAAAGCACGCCTATGTGGGCAAGCTCCGGGAGACCATCGACGGCGTGTCGTTTGTAGAGAACATTCTGCTCCTGCGCGCCTCCGGGATGGGGGAGCAGTTCGCCGAGCAGGAGCTTGCCGAGAACCCCGGCGTTTTTGAAAAGTACTACGACCTCTATACCTCCGGTGGCTATCTGCGCTATACCGACTCCCTGGCGGCGGAAAAGGCGTTCATTGACAGAATAAACGGCGAGGAGAGCAAGGTCTACGGCTATGGGTCGTATCTTCAGGAGGTTCAGGAGCGGGAAAATCTTCTGGGCGGCATCTCCGTTTTCGCAAACGCCCAAAACGAGGACAGCTTTTCCTCCCGGAACATCAAAAAAAGTGCCGATGACCACGCGGCTTTGACAACGCAGGGCGTCAGTTGGGTTCCCTCCGCGCCCATTACCACATCGGCGCAGAATATGTGGTCCGATCTTCTGCTAATTGCGCTGACCTTCCTTTTTGTTACCGGCCTTGTATCTGACGAGAAGCAAAAGGGCTTGGCGGCTGTCACGAGGGCCACAAAGCGCGGCGTCGTTCCCACCATAGTTGCCAAGCTCGTGGCCCTGCTTGTCTACTGCTTTGTGACGGAAGCGGTGTTTTTCGCCGTGAACGTTCTCTTTTCCGGCGTTACCGCCGGCTGGTGGGATCTGACGGTCAGGCTTCAATCGGTGGCCGCGTATATGGAGAGCAGTCTCAATATCACCGTCTTAGATTTCTACGCCCTGTCCGTGGCCGGCAAGAGCCTTACGCTGTTCGCGGCCTTCGCGCTGATCACCGGGCTTTGCATCGTAAGCGGACGCGTGACAGTTCCGTACTTTGGAGGCGCAGTCCTGTGGGCCGTAAGCTTCGCGTTTTGGCGCTTTGTGCCGGCGGCCTCGGCGGCAAGTCCGGCAAAGCACCTCAACCTGTTTGCCCTCCTGCGGACGGAAAGCATCTTCGGCGCCTATTTGAATCTTGACCTGGGCGGGAAGCCTGTTTCACGCATGGTTTTAAGTCTGAGTCTTGGGTTGGCCATAGCCCTTGTGGGCGTCGCCCTCGACCTTCTCCTGTACCGCCGTCCCGTTGGGCAGTCCGCGGCGCGGACCTTGCGGCCTCACCCGCTTCCTTTCCGACCCCACGCGTCCCTCACGCGGCATGAGGCGTACAAGCTTTTTGTCACCGATCACGGCCTTGCCATCCTGCTGGCATTCGCCTGCCTCATCGCCGCACAGAGCCTTTCCAACACCTACACCTCTTCCTCCACGGAGCAATATTATCAGAGCGTCATGTTGCGCCTGGAGGGGGAGCTGACGGAGGAAAAGGAGGCGCTCATCGTCTCAGAGAAAGCCCGGTTTGACGAGGCGTTTGAGGAGATCCGCCAGATCAACGCCGCCGTGGCCTCCGGCGAGCTTTCGGAGGATGTGGGCGATACGCTGAAGGCCAAATGGCAGGCCGTCACCGCCTTCTACCCCGCCTTTGAGCGGGTCCTGGACCAATACGAGCTTGTCAAAAATGGCGGTGCGTTTCTCTATGACACCGGCTGGCTTTACCTCCTGGGAGCGCTGGGCGCGTCAGAACTGCCGGGGTTTCTCCTCCTGACGCTGGGCCTCATCCTCGCCCTGTCGGGCGCCGGGGCCATGGAGTTTTCAAGCGGCGCGTGGAACGTCCTCAATGCCACCAAAACGGGCGGTAGGGGCGTTTTGCGGAGAAAGCTGGTCCTCTGCGCCCTCGCCGGAGCGATCTTCGCCGCCGTCCCATTCATTTTTAGGGTCGTTTCCACGGTCAAGGCCTTCCCCATACACGCCCCCTTCACCCCGGCCCGGATGATCCCCCTCTACCGCAATCTCCCCGCCGCCATTCCCACAGCGGCCCTGGGAGCGGCAAAGCTGACGCTCCAGATGCTCTGCGGCGCTCTCATGGCGCTGATCGTCGCGCTGCTGTCCTTCTGGCGCAGGAGCCATATCCAAACGATATTCCTCGCGTTTCTCCTCCTCGCCGCCCCTTGCGTCCTCTCCGCCCTGGGCTTTGGCCTGGCAGAAAAATTCTCTTTGTACCCGGTGTATGCCTGGACGTTGACCTGATGTATTGAGAAAAATAAGCAGTGGAGAGAAACCGTATTGGCAAAACGGAGAAACCACGTGTGATGCGGTCTTTTGGAAGGGCTTTATGTTTGTTGCTCTACGTCTTGTTAATACTATTCCCCTCCCAAAAAATGCAGGGGGTCCCCTGCAAAATTTGAGGGGCCGTGGTCGGAGCTCTGTTTCGGTCGATGGCGTGCAGAGAGGGAAACGCTCTTTTCGCTTATAGCCGTCCAAATCACGGCGACAGCATTTACATTTTCGCCCCTTTGTGCTATTATGTCAACTGAGGTGAAGGTTGACATGGAAAAGATCA
>CANQKZ010000238.1 GCA_947624585.1 uncultured Oscillospiraceae bacterium | reverse complement strand
TCCATGGTGGAGCCGGAGATATTGATCGTGGACGAGATACTGTCGGTGGGAGACGCGGCATTCCAGGAAAAGAGCCGGGCACGGATGCTGGAGCTTATGGGCGGCGGCACGACGGTGCTGTTTGTGAGCCACAGCATGGAGCAGATAAGAGAGATGTGTGACAAGGTGATATGGCTGGAGCAGGGCCATGTGAAGATGGCCGGCCCCACGGACGAGGTGTGCGACGCCTATGCGCTGTGAGGATAGATCACCGGTGCGGGTATGCTGTCTGTGCGAGAGCTGGGCGTCCGGAGGGATAGAATCGTTTCTCTGCAATGTACTCATGCGGCTGGATATAGGTTCGCTTGAAGTGGACGTCGTGGTGGCGCAGCTGGACGACAGCGTATTCACGGACAAGCTCCGGTCCCGGGGCGTCCGGTTCTATGAGCTGTCCGGGAACATGCGGCGGGTGGGAGATAATCACCGGCGGTTCCGGGCGCTCCTGCGGGAACGTCATTATGATGTGCTGCACTTGAACGCCTATCAAGGATTGAGTCTGGCCTATCTGCGCATCGCAAAGGAGGCGGGCGTGCCGGTGCGCATCGCCCACAGCCATAATACGGCCCTGCGAAAAAGCGCCACCAGGCCCATAAAGCTGGTCATACATAGCTGGGCGCGGGAACGTTATACAAAGGATGCCACGGCCCTGTGGGCCTGTTCAAAAGATGCGGCGGCGTTCCTGTTCTCTGCCCATGAGTTGGATAAACGGGGCTTTCAGTTCATCCCCAACGGGATAGATACGGACAGGTTCCGATTCGACCCGGCCGCGCGGGAGACCGTGCGCCATGAGCTGAGCCTGGACGGGAAGTACGTGATAGGAAATGTGGGGCGGCTGTGTTATCAGAAGAACCAGAGTTTCCTGCTGGATGTGCTGGCAGAGGCGGTAAAGGGGCGGCCAGAGAGTGTGCTGCTGCTGGCAGGCGAGGGCGAGGACAAGCCCATGCTGGAGGAGAAGGCCCGGCGCCTTGGCTTAGAAGACAAGGTGTTGTTCACCGGTGCTTCTAAGCATATAGAGCGGCTCTACTGGGCTATGGATGTGTTCGTCCTGTCGTCCCGATTCGAAGGATTGCCAGTCACCGCCGTCGAGGCCCAGGCCGCGGGACTGCGGTGCCTCTTGTCAGATACCATTACAGAGGAATGCGCCATCCTGAACAGTACGGAGCATCTGTTACTGGACACTGCCGTCTGGGCAGAGACGATAACAAAAGCCTATGAGCGTATGACTGACGGCGCGGACGCGGTCCGAGAGGCTGGTTTCGATATTGCGCAGGCCGCGGAACAGATCAGCGCCTTTTACAAAAAGACAGCCCCATCTGGAGAGAAGAAGCATGTCGACATCGGAGCATCTGAAAAAGGTCAGGCGCCGGCTGTATAAGAACCTCGTCTCCGCCTATAAGGGCTGGTGGCAGTGGCACAAGGTCATCAAGGCCAAGGGCGTGGAGGGAGATACGGCGGTCGTCCTCTTGCCTGGCTGCGACAGGGAGATAAACCACTTGGCCCTGCTGTACCTGGACGACATGCTGAAAAGCCGGGAGTACAAAAACGCCGTGCTCCTGACCCACGACCCGGCGGTGAAAAAATGCGTGGGTCTATTCTCCCAAAATATCCTGCGCGTGGTGGACTTCAGCCGGAAGCAGGCGGAGCAGCTCATGCAGTTTTACTGCCTGTATGAGTTCGACAAGCGGTTCATCTGTGCCAGCCTGGATGAGCCCAAAGGGCGCGATGGCTCGGCGCTCGTCGGCAAGAAGGGCACCACGGTGGAGGAGATATTCGTCATCGGGGTGTACCGGGTGTATCCCTTTGAGCGGCCTGAGCCGCCGAAGTATGACGGAGACGACACGGAAATAAAGAACTTCCTGGAGGGACAGCCTCAATGAAACCAAAATACATCGTAGTGCAGGCGGGGGGCAAGGGCACGCGCATGGAGCACCTGACCCGCAATAAGCCCAAGGCTCTGGTGCCCATCGACAACCTGCCCATGCTGTTCCACCTGTTCCGCAAGTATCCGGACAGCAAATACGTCATCATCGGGGACTACAAATGCGACGTGCTGGAGCGGTACCTGGCCGCTTTCGCGGATGTGGACTATAAGATGGTGTGCGCCAGCGGGAGCACAGGTACCTGCGCCGGTGTGCATGCGGCCATGGACAAGCTGCCGGCGGATACACCCTTTATGCTCATCTGGTCGGATCTCATCCTGCCCCAGGACTTCGATTTGCCGGAAGAGGCGGGCAATTACATCGGCGTGGCGAAGGACTTTCCCTGCCGGTGGAAATATGAGGACGGCGAATTTAAGGAAGAACGCAGCAGTGAGTTCGGCGTGGCGGGGCTGTTCTACTTTGCGGACAAGAGTTTGTTATCCAAAGTTCCAGAATCGGGCGAGCTGGTGCGGTGGCTGTCCGGGACGGGCACGAGCTTTGCTAGCTTGCCCCTGTACCGGGTGAAGGAATACGGACTGCTGTCTGAATTCGAGAAGCTGGACACGGTCAGGTGCCGGCCCTTCAACCGGACGTACATAGAGGATGGGCTGTTTGTGAAGGAGCCCATAGATGCCCAGGGGGAGGGGTTGGCCAAGCGGGAGCGGGCCTGGTACCGGGCGGTGCAGGATCAGCACTTTGAGAACATCCCCAAGATCGCCTGTTATGAGCCCCTGAAGATGGAGCGCATAGACGGCAGGGCCATCTATGAGTACGAGGGCCTGTCCCGAGAGGAAAAAGAGAACATTCTCTGGCAGGTCGTCGGGTGCCTGAAGTCTGTACAGTCGCTCAAGTCCGTCCCGGCGGACCGGGCCAGTTTCGACGACGCCTACATCGGCAAGACGTTCCAGCGTTTGGAGAAGGTCCGGGAGTTGGTGCCCTTCGCTAGGGACGAGTATGTCACCGTGAACGGTCAAAAGTGCCGGAACGTGTTCTTCTGCCGGGAGGAATTGGAAAAGCAGATCGCGGGATATTTCCCGGAGCAGTTCAAGCTCATCCACGGGGACTGCACCTTCTCCAACATGATGCTGCGCGCGGATGGCCGACCGGTGCTCATAGATCCCCGTGGATACTTCGGGCACACGGAGCTCTACGGCGACCCGGCCTACGACTGGGCCAAGCTCTACTACTCCGTGGCGGGCAATTACGACCAGTTCAACCGCAAACGGTTTGACCTGACCATTGGGGAGAAAGAAGTAACGCTGTCCATCCGGTCCAACGGCTGGGAAGACATGGAGGATGAGTTCTTCCACCTGCTGTCGGGCGAGGTGACGCCGGAGCAGATCAAGCTCCTGCACGCAGTCATATGGCTGAGCCTGACTACTTACGCGTGGGAGGACTACGACTCCATCTGTGGGGCGTTTTACAACGGACTATATCACTTGGAGGAAACAATGGGATGAAGACATATTTCAAAGGCGTGCTGGAGACGATCCAGCATGCGGTAGAGTCATTGGACGACGACATATTCAGGCAGCTAGTGGGCGAGTGCCGGCAGGTGATAGAAAACGGCCACAAGGTCATCGTCAGCGGGCTGGGAAAGAACGTGCCGGTATGCGACAAGTTCGTGGGGACCATGAACTCCCTGGGGCTGCCGGCCTGCTTTATGAACACCAACAGCGCGGTGCATGGAGACCTGGGGCTTGTGAAGCCGGGGGACCTGGTGATCTTGCTGACGAAGAGCGGCGAGACCGTAGAGTCGGTATACCTGACGAGCCTTCTCAAAAAGCGGAACGCGGACATATGGCTTCTGACGTTCCGGCGGGAGAGCACGCTGACCCGGGAGATACCGAAGCACATCGTGCTGGACCTGGAGCATGAGGGGGACCCCTG
>CANQKZ010000237.1 GCA_947624585.1 uncultured Oscillospiraceae bacterium | reverse complement strand
AAATATTTTAGTGTTGGGCACCACTTGTTTCATAACCTCGTCGGTGCCTTTCGCAGAAAGGCGGATTATAACCATGGTTATATTCGGCACCCAGCGCTGTTGGAGTCACGGTAGCCGTAGAGCTTGCCAGTGCCTCACCGTTCACAGCGATGGACACAGTGGCGCCCGTCGCGGCAACGCCGCCGTCAGCGACAGCAAGGTTGCCCTGGAACTGCACAAAGTACCGGGCAAAGCACTGCGGGCAATTGGCGCCGGGACCGCGCAGGGTGAAAAGCCCGGAACCGGGACGGTGGATAACCAGTCCTTTGTTGCAGGGGATTACGTCGGTATTGAAAACCACATTCTGCCCCGCAGGGACGGGCTGAATGGGTATATTGACATACTCAGCCATTTTTCTCGGCCTCCTCGATTTTTTTCGCGGAATTGAACGAGCTCATAGCCATAGCCATTGCCTCGGCATACCCCGGCTTTTCCATCTCGTCGAGGGTCTTGAGGATATAGCTGTATGTGCTCAGCCCGCTCATATCCAGTTTGTCAAGGTCCATCGCCATAAGATAGTCAATGAACCGCTGTTTTACGTCTTTCAAGGTTGTAGTGTCGCTCATAACTTCTCCTTTCAAAAGTCAGCGGCGAGGGCATACCGCCCCCGCCGCGTTGGTCACAATATCGGCAGGGAGCCGAACATTTTGCCAACGTCGGCAAGACGTAGCAAAAAGCTGTAAATATATTGTTTTGTATGCGTTTCTAAATGCACGTGTGCGTCTTCCGTGCGTTTAGGCCGCCAGCCCGAAGCCGTTGCAGCCACAGCCGGTGTTGCATCCGCAGCTGTTGGCAGGGTTATAGCCGTAGCTATTGGCAAGGACCTGAGGGGCCCAGTTGCCAAGGCCGCAGGGTGCGGAGGCAGGATAGGCGGGCACAGCGCGCGGGCTGATCACGCCGGTGATCTGATTGATGATGTACTGCGCCGTAGTCTGGTCGCCGCAAGCCGCCAGCTTAGTCCGCAGATCGGCAATCACAGCGTCCTTCTGGCTGAGTTCGAGCTGGCAGAACTTAGAGTTAATGAGCTCGGTCAGGTCGCGGATACCGCTCTGCTGGCCCCACATGAGCTGCTGAGCGAGCTGATTGATGAGCGTCTTGATGGAGCAGTCGGAGGTCGCCATGTCATATTTCAGACCGGCAATAGCCTCCCGATTGTCGCAGCAGCACTGGGCGATTTGCGTCTGGAGCGCGTTCTGACCCTGGAGCTGAGCGATGTTCTGAGCGTTGAAGCCCTGGAGCATCGCGACGTTTGCCGCGTTGAATCCCTGCTGGACGGTATTCCCAAGCCCGTTGATGAGACCGGCGGTCTCGTATGCCTGCTTGCAGATTGTGGAGTTAAGATTGGCAAAACCAAGGTTCACGGCGTCGTTGGCGTTCTGAACCTCGCGCTTGACCTCCTGGAAATTCATATCCATACAGAGATCTCCGCGCGTCAAAGCGCCCTGACCGGCGGGACTGTTGATACCGCCGCCACCGTTGGCGCCGTAACCGCCTCCAAAGCCGCCCCAGCCCCAGGCAAAGATGAAGAAGAGGATTATCCACCAGGCGCCGTCCCCTCCCCACATACCGTTTCCGCCGTTGCTTCCGTTGCCGGAATACGCGGGCTGGACGGGCATGGTGAACGGGACAGCACCCTCACCGGAAGTAAGAGACATATTTTTTCTCCTTTGTAAGATGTATTTCTAATCAAACGTGGCCACGTAGAAAAGACAAATTAAAAGCGGCCGCCCATCTGTCGCTGTACCTGCTGTACCTTCTGTTGGGCGTAATTGAGCTGCTGTTGGGTGAGTTGACCATTGTTGACCATGTTCATGACATATTGCTGCGGGTTGAACCCAGCGCCAAACCTGGACTTGAATTGCTCGACCTGTTGCATAAGCCCGGACATCGGGTCGCCTCCCAAGGCGTTAAACAGAGGATTAGGCATTTTCAGCAGCCTCCTTTACGGCTTTTGTGTCGCATCTGCACTTTTTATTTTTGATCTCCTCCAATTCCCGCGCCAGCGCGTCCGCGCGGGCCGCAAGAGCGTTGAAATCCGCGCGGGTGACATACTCCACCGCCGGAGCCTGTGTACCTTGTACGGGCGTTTTAGGGGCTTGTGTGCGCTCCACATAGTCGAATATGCGCAACGGTTGAGGCATACCGGACGCATCGGCGGACTTGAGATAAAACGAACTGCCATCGCTGTCCATCAGCATCACGGTTGTATTTGGATTGACAAGCCACGCCCTGGCACCTTCCTCGCCTTGTACCCAGTTGATTCCGTTAGCCGCCGGTTGCGCTTGCTGTGTCTGCATCGGCTGAACGGGTTGCCCCATCATCGGCTGCTGCATAGGCGGCATCTGCGCCCCTCTGAGTTGCGCCAGCTGGTCCGGCATGGGTGGAGCATAATACCCACCCGCCGCCGGGTATCCGCCGTAGTTGTAACCACCAAAAGCCATAACTGCACCTCCTGTTACTCTTTCACCCACGCGTATATGGGAACTTCATCCCCAGATTGCCATGTATCATAGTAGTTTCCGTCCTTCACGCACACCACGTGCCCGGATATCGCCAGCACATACGTCCCGTGTCTGTACCGCTCGGCAAATTCCGCCACGGTCAGCCCATCCGGCACCAGTTCCCGCCGGAATCCGTGGTCCTTCAGATACTCACCCCACACGTAATTGCTCGACGGCATATCGCAAAGCTCGTACCCTTTGAGGCATATTCCTGTGTACGTGGTGTCCCAATCCTGCCCTGTGGCCTTCGAGATTGCCCGTATAACGCAATCCCCTACCCGCCGGGCCTCCCGGTTGGCGTTGAAGCTCACGTAGCTCATCCCAACGCCTCACGTGCAGCCTGACGGCATACAAGGTCATATCTGGCCTTGTCCCTTGCCTCTGCCTCCAGCGCATCCACAAAGGCGCACAAGCCGCCCTCTTTGCGTTTTGCGTAGCAGAATGTCAACGCGTCTTCTAAGGGCCAGCCCAGCCGGATAAGTCTCTGTTCTTCGCTCACGGTATCACCCCGATAAATAAAAGGACACGCAACTACGGGAAATTCCCGCTGTTCCATGTCCTCCTTCTGTGTGAAATTGTAACAAAATAGCCTTTTCCATGTGTGCGCTTACTGTGCGTCTTGTGTGACGATATGTGAAAATAAAAAAGCCCGGAGAAGCTTTTGCCTCTCCGGGTCAGTTCAACTATAATTTAATTTTCGCGCCGTCCGCTCCACTTTTGGAAGAATCTTCGCGAGACGTTTTGAAATCGTACTCCGTTCCAATCCGACTTCCACGCCTATTTCTACCTGCGGTATGGCGTCCAATAAGTACATTTTTGCAATTTTGGTATCTTCAATTCCAAGGGCCGCTTCATCAATGATCCGCTCCCAGTCAGACCGCAAAAAGTCTTTAGTGCTTTCTGACTTTCGTACCCTTGCTTTTGCCATTTTTCTTTTTACGTGTTCGGACTTTCCGTACCCGCGCCATCGTTCAGTACTTCCATAATACGGATAACGTCATCGGGCGATAAGTCCGCCGCTATGGCATTGCCCTGAGAATCGACAAGCGCGTATACACCGCTCACATCTACAGAACTTGTATAGTCATACTGAAGCCACAGAAACACGAAAAGCGCAACCGCAACGACTAAAGACACGGCCCAGCCAATAATCAGCCACTTCTTTTCCCGCTTCTCACGGGTGATGCTGTTTTCGTGGTAGGCAAGCGGCACAGTTGCCATCTCATACTGTGTGTTGTTGTCATCCATATTATCACGTCCTTTCTTTAGAACTATAAATGAGCAAATTCAAAAACTGCCCACCACCCCCCGACATCGGCGCAATCCCTCGGAAAAAGTACGCGCAG
>CANQKZ010000236.1 GCA_947624585.1 uncultured Oscillospiraceae bacterium | reverse complement strand
TTCGCCGCAGTATCTGCGGCTGATTCCTTATGCCCTTTTTAGGGCTGGCTCGTGGAGAACGATGTTTCAAACTTTGCACCTCCAAATATTGTATATTTACGGCGTCTCACAGCGCCGTGGGGTCTGGTTTTGCTTCTATCCATAAGATAGCACATTTGCGTCGGTTTGTCAAAAGCATCCTCGAAATTTGCACAAAAATTTGTATATCCTGCTGTATTCACAAATAAATGGCAGGAAATGTCTCTTTCTGGCGGCAAAAGTGTGAACAGAGGATGAATAATTCAGTTTTTATGTTGACAAGCGTCCTATTTCGGACTATAATGCACACACTGTGACTTGTCAAATCGGTATATGGTTAATGCGCGAGATCAATTCAGGAGGTGACGGCGGGTGGGCGAGAGCACCAAAAAGCAGACGGAAGTCATCAATCAGCAGATCAAGGACCTGGTGGGCATCTACAGGACCGTTGTGGGAAGACTCGGGATGTCGGAGAACGAGTTCTGGATCTGGTACGCCCTCATCGTCATGGGCGGCAGCTACACCCAGCAGGACATCTGCCTCATGTGGTCCCTGTCCAAGCAGACTGTGAACACCATCATATCCAACATGGTCCGCAAGGGCTACGCCTCTCTGGAGGCCATTCCGGGAACGCGGAACCGGAAGGAGATACATTTGACCGAAACGGGGAAAGCTTATGGGGAGAGCAGCGTCCTGCCCATCTTCGACGCGGAGCAGAGGGCCATGGAGAAGCTGTCCTACGACGAGCGGCGGGTCTGCTCGCTGACCTTCGGGAGGTATATCGGCCTTCTGAAGGAGGAAATGAACGCGAGCCCGTCCGAAAGCGGGCGGTGACGCCGCCGTGGCGGGTCGGAGCGGAAAAGCCCTGTGGGAGAGCGGGGCGCGGAGGGTAGCTTCATGAGGGAAGTCATACGGTGTATACTCTATCTGGCGTTCATCGGCGCCGCCTGCTTCGTGCTGGGGCGGGTCCTGCCCAAGAGCGCCTTTGACCCGGACAGACCGCCCTTCCGGCTCTACGGCTGGGAGCGGGAGGGGGCCGCGTACAACGCCATCGGCGTGCGAAAATGGAAGGAGAAGCTTCCCGACATGAGCGCCATCCTGCCGAAGGCCATGCCCTCCAAGCGATTGCCCAAGGAGCCCACGCCGGAGAGCCTGGAGCTGATGATCCGGGAAACCTGCGTGGCGGAGTGGATCCACGGTCTTCTGTGCCTGCTGGGGTTCGGATGCGTCCTTTTGTGGAAGGGCCTCTGGGGATGGGCGGTGTCCGTCCTCTATTTTGTGGGAAATGTCCCGTTCATCATCATCCAACGTTACAACCGCCCGAAGCTTACGCGGATCCTGCGGAGATTGCGGGAAAAAGAGAGTGTCCATGAGAAATGTGATCGTTTTGAGCTGCGGCACGGGACAGGGGCATAACTCCTGCGCCGAGGCCATCCGGGAATCCTTCGAGGAGCGGGGCGTCCGGTGCCAGGTGAGGGAGGCTCTGGATTTCGTGGCCCCCTGGCTCACCCGCGCGGTGTCCTGGGGCCACAGCTTCATGTACAAGCGCATCCCCTGGCTCTTCCGGTGGGGCTACCGCCTGAGCGAGGAGCATCCGGGGATGCTGGAGAAGAGCTCCTTCATCGTCGCCGTCCTGCGCCGGGGCGCCCGGCGTCTGGGCGAGGCCCTGGCCGACGGGGGATATGACACCGTCATCTGCACCCATATGTTCGCCGCGCTGGAGCTGACGGAGGCGCTGGAGACCCGGCCCCTGCCGGTGAAGACGGCCTTCGTGGCCACGGACTACACCCTTTGTCCGGGGACGGAGGTCTGCGGGACCGAGAGCATCTTCATCCCCTGTGAGTCCCTGTCCGGGGCGTACCGGGAGCGGATGCGGCCCTGGCAGAGGTGCGCGGCCACCGGCATCCCCGTGCGGGAGAGCTTCTGCTCGGAGATACGGAAGGAGGAGGCCCGGCGGAGCCTGAACATCGGCGCCGGGAATCGGCACCTTTTGGTGATGTGCGGGAGCATGGGCTGCGGGCCCATCGTGAAGCTCCTGGGGTATCTGGTGTCCGAAATGCCGGGGGACCTGGAGGTGACCGTCGTTTGCGGCACCAATGACCGCCTCCGGGAAAAGCTGGAGCGGGCCTACCGGGAAAACGGGCGGGTCCACATCGTGGGGTACACCGACCGGGTGGCCGAGTACATGGACGCGGCGGATCTGTATCTCACAAAGCCCGGGGGTATCAGCGTCACGGAGGCGGCGGCCAGGCGCCTGCCCATGGCGTTCATCGACGCTGTCTCCGGGTGCGAGAAGTACAACATGGACTTTTTTACCGGCCTTGGGGCGGCGGTCACCGACCCATCCGTCCGTGTGCTGGCACGCAAGTGTCTGAAGCTCCTTGGTTCCGACGAGAGGCTGGAGCGGATGCGCAATGCCCTGGAGGAGTACGGACAGGCCAACGGCGCGGAGCTCATCTATCGGGAGCTCTCTGAAAGGAGCGAGCCATGACCATACGGAAGACGGATCTGGTGGATTACAGGAACTTCCGCCCCGGCAAGCTGAACACGCCGGAATTTGAGCACTTAAAATATCTGCTCTTCTGGCCGGTGTACGGCCTCCTCTTCATGACGGTGGAGCGGCTTTGGATTCGGGACAGCTACACCCCGGTCCACTGCGCCCTGGACGACGCCATACCGTTTATGGAAATATTTCTCATTCCCTACCTCTTCTGGTTCGTGTATCTTGTGGGTGTGCTGGCCTACACGCTTCTCTTTGACCCGGAGTCCTTCAAGGGGATGATGCGGTTCATCATCGTCTCCTACTCGGCGGCGATATTGGCCTACATACTGTTCCCCAACTGCCAGGAGCTGCGGCCCGAGACCTTTGAGCGGGACAACGCGCTCACACGGTTCATCGCCGGGTTCTATCAGTTTGACACCAACACCAACGTGTGCCCGTCCATCCACGTCATCGGCTCGGTGGCGGCCATGCTGGGGGCCTGGAACAGCAAGCACTTCTCCACGCCCGGCTGGCGGGCCGCCTTCGCGGTGGCGGCGGCGCTCATCTCCGTGTCCACGGTATTCATCAAACAGCACTCCGTCCTGGACCTTCTGGCGGCGGTACCGGTGTGTCTGGTTTCTTATCACTTTGCCTACAGGGTGAAGTGGGAGGGCCGGAAAGGAGCATTGGAATGGAAGAAAAAACAAAGCAATCCCTGATCGTTGTCGCGGCGGGGGTGACGCTTTTCGCGGCGCTGATGAATTTTAGCGCCGTCCTGGCCTTTGCCCAGCGCGTGATCGCCCTGGTCCTGCCGGTGATCGTGGGGGCCATCCTGGCTCTCTTCATCAGCGTACCCATGAACGGCATCGAAAAGCGGCTGCGGAAGCTTTTGAGCCGGAGGAAACGCCGGCCCCCCGACCGGCTCATCACCGTAGTCAGCTTCGCGCTGACGCTCCTGTGCGTGGCGCTGGTGCTTGTTCTGGCGCTGACGCTGCTGATCCCGGAGCTTGTAAAATCCTGCCGGAGCCTCTACGCCCAGCTCCAGGAGGTCCTGCCCCGTTGGGCGGTGACGCTGAAGGAGGCGGGCATCGATGTGGAGTGGCTGAAGGAGAAGCTGTCGGGCCTTTCCTGGGAGCAGGTGGTACAGAATCTGTCGGGCAGTATCGACGCCATCGCCTCCAACGCCATGGGGGCCCTGTCCTCCACGGTCAGCGTGGTGGTGACGGTGGTCTTCGCGGTGATCATCTCCATCTATATCTCCTTAGAACGCCAGATGCTGGGCCGCCACGCCTCGAAGCTGGTGCGGGCCTATCTGAAGCCCGCCCACGCGGAGGGGATCATGCACTTCTGTGGCCTCTTCCGCCAGTCCTTCGCAAGTTTCCTCACCGGCCAGTGCGCCGAGGCCGTGATCCTGGGGCTCCTGA
>CANQKZ010000235.1 GCA_947624585.1 uncultured Oscillospiraceae bacterium | reverse complement strand
CGTCACGCGGCTTGAAAATACACAAAGTATTCCCTGCGCCGCGTTTCTCGTCTGGCACGAAAAATCCCCGGTGCTCGGTGTCTGATTTTAATTGAATATTAGTATGAGGTATTGGAAAATATCAGAACAGAAGCCGGAAGCAGACGCTGCCGATCCAAATCTCGTCGCCGCTTCTCAAACGGTTGGGCGCGAAGATGCGCATTCCTGACAGAGAGACGTTATTTGATCCACCGATGTCCTCGATATACATACTCCGCCCGTCAAAATAGACGCGGGCGTTTTTCGCCAGGACTGAGCTGTCGTTCAGAACAATGTCGCAGTTTTTTCCGCTTCCTATGATCAGTTCATCCCGCAGGCGGTAGGTGTTCCCATCGCCGCCGCTTCGACCCTCAAGCATCTCCAGCTTGACACCGACCGTTCTGGCTGACGCAGTGTTTCCCTTTTTACGGCTCCTGAGCAGAAGCGCGGTAAGAATGATCACAAGCAGCACCAGCGCGGCAATAACGGAGAGGACAACGGCTGTCTTTATCTGATCGTTGTCAGACTCCTCCT
Source organism: uncultured Oscillospiraceae bacterium (assembly GCA_947624585.1). Classification (GTDB taxonomy): domain Bacteria; phylum Bacillota; class Clostridia; order Oscillospirales; family Oscillospiraceae; genus RUG626. The sequence continues at coordinate 3,421 of CANQKZ010000235.1, read as the reverse complement.
GATCGTCGGCGCTGTCTATGACGCCGACGGTGATGGAGCTGTCGCTGCCGCCGTCTTCGCCGTCGATATCTTCTCCGTTCTCACTATCCCGGGACGTTGTCTGACCGGAGACATCTGGGTCCTCACCGCAGCCGGGTCTATCGCTCCCGGCTCCCGGAGCTGTATCGCCGCCGGGGGGGACGTCTGGAACGGGTTCCGGCTCGCCGTCACCGTCTTCGCCGGCGTCGGGGTATTCTGCCGGTTCCGGATCTGAGCTGCCGCTTGACGGATCATCCTCCGGGTCAGGTTCGGGAGTTACCAGGGCGGGCCTGTCAGGCTCGTCTATCTCCAAGGGTTTACCGATGTCGCGCAGATTCGGGACGGACAGGAACGTGAGCCCGTCGAAATCCGGGCTTTTCAAAAAAATCTGAGCGTCGATGCGGTCCACGTCAAATGTCCGGTTGGCAGGGAAGCGGAACTCATAAAGTCCCGAGGCGAACAGCGCGATTTCCCGGCCCGCTTTTTCCGCGTCTTCGCTGTTCTTTACGCTCAGATCGATGCCCGGGCCCACGGAGACAGCGGTAAAGGTGACGGGCTCCCAATCGCCGAAGCACACCGTATGGACAATGACCTCGCTGGCCTCGCCGATAAGTTTTTCCGCCGAAGAGGCGGCGGTACGGACTGCCATCTCTTCCATGTTCTTATCGCCTGTGAGGTACGGCACGCCGTCTGTGAGGATGATGAGGTGCATGATCTGACCTTCCGGCCGGGCGGCGGAGTTTATGTTTTCAATGGCATCCACGGTGCCGCCGCATATATCGGTTGCGCGGTGGTTGAATTTTAACTTTGATACCGCGTCCCGTACCTCTTCGGCGCTCGTAAGCTCATCGGCGATGACCTCATATCGCTCGCCAAAGCCCGAGAGAGTCACTGTGACGTTCTCCGCCGCTTCCGACAACAGTGCGCCTGCGAAGGTATCCAGGTCCTGTTTGTAGCGGGGCATGGAGGTGGACAGGTCCACCATGAGCACGTATTTATGGGATGGCGCCCGGGTCGGGGCAGCCGTCTCGCTGGCACTGGCGTTGTCGATCATCAGCTGTCCCTCTACGGACCCGGGATCCTCCCAACTGTCCGCTTTTACGGCGGCGTATACTACACCGCCGTAGAACCAGGCGGAGATCACCCGGGGCGAGTCGGTCTCCGTGTCGCCCAGTGACGGGGGGACAAGACAGACGGCAAATATGAGGGCAAGGAGCCACACGGCAGTTTTACGGATCATAATATTCTCCTTTCGGCTTATTCTCCCTCTGATCCATAGCATCTGACGGTGATAAGGGTGAGATTGTCGTTATCTGTGCTCACTCGCTCGGCAACGCGGAGCAGAAGCAGCTCTCCCCACTCGCGGGCGCTTTCTGTCTTCAGAAAGTCTGCCAGGATCTCTCCGTCCAACAGGTACTCCCACACTCCGTCGGAGCACAGCAGGAAACCGTCACCCGGCGCGATCTCCACGCCGGGGCCGATATCCGGCACACTCCTTCTCGGATCTGGACTGCCCAGGCAGCGCAGAAGGCGGTTCTGATCCTCATCCTGCCCGATCTGGGCGCGGCTTATCTCACCGGCCTTATATTTTTTGTAAGCCACGGAGTGATCTTCGGTCCAGAAGTCCAGAGCATCGTCATGCAGACGGTGAATCCTGGAATCCCCGGCGTGGCACCAGAAGGCGGAATTACCCTGTATGAGGAGTGCTGCGCCGGTGCTCTTCATGTTGCTGTCCAGCTTCCGCTGAAGATCAAGCACCGCCCGGTTTGCCCGGGCGAAGCGGTCGGAGAGCCATTCCAAACCGCCTTCTGCCGGGGGATCCTCCGAAAGCAGTACATCGCACACGGCGCGGGAGGCCAGCTCCCCGTCGGCGTGCCCGCCGAGACCGTCCGCCAGGGCGAAGACGCCTCCGCCCGGGAAGCGCCGCTCTCCGGCGGAGTCCTCGTTGTTTTCACGTCCCCCCGGGTCGGAAAATATAAAGCTTCCAAGCTCCATAGGATCACTCCAATCCCACGGACATCATATTTGACTTCTCGCCCAGGTAAAACCGGTCGCCGGAGCGAAGCGCATAGGGCACGCCGGGAGTCAGACGCTGGCCGTTTTCCAGGAACGTGCCGTAGGTGGAGTTGAGATCCGTCAGGATAAATTTTCCGATGGCAGGATCCCAGGAGAGGGCGCAGTGGCGTCCGCTCACGCCGGGCGTTCCCTCGGGGAAGACGATGGCGCACTCGTTCCTGACACGGCCGATGGTTATCTGCCCACCTCGGATGGCGGCGGAGACGCCGCGGTTGTGCGCGGACAGGGAGCGTACCACGGGCTGCCCATGGGAGGACATGGCCTCGGGCGTCTGATTTTGGCCGTTTCCGTTCCCCGGCTTTTTTTCGGGCGTCTTTTTCTTCTTCAGAACGACGGCCAGGACCGCGGCAAGGACGAGGATCAGGACTCCCGCGCCGATGACTATGTAGAGCGTGGTGTTGTTGTCCGGTTCGGGGGGAGGGACGACCACGGTGTCGGTCTCCGGGTCAGTGACGGGAGCGGGCTCGGTCCACATTTCGTATTTTACGTTGTTCCGGTCAAGAAGGGTGATGGCCTCGTCGATGCTGACGGCGTAATTCACCGACTCTTCGGAGTTTGCGGCTCCCCAGGTGGCTATGCCCAGAACAGCGCTGTTCTCATTGACCACCGGCCCGCCGGAGTTGCCGTGGCGAATAACGCAGTCGAGCTGGACATTGACCCGACCTGTACCGGAGGTGGTCAGGATACGGCTGAAGGTGCCGCTGGTGACGCTGGCGTCGGACTTGCCCCAGTTGGAGGTGGAGTCGGCGAGTATGTTCTCGGCAAGACCGGGGTAGCCCACGGCGTAAATGGTGGAGCCCACCATGTCGTCGGTGGGGCTTATGAGCTTCAAAGGTTTGCGTTTGTCGGTGGGGGAGCCGAGGCGCAGGATCGCCACGTCCTTCAGCTCGTCGTAGTCCACAACATATGCTTCCTCAAAGTCGGAGGAGTCGTAATACACATGGATCTTGCTGCGGCCGGTCATGAGCGTCTCGCCGTAGAGCCCTTGCACCAGGTCGCCGGCCCCGTTTTTCAGGAAATCCTCAATGACATGATGGTTCGTCACCAGGTACTGAGGGGATTTCCCGGCCTCTCCCACGAAAAAGCCGGTGCCCCAGCCGAAGCTGTAAACTGCGCCGTCCATATCGATGCATGTCTCGACTACGACGATGCTGTCCCGTGTTTCGATGTCGAAATCCGCCGCGGCGGGCACGGCGGCAGATAAGATCAGAATGAGGGTGAGAATGGCGATGGAGATCTTTCTTTTCATTTTTATAAACCGCCTTTCTGCGAAAGGCACCGACGAGGTTATGAAACAAGTGGTGCCCAACACTAAAATATTTGTTAT
>CANQKZ010000234.1 GCA_947624585.1 uncultured Oscillospiraceae bacterium | reverse complement strand
TTTCCTGTGCAGACGTATTCGTTTATCCTGGCCACGTCCTCCACGGGGAACCGCTTCCGGAAGTGGACCATCATGGACGGGTCGAACAAAGGTTCCTGCCGGAACTCGTGCAGGCCGAGGAAGTACCGCATGTACGGATTCTCCCGGATTGCCGTCACACATCCCAGGGCATGAGCCTCGACAGCCGGATCCAGCGGTTGCTGGGATCAAGCTTCCCGGCGAAGGGCATGTAGAAATCGTCGATGGTCAGCTGGTTTGCGTCCTTGGTATAATACATCGCAAGCACCCCAAAACGACGGGTTTTCGATAGATTCGGTGATTTCGGATGGATTTATGATACCATATTTCCGGGCGGTTTGGTACTGATTTGTTGGGTTTTTGGCGTTATTTTGAATTCCTGATGTGAATTGTACTGATTATTGTGCTGTTCGGTAAACTCTATCTATGGAATAACAGCAATCTTACACCGGAGCGCAAAGCTTACATCTGGGGACAACATTCAATACTTTTTGTTCTGGAACGCTGCATCAAGGAGTTTTGGGAACTATTTCATCGGCAATGCGTCAACAGGCTGCGTTGTTTCATCGAAAACTATATCCATTGCGGTATAAAACCCCTTGAATCCTTTGCGGGTGGGCTGACACCAATCAAGGATGACAACGCTAGCCTCGCTCATTGTCGCGTCGAACTTGCGTCATTATTTTGCCGGATTGCTATAATTTGCTTAACGCTGAATCTTCTTTCAAAGGCAGTATCAATCTCAAACATAAAAAGTGTGCCCTCTCCCCGTATTATCTGCTCAAGGTCTTTGCCCCGTAAGCGATTGCCGTAAAAAAGCCCGCTTCCCCTCTTGATTTTCGTGTGCTCCGGCGCTATAATCAATCGAAAAAATGTCAAGTGGGAGTTATTATGACAGACACAAAGCGTTCCTTCCCCTGGCGGGAATTTCTCAAGTCCCTGGCCGTCATCGGCATCCCCGTGGCGGTGCAGAATCTGCTGACCACCACGGCCTCCATGGTGGACACCATGATGGTGGCGCCTCTGGGCGAAAACTCCGTGGGGGCCCTGGGGCTGTGCTCACAGTTTTCGTCGCTGATGTTCTCCTGCTACTGGGGATTCGTGGGCGGCGGCATGCTGTTCTTCTCCCAGTACTGGGGCTCCAGGGAGGACGACGGCATCGACAGGAGCTACGGCATGACGTGGGTGTGCATGATGGCCGTGTCCCTGATCTTCTGCCTGTTGGCAACGCTGGGGCCGGAGCTGGTGATGGGGCTTTACACCGACAAGACGGCCATCGCCTCCATCGGCGTGCGGTATCTGAAGATCGTGGGCTTCGCCTATCCCCTCCAGGTCTGGTCCATGGCCATGAGCGCCCTCCTGCGGGCCACCGAGCGGGTGCGCATCCCCATGATTGCCTCCGTGGCCTCGGTGGGGACCAATATCCTTTTGAACTGGGTGTTCATCTACGGGAAGCTGGGCGCCCCCGCCCTGGGCATCCGGGGCGCCGCTCTGGCAACCACCCTGGCGGCGGGGGTCAACGTGGCCGCCATCTATTTCATGGCCCATCTGAAGGGGTACCCGTACCTCTTCCACCCGCGCGCCCACTTCCGGTGGAGCCGGGGGCACGCCAGGAACTTCTTCGTCAAATGCTTCCCCATCATCTTAAACGAGCTCTTCCTGGGTATCGGCAACATGGTCATCAACGTCACCCTGGGCCGCCAGCCGGAGGCGGTCATCAACGGCCTCGCGGTGTTCCGCACGCTGGAGGGGCTGATCATCGGCTTCTTCGCCGGATTCTCCTCCGCCGCCTCGGTTCTGGTGGGCAAATGCGTGGGGGCCGGTGAGCTGGACACCGCCTACGAGCGGGCCAAGAGGCTGGTCTATCTTTGCAGCGGTATTCTGTTCTCGGTCGGACTCGCTGTCCTGGCCCTGCGGGGACCCATTCTCACCGCCATGGGCCTGTCCGGCGCGTCCTTCGAGGCGGGGTCGCGGTTTCTGCTCATCTACGTCTTCGCGGCCCTCATCCGCATGGGCAACTGGATCATGAACGACACCTACCGGGCCTCCGGCGACGCCGTCACCGGGACGGTGCTGGAGATCGTTACCATGTACATCTTGGTGGTCCCCGCCGTGCTGCTGACAGGATTTGTATTTCATCTCCCCTACTGGGCCATTTTCCTCTTCTGCTACTGCGACGAACCCATCCGGTACGTGCTGATGCAGCTGCACCTGTACTCGGGCAGGTGGATCCGGCCCGTGACCACCCTGGGCGTGGCGGCTCTGCCCGCTTTCCGGGAGAAAAGGGGGCAAAGAGCGTGACGGAGGAGCTTTCCGCGCCTCAGCGGGTGGTCATCCGGTGCGAGGACCTGCCGGAGCCGGACGAGTCGGAAATGGCGTCGTTCCTGCTGGGGAAGGGCGTCCCCGCAAGGCCAAGCCAGGAGCTCCTGCGGGAGATTCGTTTCGTCCTCCGGGAGTTGGAGATCCCGGAACAACTGCCGGGGCGCAGGTGCGTGACAGCCGCGCTGGTGTTCATGGCAACTGACCCGGGCGCCCTTGACGCGGACCCGGCGGCCGTCTATCCCTTTGTCGCCCGGTCCTTGGACCTCGGCGAGACGCAGGTCCGCTCCCGTGTGGAGGATGTCATCCGCGCCGTCCGCAGACGCTGTCCGGCGGATATTTTCGCCAAGCGGTTCCCGGAGGGCATACCGGACCACCGCGTCTTCCTGGAGCGCCTCTTCGAACGCGTCTTCTCCCGCCTGGGCAGAGAGACGTGGAGCCTGTGGTAGTATACTATATAAATACAGCAAGACGCCGTCCCAACCGGGGCGGCGTCTTTGTCAAAAGGTGTCCGGCGCGGGACAGAGGGTTTCTTATGGTAATATTGATTATTTCTGGTCGCCGCGGTTGAGGAGTCTCGCCACGGGCTTGACCTGGTAGAGGAGGACGAAGACCAGGATGGCGAGGATAATGCTGGGAAGAGCCCAGGTGCCGTTGTAGAGGAGGGAGTAGATCCAGGGGGTGGTCATGTGCATTCCCAGGAACTCCTCGGGCATCCACTTGCCCCAGACGAACACGCCCACAAAGTAGCTGGACGCGAACATCAGAAGGCCGCCCACCAGGGATCCCCAGACGGCGGAGAGCTTGCGGCCCCGGAAAAGTCCGGCGCCGAAGCCCAGGAGGCCGAAGGCCAGGAAGTAGTCGCAGATGATGGTGGTCCAGTCGATTGCGATGCCGTTGCCCACGATGTAGTTGAGTCCTCCGAAGATGAGGCCCACCAAAAATCCCCAGCCGCAGCCGTAGCGGACGGCGAAGAAGACGATGGGGACCATCTTCAGCGTGATGGACCCGCCGTCGGGCAGGCGGTAGAGCACCAGGTAGTCCAGCAGCACGGCCAGGGCCACCATCATGGCGGCCTCCACCACTCTCAGGATGTAGTAGTGGGTGCCCACCACGGTTTTCGCCTGTTTTTCTGTCTTGTTGTCCATTTTGTACCTCCAAAAAATTTCCGTCCGGACAGTGCCGGACGGAAAAGACGCACGGGGACGGACCCCCGGTATTTCCCTACGCTGGCATTATCCAGATCAGGTGATAGGTCATGGGAAGTTACCCAACTCTCAGCCCTTCGTTTCGGGCCCCCTGTTATGTGCGGTATTTTAGCAGAAGCAACTGGATTTGTCAAGCCCCGGCGCGGAGATTTTCAGGGCAAAGGCGTTTTCTTTTATTCGTACTGGCTGGCGTAGAGCTTGTAGTAGAAGCCCTTTTGGGCCATAAGCTCGTCGTGGGTGCCCTGCTCGATGACCTCGCCGTGGTCGACGACCAGGATGCGGTCGGCGTTCTGGACGGTGGAGAGACGGTGGGCGATGACGAAGCTGGTCTTGCCTTGCATCAGGCCCCGGATGGCCTTCTGGACCTGGCGCTCGGTGGTGGTGTCCACGTTGGAGGTGGCCTCGTCCAGGATCAGCATACTGGTGTTGTAGAGCA
>CANQKZ010000233.1 GCA_947624585.1 uncultured Oscillospiraceae bacterium | reverse complement strand
CGCCCTTGCCTTCAGCTGTGCGCTTCCCGCCACCGGGCGCGCTCGGGTCTTTCACCCGTTAGATTTCGCCCATGCCGAGCGCACTAGAGGAAGTCCGGCGGGACCGTACCCCGCCGGACTTCCTGCTTTCATTTTCACCTGTCCCCGCAAAAGAGTGTCCCCAGCATTCTCTTCGCCACGTCCCACCAGGTGAGGCGGGGCACCGCGTCGGCGGCCACCACGGGCGTCTCCGAGAGGACGGCGCCGTTCAGGGTCACGGTCATGACGCCAACCTCCTGTCCCGCCTCCACCGGGGCGCGAAGCTCCTCGTCCAGCTCCACCTTCACCTCCAGGGACGCGGCGTCGGTCTTCTTCACCAGAAGCTTCGGGCTCTCCGGCAGCACCGGCTGGACGAAGCCCGCCTTGCCCAACGTCACGGGGATGAGCGGCAGGACCTGGGCCGGTTTGGGGCCGGCCAGGGTGTAGGCGCCGAAAGCGTAATTGAGAAGCGTCCTGGCGCTCTCGAACCGCTCGGCGGAGGAGCCGCAGTGGAGCACCACGGCGATGTACTCCACCCCGTCCCGCATGGCCGTGGCCGACAGGCAGTGCCCGGCGGAGGAGGTGTACCCGGTCTTCAGCCCCGTGGCCCCCTCGTAGAAGCGCACCATCTTGTTGGTGTTGGAAAGGCCGAAGGCGCCGTTTCGGATGGTGTCCATCCAGATGGTGGTGTACTCCCGGATCCAGCCGTGGTTGAGCAAAAGCTCCCGGCTCATGAGGGCGATGTCCCTGGCGGAGGTCAGGTGGTCCGGGTCGTCCATAAGGCCGGTGCAGTTGGTGAAGTTGGTGTTGACCATGCCCAGCTCCAGGGCGCGCTGGTTCATCCTGGCGGCGAACGCCTGCTCCGACCCCGCCATGTGCTCCGCCACCGCCACGGCGGCGTCGTTGGCAGAGGAGACCACGATGCACTTGAGCATCTCCCGGAGCGTCATCCGCTCCCCCTCCTCCAGGAACACCTGGCTGCCCCCCATCCCGGCGGCATAGGCCGAGCAGGTGATCACGTCGTCCAGGCTCAGCGCCCCGGAGTCCACCGCCTCCGCGATCAGTAAAATGGTCATCACCTTGGTGACCGAGGCCGGGCGCAGACGGGCGTCCGCGTTCTTCTCAAAGAGCACCGCCCCCGTCTCCTTCTCCATGAGAATGGCCGACGGCGCGGGCACGTCCAGCCCCTCCGCGTCCGTGGGGATGAAATCGCCGTCAAAAAACCCCGCCGGAAGGTCCTCGTCCGGCTCCGACTCCATGGTCTCCTCCAGCGTCCATTCCGGCCCCGCGGCCAGGGCCGTCCCTGTCAGAAGGTAAATGGCGGCAAGCGTCCCCGCCAGCTTTTTTGTCCACATAGCGCGTCCCTCCTTGTGCTGGTGAAGAATATGTGCGGAAAAATTTTAATATTCCTCTTGAAATTTCTTTCGGGATGTGCTATAGTATCCATGCTCGCGGATATAGTTCATCGGTAGAACGACGGCTTCCCAAGCCGTAGAGGTGGGTTCGATTCCCATTATCCGCTCCAAAGCGTCCCGCTCGTCCGGGGCGCTTTTTTCTTCCCGGGCGCTTTTATCTGTCCTCTCCCCCGCCCGCCTTATCCATCATATTCCCCGCGCCGGTATCATAGATTTTACCGTTCATGCTAAATCGGGAGTGGTGATCTTGAGGACGAACATCGAGGAGAGGGCCGTAGAGCTGGCCCGTTACATCGTAGACAACCGCGCCACCGTCCGCGCCGCGGCCAGACGCTTCGGAGTTTCCAAGAGCACGGTACATATAGTTATGGCTTAATAGAACGGTTTATATGGTGCGTAGAATAACAGTCGGGCAACTCCGTGAATAGGAGTTGCCCGATTGTTCAATTCATATATGTCCTTTTTTCGTATGCGTATGTCGCTACGAAACTACACGCCGGGCACTTGGTTTGGGAGGGGTGGTTATTGAGCGGTTACCAATGTTTGTTTTTTTTGCCGCTCAAAAAAGTATGCTAAGTCAATCTATCAAAGCGGGCAATCTATCTTGAATTAACTTTGCTCCGTCCAAAATAGCGCAAGCTTGATCAATCGGAACCCCAAGCTTGTCCGCATTGTATCTTTCAAATTTTTTTAGCCAAATATATGATGTTGCCAGTGTATTTACCTTTGTAAATTTGCATAGAGCTTCATCTCTTTTGGCAATATCTCCAGTTGCAGTATAGTTATGTCCGTAGCATGTAGGACATACATTGAATATTGGGCAATTATCACATTTTGGATCCAAAGTATTCAATTTTTCAAATGTAGTTTTCTGTCTTACATCCGGTTGAATGAGCTCCGTAGAAATTGGTTGAAACATATGGCACGGATAAAGGTTTCCAAATGTATCGTATGACCGCATACTAACACCGGCTCCGCACCATCGCTCAATCTTTCTTCCGAGAATAACATTTTCAATGCTCATCCCCAACATGCTGCACTGAGGAATTTCAGGATGCTCAATATAATAATTTGATAAAATCGAAAGTTGCTCCTCGAGCACACGCAGTAATTTTTTGTCACTCCAATCCACTCCATAGGCAAGGTTGTTATGAAATGAAAAGCCCAGTTCATGGAGATATATCACACTTTCAGCAAGGAACGGCAGTGACTCCGGCGAAATAGTCATTTTTACCGTTTGATTTGGCCAGATGGACTTAAAAAAATCAATATCGATCATATCAAAAGAGTTACAGCGATTAATATCATGTGCTCTTTTTGTGCCGTCCAAGCTTAAAGAGCAGACAAATTTATCTTTGTGCTCAACAAGCCACTTTTTTATTTCACCATGAACTAATGTCCCGTTTGTCGTCGTGAAACACTGATACTTTTTGGGCCAGTCTTTTGACCAGATGTATTCACACACCGCTTTGATCAGATCAGCCTCAAAGAAAGGCTCTCCACCGAAGAACTGAATCTCGACTTCATCGAACTCGTCATTTTCTGACAATTCACGGCTTATCACATTAATAGCAGTATCATATGGCATAGATTTTAAAGTCTTATTTTTTTCATAACAGTACCTACAATTAAGATTGCACTGCTCCGTTATAGTCAGCATTACTGTTTTTTTAGACATATAAACCCCCAAAAAGAGAAATAGCTCACCTGACTGGATGCGCCCTTCCAACGCAGAATGAGGCATCTCTTCGTTGTGGTTAGGACTAAATGCCCCATCTCCACGATAGAAAATACCCATTCTGCATTGTCAGGACTTGTTTGTTTACTTTTTTGCTGTGATTTTAGGGCCAATCAGTGCTTACTTAGGACCGTAAGAGCAGCAGGAACCACGCTCAGCGCATCCACTCACACAAGAGTTGGAGCAGGAGCCACCAACGCCACAGCCGCAAGGACCATAGGCTTCCATCGCGGCGCTTTCGTCAATCTGGTAAGCATAACGAACATCGCCAACATATCCGGAAACTTTTGCGTCAATTGCGTCAATTGCTTGGCTGCTCAAAATGAAACTACTCATGGGTAAACCTCCTTTCCTAAAAATTACTATCACAATCGCAAATAATAATGCAAGCGATAGCCAAAAAGCAGGGCACCTTGCTATACAAAGCCAAATTCAAAAAGATACAGAGAACAGCTTTATTTATCATAGCGCGCTATGTAGCTATCAGAACGGGAGTAGTCTGGCTCATATTTATTGCACGGCTTTTCATCAGCCTTTACCCGATATTTCGCTACTGAACGTGTACAGATAAATGATGTGCTATAAGCAAAGGTGTACCCAGACTCGAGGTCACAATGCTTGCATGTACCGCACTTTCCAAAATAATCTTTTCCCATGATATCTCCTTTGCGAACTAAAATAATAATTTATAATAATTGGCCAAAATCTTCTTTACGGCTTTGGGTTCCGATTAAAACTCCCTACTACAATGTATTTGGACGACCACCTTGGCAACCAGTCAAGAAATCGTCCGTCTCATTGCCGAAGCTGTTAGAA
>CANQKZ010000232.1 GCA_947624585.1 uncultured Oscillospiraceae bacterium | reverse complement strand
GCCCCCTACGCGGCCCTGTCGGCGGCGCTGCTGGCGCTGGCGGGATTTTTGGTGAAGAGCGCCCCGGTGGAGGTGGCGCTCCGGGAGAAGGCCCCGGAGATCCCCACCTTCGACCTGGTGTACTACATCTTCCTCTTCCTGGGATGCGTTCTGGCGGTGGCGAAGATCCTGGACATCCGGACGCTCCTGCCCGTGGTGGTGATCGCCGTGGCGGCGCGGAACTGGCGGCTGCTTTTAAAGCCCGACTACAGTTTGCTCGCCACCTTCATCTGCTTTTTCGTGTTCATCGGCAACATGGGCCGGTTCGCCCCCTTCAAAAACGCCGTCCTGTCGGTGTTGGAGGGCCATGAACTCATCGTCTCTACGGCTCTGAGCCAGGTGATCAGCAACGTCCCCGCCGCCCTCCTGCTGGGGGGCTTCACCACCCGGTGGCGGGAGCTTTTAGTGGGCGTCAACATCGGGGGCCTGGGCACCCTCATCGCCTCCATGGCGAGCCTCATCTCCTACAAGCACCTGGCCCGGCACTCCCCGGAGCTGAAGGGAAAATATTTCAAAACCTTCACCCTCTGGAACCTGGCCTTCCTGTCCGCGCTCCTCCTGCTGACGCTGGTCGTGTGATACGGATTTTCTAGTATGGGGACCCGCCGGCGACCTGCCGGACGGGTCCTCTTTTCCAGCTCCGTTCCCACCGGTCGTCAGGTGAACGCCGCTGTATACGCGGCATATGCGGCTCTGTTTGCCGGGGCTATGACGGATTCGATATTAGGGAACCTCTGAACAAATCGCCGCACCGATCTTGACGGCAGATTTTCCGCCGTATTTCATCAAAAAATTTTGAAATACACAAAGTATTCCTGCAATTTTTTGATTTCATCTAGCTAAAAATCTGCTCGTCAATCTCGGCACTTCGATTTATTCAGAGGTTCATTAGTATAATACTAATATCCAATCAAAATGAGACATTCGCGACGGTCTTTTTAGCATCATACATCGTCAGCCGTCTTGGAAATACATACAGTATTCCCTGCGACGTCTTCCTTGTCTGACGCTAAAAATCCTCGCCGCTCGGTGTCTTCTTTCAATTGGATATTAGTATAAATCCGTTATTCTTCAGTGTTACGGTAAAGGTCACAACTCTGTCGAGCATTCTGTTCGTTTCGTCGGGGAACGCTTCTTCCATGATCCGCACGAGTTCCGCGACCGTGTTTTCACAGTTTATATTTTTCCATACGACAGTGCCGTACTTATCGAGGGCGATATGGCTCACGCGCGGCTTTTTGCATATTTTCTGCGCGATTCGATCATAAAAGCCGTTATGTTCCATATCCACCTCCGCCATGCCGTCGCCGGTTATCCGCCACGGGTGTTTGGGGTCGCGTATGGGGATCTGGTCCATGTAATTCGCCGGTATTTTTCTCTTTCCCGCCATTATTCCTTATTCCTCTTTCCGCCGAATATGAACGCCAGCATAACGGCAATCAGTCCCGCGAAGAACGCAAGACCGCCCCAATTGCCCAAAATCCCGCCGAGGCTCATATCAACGCCAAATACGGTGCATACCGCCAGAAGGATCCCGACGATCCCCTCTCCGGCGATCGTTCCCGATGAATACAACACGCCGTTGTCCATAACCTCTTTGCGCCTCGTCTCCGACTTGAACTTACGCTTTTCCACCCAGAGTCTGATAAGTCCGCCAGCCATGATCGGTATGGATAGATGTATGGGCAGATACAGACCGAGCGCGAACGGCAGCACCGGTACGCCGACGATCTCAACGACTATCGCGATGAATACTCCGGCGAATACGAGCCCCCACGGCAAATTGCCGCCCATAACGACCTCGACCACCATTTTCATAAGCACTGCCTGCGGCGCCGGAAGCTCCTGTGAACCGTAGGCCCATGCCGCGTTCAGCAGATTCAGCACACCCGCTATGGCAAGTCCCGACGCGACGGTGCCGATAAGCTCGCCGTACTGCTGATATATCGGCGTCGCCCCGACGATATAGCCCGTTTTCAGATCCTGCGATGTGTCGCCAGCCATCGCGGCGACGATACATATGACCGTTCCGATACATATAGCCGTAGTCATTCCGGTCACACCGATGTTCCCGGTGGCTTTAAGAAGGATCGCGGCAATAAGCAGCGTTGCGATAGCCATACCGGATACGGGGTTGTTCGACGAACCGACAAGTCCGACCATACGCGCCGAAACAGTCGCGAAGAAGAAGCCGAACACGATTATGATCAGCGCGGCAAGAAGACTTATCGGCACACCCGGCATAAGCCACAGCAGCATCGCCGCGATAACAGCGCCTATCAGCGACACAGGCAGGGGAATACTTCTCTCCGTGCGAACAGCCGCCTCGCCTTTATGTCCGAAGCCTTTCATCGCCTTTGAAAAGGTCTTCGCAATAAGCGGCAACGATTTGATAAGGCTCAAAATACCTCCGGCGGCAACGGCTCCGGCGCCTATGTAACGGATAAAATTGCCCCACAGATCCCATGTGCTTAAGGTGTTGAACGCCCGCGTTGCGGGGTACATCACAGCGTCGCCGCCGATGAGCACAAGTAATACTAAGGAACCTCTGAATAAATCGAAGTGCCGAGATTGACGAGCAGATTTTTCGCCAGATGAAGGCAAAAAATTGCAGGAATACTTTGTGTATTTCAAAATTTTTTGACGAAATATGGTGGAAAATATGCCGTCAAGATCGGTGCGGCGATTTGTTCAGAGGTTCCTTATATAAGGGCATAATGACGAACCAGCCAAGCACCGCGCCGCTCAAAAGATACGAGGATACTTTCGCTCCGCATATGCAGCCGACTCCCACGAGTGACGGGAGCACGTCCACGCCTATGCCCGATCCGGGGTACGCTTTTATCGACCAGTCTATCTCGCTGGGGAACAGACGCAATCCGTCGGCAATAAACTTGTAGACAGCCGATACGCCCAGGCCCGAAAATACGATCTTCGATTTGTCGCCGCCCTCTTCTCCCGCAAGCAGCACTTCCGAACAGGCCTATCCTTCAGGGAACGGCAGTATTCCGTGCTCTTCAACGATGAGCGCCGTGCGCAGAGGTATCATGAACAGCACGCCGAGTATGCCGCCGCATATCGCTATGACCGTGATCATAAAAAACGAAGGCGCGCCGCCCTCGCCTTGCGCTGCCCACATGAACAGCACGGGAAGCGTAAATATTGCACCAGCCGCAAGCGACTCGCCCGCCGAGCCGATGGTCTGCACCATGTTGTTTTCAAGGATCGACTTCCTGCGCATGATCAAGCGTATGACGCCCATTGATACTACCGCCGCGGGTATGGACGCCGAAACGGTCATGCCGACGCGCAGTCCCAGGTATGCGTTAGCCGCACCGAACACCACAGCCAGGATTATGCCGAGAACAATAGACATCGGCGTAAACTCCGACACAACCTTGTCCGCGGGAATGTAAGGTTTGAATATCTCCTTTTGGTCCTTCACTCGGTTTTCCTCCTCTTTTTTGCAAAGTTCTATTTATTCTGTATTGTGTCAAGAAACAGCCGCCCATTCATTTTGGAAATCGAATCCGTGTCATCCCATCCTTTGACTTGAATGTTTATGGCTTATTCTACCACAAGGCCGTGAAATAATCAACCGATACTAATATTCAATCAGAACAAGACATTCTGGATGGCCTTTTTCGCGTCAAGTATTGTCACGCTGCTTGATAATACATACAGTATTTCCCGCGCCGCCTTCCTCGCCTGACACGAAAAGCTCTCGCCGCTTGGTGTCTCATTTTAATTGAATATCAGCATGAGATGTATTGTGTAAAGGGTAGTTTCGCCTACCTAATACACAACGGCTGGCGGCTCATTTGTGGCAAAGTGGAGCGACCGGCTGAAAGGAGGGCAGATGCAAAGCAAACGGGGACATGACACACCGATGGGCATTCATGTCCCTGTTTACAACCCGGACAACAGGAAGTTGTCAGGCGGGTAGTTCAACTTGGTCGATGATATCATACCCTGATTCAAGGACACGAGAAAACTCTATTTTGCG
>CANQKZ010000231.1 GCA_947624585.1 uncultured Oscillospiraceae bacterium | reverse complement strand
CGTACCCGGTTTTCGTTCCCTGCAGTTCTCACCGCCTGGGTCGTCTTTTCCGGGGCCTCCCCGTCTGCCTTCGCTCGGGGGCTTTCCTTTGATGGTCTTATTGTAGCATCGTTGCGCAATGATATCAATTGGCAGAGCGAACAATATTGCGCAACGATATTTGTGCAGTTTTATCATTGCGTAATATTGCGGTGGATGTTATAATATGGCTATACTAGGGGTAGAGGGTACAATAAAACCCGGCCACAGGAGGGATATGGACACTATGCCAGCATCAAAGGCGCAGCAGAAAGCGCAGAACAAGTGGATAGCAAAAGCGTATGACCGGGTAAATCTGACCATCCCGAAGGGGCGCAAAGCGGAGATCAAGGCCCACGCAGAGGCCCAGGGCGAGAGCGTGAACGGCTTTATCACACGGGCCATAGATGAAGCCATCGAGCGGGACGCAGAAGGAGGTGTCGCAAATGAGTGAGAAGGAACGGGCGGCAGCGCTGCTGGATATGGTGCCGGAGTATAAATTGGGATATGTGATCGCATATCTACAGGGTATCACCGCGGATGAAGCGGAGGATGACGCCTATTGCGCCGGGCTGTATCGGGACTATTTGAACGACCCGGAGCGAGGTGATACGGTGTCCTTTGCCGATGCCCTCAAAGAGTGTGGGGTGTCCCCGGATGAGCTATGAGATCGTGATCGAGCGCAAGGCGCTGAAGTTCATCAATAGCCAGCCGGCAGATCAAAAGCGCCGTATTCTGTCCGCGATAAACAAGCTACCCGATAGAGGGGATATTAAGCCTCTGACCGGTGAAGATGGGGCCTTTCGGCTCCGGGTCGGTGATTATCGGGTAATCTATACGGTGGACAATGGGCGCTTGACCGTGGACGTTGTGGCAGCTGGGCCGCGGGGTCAAATCTACAAGCGCATGTAGTGAGGAGCGGGACGAGGGCGCCGGCTGACGGAGGTTAATATGCAGCTTATATTTGTTTTGCTGATCGTCATAGGTGTGGTGCTGATCCTTCACGGCATTTCCCGCGCGGCGGCCGGCGGCGACAAGCCCCAGCAGCACGACGAGGAGCCCCGGGTGGAAGTGGTCCGCCGGGTCCCGTCTGTATTTGACCACAAGCGCCGCCGGTGACGCTGCCGGATCATTTTTCCCACGGGACCCACTTCGTCGGGCTCCCGTGGGAGCCCGGATGTACCTGTGAGATCTGCGGTGGACAAGTCAACATTATACATTGCCACGTGATGCGTGATATGTGGCATAGATATTAGG
The DNA here is from genome assembly GCA_947624585.1 of uncultured Oscillospiraceae bacterium. Lineage (GTDB taxonomy): Bacteria > Bacillota > Clostridia > Oscillospirales > Oscillospiraceae > RUG626. The sequence goes on along the minus strand of CANQKZ010000231.1, from coordinate 2,799 downwards.
AGAATGAAAAATGGCATCGTATTATATTATCCGCTTGGACGACGCATGCCCTACGATGGATCATGAAAAATGGGACCGATTGGAACGGCTGCTGAAAAAATATGGGGTAAAGCCTATCGTCGGTGTGATCCCGGACAACCAGGACCCGGATTTCGCGTGGGAAGAGGACAAGGCGTTTTGGGAGAAGATGCGGCGGTGGCAGAGCGAGGGATATACCATCGCGATGCATGGCTTTCACCATAAGTATCTTCCCCAGGCGAAACGGAAATATTTTCAGCGCAGCCACGGCGTCAATACGGAGTTTGCCGGTGTTCCGTTGGAGCGGCAGCGTGCGATGATCCAGGAGGGGCTGCGCCTCATGCACGAGCATGGCCTGTCTCCGCGCTGGTTTTTCGCTCCCTCCCACACATTTGACGGCAACACGGTCAAAGCGCTGGTCGAGTCAGGGGAGATAGAATATGTTTCGGACGGCTATGCCCTCGGACCGTATAAAGAAGATGGAATAGTCTTTCTGCCGTCGATATGCGACGGTCCGTTCCATCTCCGGGGGGGTATTTACCTTCGTGATCCATCCCAATATGTTGACAGAGGACGGTTTTGCAAGAGCAGAGGATTTTCTGAAGAAATACAGCGGCATGGTGACGACGCCGGAGCAGGTGCTGGCACACCCACGGGCTAGCCAGGGATTGATAGGATGGGCGTTGGAACTGGGCATATATCTTTTGCGCGGGGCGCGTGATCTGCTGAAATGAGCTGTACAGTTGGTTCATGGCCGGGAGAGGATAGACATGTTTGACTATACATATGAAGACGAGAAGATTGAATTCAATGTGAAGGCAATGGACATGGATGCTCCGCAGCTTCCCGCTGTGGAGGATATCGAGGTGTTCGTGCCGCTCATATGGGCAGAGCATTGCCTTGAGTGCACCGCACCGGAGTGCTACCATACCTGTGGTATGTACGAGGCCGACCGTTATGGCAGATGCAAGCGAACGGAATATGGTATAAGAACCAGAACAGGGGGCTATCCCTTTCCAGCGGTACAGCTTAAATACCGGAAGTGGGGAAAGCTTCGGTGTGGGTTAAATGATCGGTATGCCTATGACCCGGAGACATTCGCAAGGAAGTATAGGCGGTATCTTCACCGTAAGTCCGCCGCGGCTGTGTTGAACAGGCCGCTGAATTCTGTCCCCCCAAAGTACAAGGATGTCCTGATCCGGGCGGTCCATCATGAGTATATAAAGAAATACGGTCATGGCGCCGCCAGAAATGCCCGGATGGGGGAGGAGCTTCTTCTTATATTTCACGCCGACAGAGAATTTACGCTTATGTTGGACACGCTGGACCTGGATGAGAGACTGGCCGCGCGGTCCTCGTTCAGCGTTAAGCCCGGCCTGAATACCTGGAGCATCCCGATGGAGAAAGTGCTCGGGGGCGGAGCGGAAGTCCATGCGCTGGAGCTTTATCCCCATAACAACGAGCCGGCTGAAATGATCTTCTATCTCTCTGACATCGTAACGCTTCGGCGGGATGGAGCGTATTATCGGAAGCGTCAGGGGGATACGCCTCATGGGACCCCGGCGGCGAAAGTAAAGTGCGTGATATGGGACTTGGACAATACACTTTGGAGCGGCGTTATCGGGGATTGCGGAGAAGAGAATATCGTATGGAACGACAAGGCTGTCAGCGTCATCAGACAGCTTGACGAACGGGGTGTGTTACAGTCGATCTGCAGCAAGAATGACCACGACCTTGCGTGGGGCGCCGTTTGCCGGCGCGGCTTGGACGAGTATTTTCTATATCCGCAGATCAATTGGAAGCCAAAGAGCACCAATATCAGGCGGATCGAAAAGAGCCTGAATATAAACGCGGACACCTTTGTCCTGATCGACGATTCCCGTACAGAGCGCCAGGAGATCATGACTATGATCCCCAATATGCGCGTTTACGACGACACGGCCATTGACTCGCTCCTGTCCAGACCGGAGTTCGATCTGCCCGTCACGGAGGACTCGAAAAACAGAAGGCTCTATTATATGGCGGAGGCAAAGCGGAACGCTGCCTTTGAGCAGGAGGAAGAACAGGACTATAAGAGCTTTATCCGGCAGTGCGGGTTCCAAGTCGAGGTGACAAGATGCACAGAAAAAGAGGACATCGATCGCTGCCATGAGCTGTTACAGCGTACCAACCAGTTGAACGCATCTACGAACCGGATCGGTTATGACGAGTTCGTTTTCCTTGCGGGGGGGGGTACATGTACTGTTCTGAAGGTCGCCTGCCGGGACTGCTTTGGGTCCTATGGTACGGTCGGCTGCCTTATAGTAAAACGGGAGGGCGGCGCACTGCGCTGTACGGATTTTGTGTTGTCATGCCGGATCGCCAAGAAAAAAGTGGAGAGCGCGCTGGTGTCGTTTCTGATGGAGAAGAGCGGGATGGACATGGAGATCGTCTATTATCCCACGCCCCGCAACCGTGTTCTGTTGGATGAACTGGTCTCTGTTGGGGGAGACTATGAGGAGGACAGACACATCATTCGGTTTGCTCCGACGACCATACGTGACGACGATTGGGTGCAGGTAAGCGGCCCCCAAACGCTCTCATAGAATGAATAACGACAGCCCGGAAACATACGGTTTCCGGGCTGTCACTTTACACCAGCCGCACCTTATACGTCTCCAGCCAGTGGTTCACCTGGAGCATGTAGGCGATGGTCTGGGGTGTGGTCATGAGCTGGCCGTACCAGGGCTGGGCCTTGTCGTCGTTCAAAAGCGACTCCAGGGCGTCCCGGCGGACGATGTC
>CANQKZ010000230.1 GCA_947624585.1 uncultured Oscillospiraceae bacterium | reverse complement strand
CAGGACATGGAGATCGCCGATTTCTGCCCTGCCCAGCACCCGGCGGACGACGAGGGCGCGGACATCATCACCACCCACTTTGAGTACCACTGCATGGAGGACAACCTCCTGAAGCTGGACGAGCTGGGCCACGACGACCCCACCATGATCCGTATGCTGGAGGACATGACCGGTCTCGACGCCAAGCAAATAAGACTGGACGACCCGGAGACCATGGGCATCTTCAAGTCCGCCGCGCCCCTGGGGCTAACGGACGACGACCCAATTGTGGGGAAAACGGGGACCATTGGCATCCCGGAGTTCGGCACCAGCTTCACCCGCCAGATGCTGGTGGACACGCAGCCGGATAACTTCGACACGCTGGTGCGCCTCTCCGGCTTCTCACACGGCACGGACGTGTGGCTGGGCAACGCCAAGGACCTGATCACCTCCGGCACCGCCTCGGTCCGGGAGACGGTGGGGTGCCGTGACGACATCATGCTGTACCTCATCTCCCGGGGGATGGACCCGAAGCTGAGCTTCAAGATCATGGAGAACGTCCGAAAGGGCCGCGTCAAGAAGGGCGGCTTCCAGGACGGCTGGGTGGAGACCATGAAGGAACACGGTGTGCCCGACTGGTACATCGGCTCCCTTGCCAAGATCGCCTACCTCTTCCCCAAGGCCCACGCGGTGGCCTACGTGATGATGGCTTTCCGCATCGCCTGGTTCAAGGTCCACAGGCCCCTGGAGTTCTACGCCGCCTACTTCTACCGGCGCAGCCAAAAGGGCGGGTTCGACGCCAAGCTCATGTGCATGGGCGAGGAGACGGTTCGCTCCACCATCAGGAAGATAAAGGAGAATCCTGACGCCACGGACAAGGACGATGACATCATGACCACTCTGGAGGCGTGCTGGGAGTTTTATAAGCGCGGTTTTACGTTTTTGCCTATTGACTTGTACAAGTCGGATGCGTTAAAATTCAGGGTTGAGGGAAATGCTCTGCGCCCGCCCTTTGTGGCCGTCTCCGGCCTTGGCGAGACCACCGCCATCGACCTCGCGGAGCACGGCAGGGGACAGGAGTTCGTGTCCATGGAGGACCTTCTGAACACCTGCTCCAAGCTGTCCCGCTCCAACGCCCAGGACCTGAAGGATCTGGGGGCGCTGGGGAATATGCCCGAGTCCAGCCAGATCTCGTTCTTTTGAGGAACAGTCAGGAATGGCAAGGAACATTTGGGCAGATCAAACCGTCAAAACGGATAGAGAACAATGTTCCGCGCCTTACGGACAAGCTTTGATAACCGCACACCCTTGAAAAGGAGGAGTACATATGAGCCAACCCGACCTGAGCCGCGTCTTCCCCGGCTGGAGCGCGGAGGGGATCCTGGGCACCGGCGATTTCGGCACGGTGTACCTCATCCGCAACGCGGAAAGCGGAGCCTTCTCCGCCATGCGCCAGGTGAAAATGCCGCCCCACAGCGAGGCCATCGAGAACGCCGTAAAGCTGGGGATCGGCCGGGACCTTCTGGTCACCTATTTTACAAAATTCAAAAACGACCTGAACTGGGAGCTCGCCATGGCGGGCAACATCCGGTGCCTCAACCTGGCCTCGGTGGAGGAGGTCAAGTGCGTAGACAACGACGGCCCCGGCTGGACCGGGTACATACGCACCGGCATCTATACGCCGCTGTCCACCTACTTTGAGAAGACGCCCGCCACCGGCGAGGACGCGGCGCGGCTGGGTACGGACATCGCCTCCGCGCTGGACGCCCTGTGCCAGTACGGCCTGGTCCACGGGGAGGTGAAGCCCTCCAATGTGATGGTCACCGACGGAGGCAGCTACGTGCTGACGGACTACGCCCTCCGGCGGACGCTGGAGAAGGCCGGGAGCGGCATCTTCGGCGCGTCGGCGGACGAGTTTGCGGCGCCGGAGACATTGGGGCAGGAGCGGGAATACACCGCCCGGTCCGACATCTACTCCCTGGGCGCCGTCATGTGCTATGTGGCCAACGGGTGCGCTATGCCGGAGAACGGGGATCCGGACAACATCCCGGACATCCACAAGGGGCTTGCCGCCGTCATCAAGCGGGCCATGGCCCCGGACCCCGCCGCCCGGTACCAAACGGCGGCGCAAATCAAGCTGGACCTGGCGCGGCTGGGTCTTGTGCGTCGCCAGCCGCGCAGAGCTATGGCTGCCGCCGCCGCTTTCGACGCGGTGAAGCGCAACGGGGGCGCCGTGATGACGGGGCCCGCCTACGCCGCCGCTGCCTCAGGGGCCGCCGCTGCCGCCTCCGGCGCGGCCGCAGTCTCCGGGAACAGGAAGAAGGGGCAGAATGCCCCCAAAAAGCAGCAGGCGGAGCCCGCGAGACAGACGGCTCCGGCGAGGCAGAGTGACCCGGTCCGGCAGACGGAGCCCGTCCGGCAGGCGGAGCCCGTCAGACAGACTGCGCCCGCTCAGCCGACAGCATCTGACCGGCAAGATGACGGTTATTCACAGGACAGCGGCAAGGACGCGAACCCTGGGACCTATGTGTTCACCGACGAGATCCCTGCGCGGAACGACCTTCCCACAGTCAAGCGTTCCAAGATGGGGTGGTTGATCGCCTTTATCGCGCTTCTCGCCATCGCCGCCGTCATTCTGTTCCTGTGGACCCCCTGGAAGAAGGACGACGCCGGAACGGGCGGCGAGGACGAACAGCATGGGACCCTCTACCCCGAGGGCATGGACAAGGACGCCCTGGGCAACGACGTACACGGCGGCCCCGGCACCACCTCCGGTGGGAACACCGGCTCCGGCGAGGGGACGCAGAGCGGCGCCGACGACGGGGACACCGATTCCGGGGGCGGCGACGCCTCCGGCGAAGACACGGGTACCACCGGCGGGAACACGTCCGGCGAGGACGGCAGCGGCGGTGCGGCCACGGCTCCCGACGGCGATACGGACGGGGGCGGAGACACCCAGAGCGACACCGGCTCCAACGGTGAGGACGACGCCCAGGGCGGCGAAGGCGCCGACGGGCAGGAGACAAATCCAGACGGCAGCGGGACAACCGGAGGGGACGCGGAGTACAGCGAGTACCTCTATCCCTCCGACACCGTGCGCATCACCAGGGCAGAGCTGGAGGGGATGTCCAGGGCGGACAGCTCCCGGCTCATCAATGAGATCTACGCCCGCCATGGGTACATTTTCGGCGGCGAGGGAAGCTCCAACCAACAGTATTTTAGCTCCAAATCCTGGTATACGCCGGTGACGAAAGACGCCTCCCAGGTGGAGAAACAGTTCAACGCCGTGGAGACCGCCAACATCAAGACGCTGGTGGACTATCAGAAGGAGATGGGCTGGCGTGGCGGCGGCTCCTCCTCCGGGGACAGCTCTGAAGGCTCCGAGGGCTCCGGCACGGCCAATCCCGACGCCACGGACAACACGTTCCTCTTCCCCAGCGACACCCAGCTCATCACCCGGGAGGACCTGGAGGGGAAGACCCAGCGGGATGTGCAGCTGTTGGTCAACGAGATCTACGCCCGGCACGGGTACATCTTCAAAACCGACTTTTTGAAGGAATATTTTGAGAACCAGCAGTGGTACAAGCCCGTCACAAGCTCCAATTCGGTGGTGTACAGTTCCTTCAATGACACCGAGAAGAAAAACGCGGTGTTTCTGGACGAATATATGAAGGAGCAGGGGTGGAGATGAAAAATATTGCCGTCCTTTTGGGACGGCAATACCCCTAGTGCGCCCGGCATGGGCGAAATCTAACGGGTGAGAGACCCGAGCGCGCCCGGTGGCGGGAAGCGCACAGCTGAAGGCAAGGGCGTCCGCCGTGAGGCGGGGTCTGAAGGAAGCCGGAGGCAAACCCTTGGCCCGACGAACAGGAACCGCATATAAGGCGAATGCCGTGGATAAGACTCCTAGTCAAGCCGAAGTCCAAAAGCCACACGGAAACGGTATGCGTAAATGCGGCGGGTGGATGAGGGGAAAGATTTCGTCCTTACCCGGGGAGGTCTCGCAGGCGCTTTGAGTAGACGTATTCGAAAAAAAAGCGTAGTAACAACGAACTGCGAGAAGTCAGCCGAGGCCATAGTACCGGGGCACCGGGAAGGGCCGAACG
>CANQKZ010000229.1 GCA_947624585.1 uncultured Oscillospiraceae bacterium | reverse complement strand
CAAAAAAAGAAGAGAGTTGCCAGGGGATCCTTGGTAACTCTCTTCCTTTTTTACGGGACTTTTTTCACAGCCCCTTTATTGCGCGTCACGCCCTTTTGCCCGCTTCTCCGCGCAGGCACATCCGAAAGAGGACGCCGCCCGCCGCAATCACCGCGCCGCCGAAAAGCAGGGAGAGCGGCAGGGACACGTCGGCGAGCCATCCGAAAAAAAGATCCAGGACGGAGGACAGGAGACTTCCGATGATGGCGCACATACTCAGCGCCGTGGCCCGGTCCGAAACCGCGATCGCGTCATTCTCCAGCCTCGAGGCCAGGGGCGAAAGCAGCGTGGTACCGACGCTGACGAGCAGAACTCCCGCCACCGACACGACCGGGTGAGAGGTCGCCGCCAGCACGGCGCAGGAGACGGCGCAGACAGCGAAGAGCACGGTCCCGGTCCCGCGCGTCCCCAGCCGCTTTGTCAGCGGGGCCGACAGGACCACGGTGAAATCGGAGGCGGTCATCACCATGTAGGCCAGGGATATGGCGCCGGAGGACATACCGGACCTGGTGTACTGAAGCTGGTTGAGCACCACCGTTACCATGTGGCACGCCTCGCCCAGGAACCCGAAGGCCACGGTAAGCGCCAGAAGCGAGCGGTTTCTGACTGTCTCCCGGAGGAGCCGGAGAGAGGCGCGCAGATCGGTCCGGTCCTCCCTCTCCGCCGGTCTCACCTCGCGGAGCCCAAAGGTCAGGAGGGCCATGACGGAATAGCTTATGACTGTGAGGAACGCCGCCATACGGTAGTCATCGCCCAGAAACAGGGCATACACCCCGCTGGACACCAACACACCGGCGGAGCCCATCGCCCCGTATATCCCGAAGGCCCTCTGGGAATTCTCGGGTCCGGCGGACAGATAGATGAAGCTGGAGTCCACCCCGGAGAGCCCGGAGACAACGAATGCCAGCAGCACCCGCTCCGCCAGAAAATCCACAAGGCTGTCGGCGCGCCAGAAGACGATCTTGGAGACAAAGTAGACCGCGTTGCAGATCACCATCACCCGCCTGTACCCGATCCGGTCCGCCAGGATCCCCCAGGGGATCTCCAGGGCAAAGGACAACACCCAGGAGGCCGTCTCGATCCCCATCATCTGAAAGACAGAGACGCCCGCGGCCTGCCGGTAAAGGGTGGAGACGGACGAATAAAAAACCATACCCTCAAAAAAGGATATGGCGTACATGACACAGAGATTCCTTTTCATGTCTGAACACCTTTCTATATGAAATTGATAACGGCAACCAAGACCCTGAGGCCAAAGCCCCAGCGCCGGTATGTTTTGCCGTCATCAATTCAGGTGCCGCATCGAAAAATCAAATCTCCTGTTCCTTATTCCTATTTTCAAACCGTTTTCCCGGGACACAGCGATATGCCCCGGAAAAACGAAAATCAGGCTTATACTAATACTCAATCAAAACCAGGCATTCGCGCCGGTCATTTTCGCGCCATACATCGTCGCGCGGCTTGAATATACACAAAGTATTCCCTGCGCCGCGTTCCTCGTCCGGCATGAAAAATCCCCCGGCGCTCGGTGTCTGCTTTTACTTGAGTATCAGTATTACTCCTCGTCCCAGTTGTGCCAGACGTTCTGGATGTCGTCGTTGTCGTCCATCAGCTCAAGCATCTTCTCGAACTTCTTGATATTCTCCTCGTCTGTGAGCTTGATGTAGTTCTGGGGTACCATCTCAACCTGGGCGGAGACGAACTTGTACTTTTTGCCCTCCAGAGCTTCCAGCACGGCGGGGAAATCGTCGGGAGCGGTGTAGACCTCAAAGGTCTCCCCCTCGGCGGTCATGTCCTCGGCTCCGGCCTCCAGAGCGTCCATCATGACGGTGTCCTCCTCGTAGTCCTCGTCCTCGTTGTCGATGACGATGACGCCCTTCTTCTCGAAGGACCAGGAGACGCAGCCCTCGGCGCCCATGTTTCCGCCGTATTTGTCGAAGAGATGGCGCACATCGGAGGCTGTGCGCTTGCGGTTGTCGGTCATGGCGTCCACGATGACAGCCACGCCCTCGGGGCCGTAGCCCTCATAGGTGACGGACTCGTAGTTGTCGCCACCGGCGCTGCCCGCGGCCTTCTCCAGAGTCCTCTTGATGTTATCGTTGGGCATATTGGCGGCCTTCGCCTTTGCGATGACCGTAGCCAGGCGCGAGTTGTTGGCCGGATCGGCGCTTCCGCCACCCTCCTTCACCGCCACGATCATCTCGCGGGCGATCTTGGTGAATGCCTGAGCGCGCTTTGCGTCCGCCGCGCCCTTTGTTTTCTGTATGTTATGCCATTTGGAATGTCCTGACATATGTTGACCATCCTTCCGTATACGCAGATAAAAAGAGTATAACACAAGGTTTGAAATTTTGCAACGTATATCCGCGTTTTTTTGGTCACATCTTCTTGAAACTATCATCTATCCATTTTTCCCTTGCGCCGCAAGGCTTTTCAGCCTTCAAGAATTCCCCACCACCCCAGCGCGCCCTCGTTTGACACCAATTTGACACCAAATCCGAAATCCGCCAGTAGTGACACCATACAGACCCACGCTCCGATTTGAGCGCACACGCGCTGCGCGTTGAAATCAGAGCATGACACCGCGCGCAAAAAAATAGGAAAACCGCCTACACCGGACGGTTCCCCTACTCTTTACCTCACACCACGCCAAGGAAATCTGCGTTCCCGACGTGCTTCTCATATATTTCCTTGATGTTGTTGATCGCCGTATCCCCTTGCCGATCTCCGGTTCCTCCCTCGGAAGAGAGGGGAGATTTTTTCACCCCTCCACGAAGTCCTGTCCGCCGCGCCGCCTCCTATACCCGGAAAATCGGGGCCAGGCCAAAGGGATAATGGGCGCCGTCCCAGCCCGTGTCGCCGTCCGAGCTCACATAGCAGAAACTCGCGTCGCCGCCGCCGTAAGTGTTGTAAACAGGCGAACGTTCCCACCACCAGGCGGTAGAGCCGGTATTCGAATGTTCATAATGGATTTTTGAATTAAGAACAAGCTCCGGTTTCCCCGGAGAACCGTCCAACTGGGCAAGCCCTGTGTAATCCACAAGCCCGCCGTGAAGGTACCTGTTGTAACTAAACAAATCGACATCCGATATACCGTAATCTTTCGCCACGGCATACCAGTCGCCGACGGAACGCTTACGCGCAACGATTAGATTTACGTTACTCTTTTTGCTTCTTCTTTGTCTACTATTTTCATCTTGTCTCCAAATCATCATAACAAAAAATAAACCCCGTGCTTTCACACGGGAATTGACTATTTCTTAACCACGCCTCGCGGCAGAGGCCACACCTTTTCCATTTAACGGATTTTCACCGACTCCGTTTGCGATTGGGCCGTACTCCTATTGGCTCGGATATTTATTCTCAAGTCCGAACCCCGATATGGGGATAGTCGATGAGCGTTCTCCCTCGGCTTTACGTTAGGGAGCTTCGTTGCAGAACTACGATTGTTCCGGCGTTTAGGCTTTTGACCGTGCGCCATTCCTACGTTTTTTCCGCTTTCGCACCTTCACAAACTGGTTTCCCGCCTGTTGTGGTGTAGGACTTTACGTTTTACCTGCAATTAAATGTGTTCTGTTGCGCACATTTCTGTACGCATGGGTAGGTTTGTTTACCCATGATGGTTTCCATTTCCTGCTCCGCGCTTCCCGCGCTTGAGGCCATGTCATCCATCGCTTTTCGGGCAGCGTCAAAGTTACTCAGTAAGGCCGCGCCAACTGACCAATATATTAAGGAAGGTCATAACTCTTCCCAATTGCGATTTGCAACTTCTCGCACTTTCACACGATGTTTTGACTATTTTTTCATCCAATTAAAGTTGGAGTACACCTTTTCCGTTTAATACTAACCCCTAATCAAAACAAGACAATATCCATTCGCGCCCAGTAATGCTGCGGACCACCTCAGCAGACAACCCATTGATCACATCACAGAGCCGGTCAATAACCTTTTCCAGCGTGGCGAACACCTCATTCCTGAACCCTCCCTTACGAAGCTCTTTCCAGATCTGCTCGATGGGATTCATCTCCGGCGTGTACGGAGGGATAAAAAACAGGCGTATGTTTTCTGGGACTCGCAGTGT
>CANQKZ010000228.1 GCA_947624585.1 uncultured Oscillospiraceae bacterium | reverse complement strand
AAGCTCTACTCCGTGGGCCGCATCCCCGGCGGCTACACCCGCCGCGAGGGCAAGCCCTCCGAGCGCGGCACCCTCTCCTCCCGCATGATCGACCGGCCCATGAGGCCCCTCTTCCCCTCCGACCTGAGAAACGACGTTGTTGTCACCTGCACCGTCCTGTCCACGGACCACGACTGCGCCCCGGAGATCGCCGCCATGATCGGCGCCTCCGCCGCCGTCTCCATCTCCGACGTGCCCTTCGCCGGTCCCATCGCGGGCGTTGGCCTGGGACTCATCGACGGCAAGTACATCATCAACCCCACCAGCGCCGAGCGGGGCGAGTCCGAGATGTACTGCACCATCGCCGCCACCATGGACAAGATCGTGATGATCGAGGCCGGAGGCAACGAGATCCCCGAGAACGTGATGCTGAACGGCATCATCGCCGCTCACAACGCCATCAAGCCCGTCATCGCCCTCATCGATCAGATGGTCAGCGAGGTGGGCAAGCCCAAGTTCGAATACGAGCACGCCTCCTTCAACCAGGAGCTCTTCGACAGGATCGTGGAGAAGTACCTGGACGACGTGCGCTACGCCATGGACACCGACGACAAGAACGTCCGCGAGGAGCGGTACAACGTCGTTGTGGACAAGATGATCGAAGAGTTCGGCGAGGAGTACCCGGAGATCACCGCCCAGCTGGAGGAGATCACCTACAAGATCCAGAAGAAGGTCGTCAAGCAGTGGCTCCTGGAGGGCAAGCGCGTGGACGGCCGCGCCATGAACGAGATTCGGCCCCTGGCCGCCGAAGTGGGCGTCCTGCCCCGAGTCCACGGCTCCGGCCTCTTCACACGCGGGCAGACCCAGGTCCTCTCCGTGTGCACCCTGGCCACCCTCTCCGCCTCCCAGAAGCTGGACACCATCTGGGAGGAAGAGGAAAAGAGATATATCCACCACTACAACTTCCCCAACTACTCCGTGGGCGAGGCGCGGCCCAGCCGCTCCACCTCCCGCCGGGAGATCGGACACGGGGCGTTGGCCGAGAAGGCCCTGGAGCCCGTGATCCCCACCCCCGAGGAGTTCCCCTACGCCATCCGCGTGGTCTCTGAGGTCCTGAGCTCCAACGGCTCCACCTCCCAGGGCTCCATCTGCGGCTCCACCCTGGCGCTCATGGACGCGGGCGTTCCCATCAAGGCCCCCGTGGCCGGTATCTCCTGCGGTCTCATGCACGACGACGACGGCAGTTGGAAGACCTTCATCGACATCCAGGGCGTGGAAGACTTCCACGGCGAAATGGACTTCAAGGTGGCCGGTACCAAGAAGGGCATCACCGCCATCCAGATGGACCTGAAGAACGACGGCCTGACCTACGACATCATCGAAAACGCCTTTGAGATCACCCGGGAAGCCCGCATCCAGATCCTGGACGAGATCATGTTGCCCGTCATCAGCGAGCCGAGGCATGAGCTTGCCAAGTCCGCCCCCAAGATGATCTCCATGCACATCGACCCCGACAAGATCCGCGAGGTCATCGGCTCCGGCGGAAAGGTCATCCAGAAGATCTGCGCCGACACCGGCTGCAAGATCGACCTGGAGGACGACGGCAGCGTGTTCATCAGCCATCAGGACATCGAGGCGTGCCGTGCCGCCAAGAAGATCATCGACAACATCTGCTTCGTGCCCGAGGTGGGCAAGCTGTACTTCGGCCAGTGCGTCCGCGTCATCCCCATCGGCGCCTTCGTGGAGCTGGTGCCGGGCAAGGACGCCATGTGCCACATCAAGGACCTGGAGTTCAAGCGCACCGAGCGGGTGGAGGACGCCATCAACGTGGGCGACTGGACCTGGGTCAAGTTCCTCGGCATCGACGACCGGGGCCGCTGGAACATCTCCCGCAAGGACGCCATCCGCGAGCGCGAGCAGCAGGGCCTGCCCATCGACAGAGCGTGATTTGAACCGATCATACCGCGCGGCGGACACAGCGTTCGCCGCGCATTTCCGTTTCAGGAGGGACCAAGGATGAAATATTCGCTTCTCAGCCGGTACCGCTCGGAGCTGATGGGGCTGGCCATGATCTCCGTGATGCTCTTCCACTCATGGGACCTGGATCTGGGTCTGAGTCCCCTCAATTATCTGCGCTCCATCGGCTTCGGGGGCGTGGACATCTTCATGCTGCTCTCCGGGATCGGCCTCGCCATGTCCCTGTCCCGGCGGGAGCAGGAGTACGGGGAGTTCATGGAGCGCCGGGCCAAACGGCTTCTGCCCGCCTATTTCGCGGTGATGGTGCCCTACACGCTGTGCCTGTGGTCGGTGGGACGGGCGTACGCCTCCACCCTTGTGTGGAATTCCCTTCTCCTCAACTACTGGGTCCACTGCGCCGGAAGCTTCAACTGGTATGTCAGCGGCATCATGCTCCTGTACCTGGTCACGCCGCCCGCCGTCCGCTTTCTCCGCTCCCGGCGCCATCCCGGGGCGGTCCTTCTTGCCGTGACCGCCGTGAGCTTCCTGGTAAGCCAGGTCCTGATGCGCGACACCTGGTGGAACCATTTGGACCTCATCTACCGGGTGCCCATATACACCGCCGGCCTTGTCATCGGCATATGGATCGCGGACGGGAAGAAATTCGGCGTCATGGACGGCGTCGCGCTGGCGCTCCTGTTCTCCGAAGGGCTTGTCTACGGCACCTTCTGCGGCTCCATGGGCGATTACGCGCCCCTGGCCTACCTCTTCGCCTTTACCACCGTCCCGGTCTGCCTGGCGCTGGCGTGGCTCATGGACAGGCTGCCCTTGGGTTGGCTGCGGACCGCCCTGCGGTTCGTGGGGGAACACAGCCTGGAGATCTACCTTCTCAACGTGAGCTTCTTCTCCGAGACCGAGTTCCTGCGCCGCTTCTTTGACCCGGGTCCGGGGCACTACATCTATTACGCCGCCCTCTACGCCCTGAACATCCTCTCCGGCTGGGCTCTCCATGAGGCGCTTTCCTTCGCCGGGAAAAAGCTCCGCGAAAAGCGCGGGTGAAATTTTATTTGCGTTTCGAGTTATCACGAGCAAATCAAAGAAAAACGGCGATTTCGCGAGATTTTAACGAGGCAGATAAAAAATTTCAAAAACAGGTGTTGACATCTAAATTGGATTGTGCTATAAAATTATAGCACGTGAAGCGTACAAAAAATAAATTAATCATATCTGGAGGCACACAATGTCCACTACACTCGCTAAGAAGGAGACCGTTTCCCGCAAATGGTACGTCCTGGACGCGGCGGGTAAGCCCCTCGGACGCACCGCCGTCAAGGCCGCTACCCTCCTGCGTGGAAAGCACAAGACCGATTACACCCCCAACGTTGACTGCGGCGACTTTGTCATCGTCATCAACGCCTCCCAGGCCGTTCTCACCGGCAGCAAGCTCACGAAGAAGTACTACCGCCATCACAGCGGCTGGATCGGGGGCCTAAAGGAGGTCCAGTATTCCCGCATCATGGCCGAGAAGCCCGAGTTTGCCATGATGGAGGCCGTCAAGGGGATGCTGGCAAAGAATTCCCTGGGCCGCGAGCAGCTGACACGCCTTCGCGTCTACGCCGGCGCGGAGCACAAGCATGAGGCCCAGAAGCCGGAAGCCTGGACCGAGGAGTAAGGAGGAACTGAACAATGTATACATCTAAAAAGCCCTATATGTACGGCACAGGTCGCAGAAAGTCCTCCGTGGCCCGCGTCCACCTGTTCCCCGGCGGGACCGGCAAGATCACCGTCAACGGTCGCGACATTGACGATTACTTCGGCCTTGACACCCTGAAGTTCATCGTCCGTCAGCCCCTGAACACCGTGGGTCTGGTAGGCAAGGTGGACATTGATGCCACCGTCTCCGGTGGCGGCGTATCCGGCCAGGCCGGCGCCGTCCGCCACGGCATCGCCCGCGCCCTCCTGGAGGTCGACGAAAGCTACCGCGCCCCCCTGAAGGCCGCAGGCTTCCTCACCCGTGACCCGAGAATGAAGGAACGCAAGAAGTACGGCCTCAAAGCCGCCCGTCGCGCGCCTCAGTTCAGCAAGCGCTGATTTCCCAGCAATTTCAGTCAAAACCCCGATGCCACAAGGCTTTCGGGGTTTTTCTATAGAGTAAAATCTGACAAAGTCAAGAAAAGAAAAACAAAAATAATTGGGGTGCAT
>CANQKZ010000227.1 GCA_947624585.1 uncultured Oscillospiraceae bacterium | reverse complement strand
GTTCAACCGCCAGGCGGTCAGCTCCGTCGCCGATTACAACTTCGCCCCCACGGCCCTGGCCCGGGACAACCTGCTCCGGGAGGGCAAGCCGCCCCAGTCCATCTGGGTCACCGGCAACACCGCCATCGACGCCTTGGGCACCACCGTGGTCAACCACTTCGAGCACCCGGAGCTGGCCTGGGCGGAGGGGTCGCGCCTGGTGATCCTGACGGCCCACCGGCGTGAGAACTGGGGCGAGCCCCTGCACAACATCTTCCGGGCCGTCCGCCGGGTGGTGGAGGAGTTCCCGGATGTGAAGGTCCTCTATCCCATCCATTTGAATCCCCTGGTCCGCAAGGCCGCCAGCGAGGAGCTCACCGGCTGTGAGCGCGTCCGGCTCATCGAGCCCCTGGACGTGGTGGCCTTCCACAACTTCCTGGCCCGCTCCTACATGATCCTCACCGACTCAGGCGGCATCCAGGAGGAGGCGCCCAGCCTGGGCAAGCCCGTCCTGGTGCTCCGGGACGTGACCGAGCGGCCCGAGGGCGTCAAGGCCGGCACATTGCGGGTCATCGGCACCAATGAGGACGTGATCTACCGGGAGTTCAAGGCTCTCCTCACCGACGAGAGCCTCTACAACGCCATGTCCCGGGCCCAGAACCCCTACGGCGACGGCCTTGCCTCCCACAGGATCGCCGACATCCTGACCAAGGGCCGGACCAGCGTGTGAGTCATTCGGGTAGAAAAAATGGAAAAGAAACGCCTCCTGTATCTGGATGTCCTGCGCGTCTTTGCCTTTCTGTGCGTGGTGCTCCTCCACGCCATAAACCCCTACATCATTGACAGCATCCTGATGAACTACCCCACCTGGAAATACAGCGTGTTCCTCAACGCCTTCGGCCGGATGGGCGTGCCGCTGTTCATGATGCTCACCGGGTGCCTTCTGCTGAACAGGGGAGGGGAGCCCCCCGCCGTCCTGACCTTCTACCGCCGGCGTCTGCCCAGGATCCTGATCCCGCTGGCAGTGTGGAACGTGTTCTACTTCTGCTTCCTCAAATTCGGGTACGGCATGGACCTGACCCTCTCCGGTCTCTTTGCCGACGTGCTGAACAACGGCACCTATTACCACCTGTGGTACCTCTACCAGATCTTCGGCATCTACCTGATGATTCCGTTCCTGGACAGGATCTGCCGGGCCTGCACCAAAGGGGAGGTGGCCGTTCTGGCCCTCATCGCGGCCTATCACGGCACGGTCAGGACCTTCGTGAACGGGGCCTTTCACCTGAATCTTTTCCTTTTTGAACCCCTTCTGGAGGGATACCTGGGGTATGTGCTGATGGGGTATCTCCTGAGCCGGATAAAGCTCGGCCGGAGGGTGACGGCCGCCGCCGCCCTGTCCCTGGTCCTGGGCCTTCTCCTCAACGTCTATGCCAACATCTCCGCCTCCCTGAAGAGCGGCGCCGTGAACCTGATCGCCAACGGCGGATACGATCTCAGCAGCTACCTGAGCGCCGGGGGCCTCTTCGTCCTGGCACGGGCCCTCCTGGAGAACGCGGACCCGCCGGAGAAGCTGGGGCGCGCTTTCTCCCGGCTCTCCGCCGCCACCTATCCCGCCTACGGCATCCACGCGGCGGTGCTGGTGATGCTCAACGAGCACCGGGTATACGCGCATTTCACTTTGACCATGCTCCTCTACACCGCCCTCACCGCCCTCATTTCCCTCGCCATCGGCCTCCTCCTCCGCCTCGCCAAACCCACCCGGATCCTCTTCGGGTGAATAATATCCGCAAAGCTCCGTATGACCCCCGGACCGCCTGGCCCGGGGGCTTTCTGATGCCCGGTTGATGCCGGAAATTCACATTTTCTTCACTCCCGCCCCCTTGACACGCCGTTCTACATGATGTAAAATAAATCTGTTCTACAAAAGTAGAACAGAAAGGAATGATACCATGTCGGAGATCACCATGGGCCAGGTGGAGGCGCGGTTTGCCTCGATCATCTGGGACCGGGAACCGGTGACAGCCTCGGAGCTGGCGAGGCTGGCCTCGGCGGAGCTGGGGTGGAAGAAGACCACCAGCTACACGGTGCTGAAACGCCTTTGCGACAAGGGAATTTTCAAAAACGACGGCGGCACGGTGACGAGCCTCCTGAGCCGGGAGGATTTTCAGGCCATGCAGAGCCGTCAGACGGTGGATGCGGCCTTCGGCGGGTCCCTGCCCGCCTTCGTGGCTGCCTTCACCAGAGGCCGGGGCCTCAGCGAGGCGGAGCGGGAGCAGCTCCGTGCCCTCATTGACGGGGAGGGGGAGCGGTAGATGGACGGAATGTACACCCTCTTCACCGCCCTCCTGAACAGGAGCCTGACGGCGGCGCCCCTGCTTCTGGCGGCGATCCTGGTAAGGCCGCTCCTCACGCGCCTGTCCCGGCGGGCCATGTGGATTCTGTGGGTCCTGACGGCTGTGCGGCTCCTCCTGCCCGCCCCGCGCGGCCCCCTGTCCGTGTTCGGCTTCCTGGGTCCCGCCCCGGCGGACTGCTGGGACGTGCCCTTCTTCCGGGCGGTGGGCCTGGGGGTGGCCCCCACGCTGACGCTGAACCTGAACGGTCTGGCGGAGGGCATCGGGACCGCCACACACGCGGTGGTGGAGCCCATGCGCCAGCCCTCCGCCTACCTGCCGCCCCTGATGCGCATCTGGGCGCTGGGCGTCGGGGTCCTGGCGGCGTGGGCGCTGGTGAGCTGCCTCCTGCTCCGTCGCCGCCTTTCGGAGGCGGTGCATCTCTGGGACAACGTGTGGATCTGCGACGGGATCCGCGCCCCCTTCGTGTACGGCTTGTTCCGCCCGAAGATCTACGTCCCCTCCGGCACGGACGGGGCGTGCCTTCCCTCGGTCCTGGTCCACGAGCGGGCCCACATCCGGCGGCGCGACTATATCTGGAAGCCCCTGGGATTCGCTCTTCTGGCCCTCCACTGGTTCAATCCCCTGGTGTGGCTGGGGTACGCCCTCTTCTGCCGGGACACGGAGCTTGCCTGCGACGAGTCGGTGCTCCGCGCTCTCGACGGGGAGGGGAGGCGGGAGTACTGCGAGGCGCTGCTGAGCCTGTCCGACGGCCGCCGCACGGTCCTGGTCCACCCCGTGGCCTTTGGGGAGACGGGGGTCCGGGAGCGCGTCCGCCGGGCGGCCCGGTATAAGAAGCCCGCCCGCTGGGCCGCCTGCCTTTCGGTGCTCCTGTGCGCGGTGATCGCGATGGGCTTCGCCTCCGTACCGGCCGGGGGCCTGACGGCTGGACACCGGCGCACCGTGGGCGGCAGCGCCGTCTACACCCGGGCGGACATCGAATCCGCCATGGACGAGGCGGAGCGGGCCTTCCAGATGAACTTCGCCGGCTGCGTCCTTCGCTCCCTCACCTACGACGAGGCGCGGTACGGAAAGGCCAACGACGCCTGGGCCGAATCCTCCGGCGCCGCTCAGGCCATCGTCCTCACAAGCGACTTCTACGTCATCTTCGGCGACGGAAGCCTCGAGGAGCGGGAGACCTACAGAAACTGGCAGTGGATCCTGACCCGCGACGATGGCCCCTGGACCGTAATCACTTGGGGCTACGGCTGATCAAAAGGAGAATATAAAGGAACCCCCCGGGGACGCTTCGGCGTCCCCGGGGGAATTTTATGCACAATCTATCTTATACTAATATCTAATTAAAAGAAGCCATTCGCGGCGGTCTTTTTCGCGTCATGCTGCGTCAGCCGCCTTGGAAATACATACAGTATTCCCTGCGGCGTCTTCCTTGCCTGACACGAAAAATCCTCACCGCTCGGTGTCTCCTTTTAAATAGATATTAGTATTACTGCTTCTTCACGCTCTCCACAATGCCCTCGGCAAGACCTGCCAGCCCCTGGATCTCGGAGGGGATGATGATCTTGGTGGCCTGACCGTTGGCGGCGGCGGCGAAAGCCTCCAGGGCGCGGATCTTGATGACGGCGTCGGTGGGGGATGCCTCGTTCAGGAGCTTCAGGCCCTCTGCGGTGGCCTGCTGGACCTTCAGGATCGCCTCGGCGTGGCCCTCGGCCTCCAGGATGGCGGCCTGCTTCTTGGCGTCGGCACGGAGAATGGCGGACTCCTTCTCGCCCTCGGCGGAGAGGATGGCGGCCCGCTTCTCGCCCTCGGCCTTCAGGATGGC
>CANQKZ010000226.1 GCA_947624585.1 uncultured Oscillospiraceae bacterium | reverse complement strand
CAGAACATGACCGCCGCCCAGAACATAGGCCGGGCCGCGAGCCAGATGATGAAGGACCCCAACTACTGGACCAGCTTTCTCCAGGAGGCGGGGAACAACTTCCGGGAGGCGAAGGAGTGGACAAACGACGACACCAAGGCCGCCATGTACGCCGTCACCGTGGGCCTCATCAACTCCGGCATCGAGATCGGCCTTGACGGTGCCAGCGGTATCCAGGGCCTCGAGCAGTCTGTCCGCCAGGGCAATACCTCCGGCCTCCGTCAGCTCATCGATTCCGCGGGCGGCGAGGCGCTGGAGGAGCTGGAACAGGGCGTTGTCTCCCGAGGCGTCGGTCAGCTCTTCGGCTCCGGCGCCCCCACCTTCAGCACCACCGACCCCAACGCCGTCCTGAACCCCCGCACGATGGCCAGCGAGGCCGCCATGGGAGGCGCCGTAGGAGCCCTCCTGACCGGCGGGACATACGGCATAAATTCCGCCGTACAGAGGGCATATTCCAACCCCCTGATAGAGACCTACGACCGCGCCCGGAACCTGCCAGCGGCACAGGCGGAAACGCAGGAGACCGCCCAGCCCGTCCAGACGCCCACGGAGCAGATCGCCGCCCCCGCCGCCCCTGTACAGCAGGCGGAAACGCAAATTCAGGCGGATACACCAACCAACACACCAACCGCCCCCGCGCAGACCAACCCGGCGGTTGGTCAAACCGCGCCCAGGACGGACATAACCATCCCCAACGCCCGCACGGGCAGTTCAGACGTGGCCTACACCGACGGCGCGGAGGAGGTGGGCTTCACATACGCCGTGGTCCCGGCAAGCTCCCTTGTGACCAGCAACGACATTTTTGGGACGGTGAACCCAAACTATCCCGCCGAGCTTCAGCCCCGCGACAGGAGCCGCGCCGCCAGCCAGATGCAGATGACCAGGATCAGCCGGAACCCCAACCCGCGCCTCCTGGCGGAAAGCCCCACAGCCCAGAACGGCGCCCCCATCGTTCGGGGCGACGGCGTGGTCATCGGCGGCAACGCCCGGACCACCGGCCTTATCCAGGCATACGCCAACGGCACGGCGGGGCAGTATGAGGCGTACATCCGGGAAAACGCGGCCCGGTTCGGCATCGACCCGGCGGCCCTCCCGGAGAACCCCGTCCTCGTGCGCGTGGCCGACGCGGTGGACTGGGTGAAGCTTGCCTCCGATCTGAACAGCTCCACAGTGGCCGCCTACTCCGCCACCGAGCAGGCCAGGGTAGACGCGGCAAGGCTTTCTGAAATCATGCCCTTGCTCCGGGCGGACGAAAGTGGTAATATTAATTCGGCGGAAAACGGGGATTTTATCCGCGCCTTTGTGGATTCCGTGGCCTCTGAGACCGACCGGGGGGACCTCATCGACCGGAACGGGCTTCTGTCCGCAAACGGCTTGAAGCGCCTCCGAAACGCCGTGTTCGATTACGCATACGGCCGGACGGACCTGGCCGCGAGGCTGACGGAGGAGATAGACCCGGACAGCAAGAACGTGATCAACGCGCTTCTGGCCGCGTCCTCCAACGCCGCGACCTTAAACGCGGGCATCGAAAGCGGGCAGTATTACAATTTCGACATCAGCGGCCTCATCTCCGAGGCCGTGGACATCTACGGCGAGGCGCGGGAGAAGGGCGCTTCTGTAGCCCAGATCGCGGACCAGGGAAGTCTCCTTGACCGGCAGAACTCCACAGCCCTGGAGCTTGCGGAACTCATCGAGACATACAAGCGGAGCGGCAAGAAGCTCTCCGCGCTGTTCAATTCCCTTGTGACAGCCGTGAAGGAATTCGGTACGCCCAACCAGTTTTCCTTCTTTGGGGAAAACACGGCCCCGGAATCCGCCGATATTTTGAGGAAGGCGAGTGAACTTTATGAACAAAGTACAAGAAAACCCGGCAGAGAACCGGGAGAACAGATCCAATTCGGAACAGGAAGATTCAACGGCAGCCCGGAGATTGGCCGAAAAGGCGGCGCAGAGAGCACAGCAGACGCCTACGCCGGAGAACCAGATCATAGCACGGGCCTTTCAGCTGTTCCTTCAGAGCTTTCAGGAGGACGGGGATTCAACCCCCTGATCGACACCTACGACGCCGCCCAACAAACCACCCCCGCCAACCCCCTGATCGACACCTACGACGCGGCCCAGTCCCCCAACCAGGACCCGGAAAACCTTGGCGCGGCCAAGCGCAACTTTGCCAAAAGCCGTTACAACACCTGGGTCGAAAACGCCGACCAGCTCCACCCCGCCGGGGAGAAGGCCGTCCGCAACGCCTCCCTCCCCACGGTGAACCCCCAGGGGGAAAAGACCTCCAAGGTCGCTCAGACCCTCATGGAGGCGGAGCAGACCACCGACGCCAACGCCGAGGCCATCGGCAGACGCGCTCTCCGGGGCGGCTTCACCATCCCCGACGGCCAGACCAACGACGCCCGCATCCAGAACGCGCGGGCCGAGTATGCCCTTGACCCCGGCAAGGCCCGGAACGACTGGACGCGGGAGGTGGGCGCCGGGAAGGTCAACCCCGACCTTGTGGCAATGGGCGCCGTCATTCTGGACGAGCTCCAGCGGGACAGCTCCGTCTCCCAGAAGGAATTTCTGGGCTACGTGCGGGACTACGTGGAGCTGTGCTCCACCGCCGGTCAGGCCCTCCAGGCCAACCGCATCTACAAATCCCTGACCCCGGTGGACAGAATGTCCCTTGTGCAATTGGTCACGGAGAAGATGAACGAGCGGCTGAAGCTGTCCCCGGATAAGCAAATCACCGTCAGCGAGGACCTGATGGCCGAGTACATTCGGGCCGACACCGACAGCGCACGGGACGCCGCTCTCGATAAGATCTATCAGAACATCGCCGACCAGGTGCCCGCCAGTCTCGCGGACAAGTGGACGGCCCTCCGGTACATGAACATGCTGGGCAACTTCAAGACCCAGATCCGCAACCTTGCCGGTAACGCGGTGATGGGAACGGCCAAGGCCGTGAAGAACGAGGTGGCCGCCGTGCTGGAGACCGCCGTCCGCGCGGTGAATCCCAAGCTGGAGCGAACCCAGTCCGTCCGCGTGGGCCGGGACTGGATGGACGCCGCCAAGGCCGACTTCGAGAACGTGCGCGACGTGGCGGAGGGAAATTCCCGGTACGACGACACCTCCCGGTCCCGCATCATGCAGGAGATCAACGAGCGGCGGAGGATCTTCAAGACAAAGCCGCTGGAGGCATACCGGCACCTGACCAACTGGGCCACCAACGCGGGGGACGAGATCTTCATCAAGCACCACTACGCCCGCGCCCTTGCCGGATACCTGAAGGCCAACGGCGCCACCCCCGAACAGCTCCGCTCCGGCACGGTGGACCATTCCCTCTACGACAGAGCCGTAAAATTCGCCGTCAAGGAGGCCCAGGAGGCCACCTTCCACGACAACAACGCCTTTTCCAATTGGGTCTCCCAGATCGGACGGCGCGACACTACGCCAAAGGCCGTGCGGATGATGGCCGAGGGCGTGGCCCCCTTCCGGAAGACCCCGGCCAACGTGCTTGTGAGGGCCTACGAGTATTCCCCGGCTGGCCTCATCGACACATTCGCCGAGGCCGCCAAGGCACACCGTGGCGAGGCCACCGCCTCCGACGTGATCAACAGCCTTGCCCGGACGCTGACCGGCTCCGGCATCATGGCGCTGGGTATGGCCCTGGCCGCCAAAGGCTGGCTCCGGGGCACCGGAGGCAAGGACGATGACGAAATAGACGCGCTGATGAACCGGCAGGACTACTCCATCGTGGTCCCCGGCAAAGGCAGCTATACCATCGACTGGCTGACCCCCGCCACGCTGCCCCTGTTTATGGGCGCCAACCTGTGGGACATCATAGACGGGGGAGAATTTGACTTTGCCGACATCGAGGGCGTGGTCTCCCAGTTCGTGGAACCCGTGCTTGAAACCTCCATGCTGTCCGGCGTCAACGACGCCATCGCCAATGTGCGGTATTCCGAAAACCACCTTCTCCAAATGGCCGCCACATACGCCTTGAGCTACGCTTCCCAGGGCGTCACAAACACCCTGCTGGGCCAGATCGAGCGGGCAACGGAGAAAAACCGCATGACCACATACACCTCCGCGGAGAACCCCATGCCCGACTGGCTGGAAAGAACGCTGGGCCAGGCCTCCGCCAAGATCCC
>CANQKZ010000225.1 GCA_947624585.1 uncultured Oscillospiraceae bacterium | reverse complement strand
GTTGAGGTATTCCACCTCTTTATTTGTCCGCCCGTCGTTCCACAATATAGCGGGTCTGATGACCGAATCGTCCATACTCAAAGCAACCAGTCCGTGCATCTGCCCGCCGAGGCCGATGCCGCGAACCTCGCTCGAGTCCACGGCTTTCACCAGCTCCGGCACGCCCGCCAGCACGGCGGCCCACCAGTCCCCGGGGTCCTGCTCGCTCCATCCGGGGTGGGGAAAGCTCAGCGGATATTCCTTTGTGACCTCATTTGCAACCCGGCCCGCCCCGTCTACCAGAAGGAGCTTCACGGCGGAGGTGCCCAGGTCGATGCCGATGTAATACATAGTATATCATCCTCTTTTTTGAAATATAACTTAGTTTTTGGCGTTCCTCAGGTTGTCCGTGACCCGTGAGAGCATCTCCAGAAGCCGGAAGCGCTCCTCCGGGGAGAAGCCCCGGAAGCCGATCTCCTCCAGACGCTCCACCTGAGTTTCCACCTCTTTGGCGGCGCGGCGGCCCTCGTCGGTCAGATAGACGAGGCAGGTGAATTTGCCGCCTTGTGTCAGGCTCCGGGTCCGCCGGACCAGACCCTTCTCCTCGATCTTGCCCAGAAGCACCGTCAGCGTGGACTCCCGGACGCCGCACAGGGCCGCCAGCTCCTTCTGCATGAGCCCGTCCCGCAGGTTCAGGATGTACAGCACCTTCGGCTGGCCCTCGGTAAGCCCTACGGAGGAGAAGGCCCTCCGGCTGGCCTCCGCGTGGACCGATGAGCTGTCGATCAGCGCCAGAAACAGTTTATCGTACAAGCCGCATCCCCCTCGTCATCTGGGGAGCGCTCAGAGCGCCGACGTCTCCGTCTCCGAAAGGAATTCCACACGACCGGTGTCCATGCGGTACACGGCCCCGATGACGGCGGCGTTCTCCAGCTCCTGCTCCAGGCCGAATTTCAGGTCCGCCACGCCCTGGACGGCGTTGAGCGCGCAGGCGCGGTTGACATCGGTCTCGTCGCCGATGGTCTCCCGGATCCGGTCGGTGATCAGCTTCACATGGCCGTGGCCCTCGTGCAGGATGGCCGCGCCCACGGCGCCGCAGCTGGTGTGGCCCATGACCACCACCAGGGGACAACCCAGGTGGGAGACGGCGTACTCCACGCTGCCCAGCTCATGGCCGCCGATGACGTTTCCGGCGGAGCGGACCACGAAGAGTTCCCCGATGCCCGCCGAGAAGATGCTCTCCGGGATCACCCGGGAGTCGGAGCAGGTGACAATCACCGCGTAGGGCTTCTGCCCCTCCCGATATGTCCTGGCCCTGGTTTCCGGCGACACATCCCCGATGGGGTTGTCGGAGGTGAGAAACTTCTCATTCCCCGCGCGAAGCCGCTCCAAAGCCTCCCGCGCCGTGATTTCCCTGAGTTCACCGATCTCGTCCTTGATGCTCATGGTCATCCTCCCTCTCTTTTCTCGCGGCCGCGCCGCGTAACTTCTTCTATTTTAATACAGTCCCGGAAAAAATCAACAATCATTTTATTAAAAGCGGAAAAAACCGCGAAAAACTTCCCGCCGGGAAAGCGAAAAAAAGCTTGACATTTCCTGCCCGTGTAACTATAATAAATAAGCCCGGGGTGTGGCGAAGCTTGGTATCGCGCTTGGTTCGGGACCAAGAGGCCGCGGGTTCGAATCCCGCCACTCCGACCAGCGCAAAAGCCCTTGAAATGCCTGAGAACGCAGGTGTTTCAAGGGCTTTTGCTGTATTGGCCGGTTGGGGCAATTGGAAGAATCAGCGGGGTTTTGCGGGGATTATCTGGGGTTGATAGGACACCAAATAGGACACCTGAGGGCTTGAAAAATGCGGGTTTTTCGGATGGGTATAGGACACCTTTACCACCTTCCAAACCTCCCGTACTCGATCCCCCCATAGAGGTCCACGATCTCCTCCCCATCCTGGGCGGGGCGGTGTGTGAAGTAGAGGGTGCGCATTTCCTCATACCTCTGCTCATAGAAGCTGGCGGCGGTGGGGTTCTCGTCGACCAGGAGGTTGGCCGCTAAGCCGTACTGCATGACGCCTATGGCGTAGGTGTCGTCTATTTTGAGGATGTAGTCCTCCATGTTCTCCACCTGGACGAAGCTGCCGGGGGAGCCGGAGAGGATGCGGTACTCGGAGATCATCATGTTGACGATGCCGGGGGTGCGGTACTCGTACTCGCGGGTGTCGGAGGTGCGGGCCTCGCCCTGGGCGTTCAGCTCGTCCATCAGGCCCATGGCGGCGTTGAATACGTCCTGTACTGTTTTCATTGCTTACTCCTTTCAGTGCCAATTCACGTTGCCCTTGTACCCTTCCAGGTCGTAGAGCCACTGCTTCTGCTCGCGGGACAGGTCCATGGCGTCGATGACGTTGATCACGCCCTCTTTGACCTTCCGGCTGCCCTTCTCGTTCACCTCGTAATTGTAGCTGGCCTTGTTTTGCCGGTACTGGCAATATGTCTCCGGGGAGATTCCGGCCTCGTTGTAGGCGCTCTCGTACTTCTCGTAGAGGGAAACCTTGCTGTCGGCCTTGTAGTATTCCTTCAGGGCCTTGAGCTGTTCCGGGACGGTGAGGCCCCTGACGCTGAGGATGGCGTCGGCCCGCTGGTCGTCGGAGATCTGGGTCTTGCCGGGGTCCGGTTCTTTTGCGGAGACGGCGCTGTAGATCTTCTCGGCCTTGTCGGCGCTGAGGCCGTTTTCCTTTAGCCCTAAGTAGTGCTCCGCCTCATGGACGGGCATGATGGTGGAGTAGCCCATCAGCTCGGTCATTTTGGCGACCTGCTTTGAAGTCAGCCCCTGGCTGTCCAGGTAGTGGGTCCACTCGGTCATCTTGTCGTTGGCGGAGCCGGTGCCCTTGTCGATTTCGTCGTGCTTGTCTTTGAGCTGGTAGTACTGCCCCAGGGTGATACCGTCCTCGATGGCCTGGACGGCTTTGTTGACGGAGTTGGTGCTTGCCCCCTTGT
Source organism: uncultured Oscillospiraceae bacterium (assembly GCA_947624585.1). Lineage (GTDB taxonomy): Bacteria > Bacillota > Clostridia > Oscillospirales > Oscillospiraceae > RUG626. The sequence continues at coordinate 1,213 of CANQKZ010000225.1, read as the reverse complement.
CGAGGCCCCGGGCGTTGTAGAGGTCCTGTTTGGCCTGGGAGCCGCCGTAGCTCGCGGCGTCAGTGAGGATATCCACGGCCTCCTCCGGCGTGAGGGTGCCTCGGCTCTCCGCGAGCTGGGACAGCAGGTCGTAGAAGATGCCGCCCTGCTTCTGTTGGTACTGCTCCTTTTCCTCCTGGGTTAGCTCGTACTTCTGCCCGTCCGCCGTGAAGCTCTTGGGGGCGGAGGCGTCGGGCCACGGGTTGGCGCCGGTCTGGTCGTGAAGCTCCTGGAGCAGCCGGTAATTGGGGTCGTCCTCGTGGGTGCGGGTCCAGTAGCCGGGGCTGATGAGGTTTTCCAGTATCCGCTCCCACACGCCGCCGTTGGATTCCGTCTTTCCCATCTCGTCCAGATACTCGGTCTGCTGGAAGTCAAGGCCGGGGATCTTGGCGGAGGCCTGGCCCAGCGTTCTTTCCAGCCAGTCGGGCATGGGGTTCTCTGTTGAGGTGTATGTGGTCATGCGGTTTTTCTCCGTGGCCCGCTCGATCTGGCCCAGCAGGGTGTTTGTGACGCCCTGGGAGGCGTAACTCAGCGCGTATGTGGCGGCCATTTGGAGAAGGTGGTTCTCGGAGTACCGCACATTGGCTATGGCGTCATTGACGCCGGACAGCATGGAGGTTTCAAGCACGGGTTCCACAAACTGAGAAATTACATTCTCAATGTCCGCAAGGCTGTGTTCTCCGGATTCGAGGACGTCCCACAGGTTGGCTCCCATAAACAGGGGCAGCGTGGCGGGGGTCAGCCAGTCGATGGTGTAGCTGCCCTCTCCGGGGACCACGATGGAGTAGTCCTGCCGGTTCATCAGCGCGTCTATTTCGTCATCGTCCGTGTCGCCGGTGCCCCGGAGCCAGCCTTTCGCGGCAAGGGCCATACCCAGCGCCATGATACCGGAGCCGGTCAGGCCCTTTGCCATGGTGTTGATGACTTCGGAGGAAGTGATGTTGGGCCTGTGCCTTATGGCCTTGTACGCCTCGTTGACTGCGGTTCCCACGAAAACTGCGGGGGAATACTCGTAGGCCCTTGCCAGCACATTGGCCGGTGTCTTCCGAAAAGGCGCTATTCCCTCGCCCATAACCTTAAACAGCATGGGTGTGTCTTCGCGCCGTCCGATCTGGGAGACCCAATTGGAAAAGGCGTTGTTGTCGTGGAAGGTGGCCTCCTGGGCCTCCTTGAC
>CANQKZ010000224.1 GCA_947624585.1 uncultured Oscillospiraceae bacterium | reverse complement strand
ACCAAAAAAGGAAAAGAGTTGCCAGGGGATCCTTGGTAACTCTCTTCCTTTTTTACGGGACTTTTTTCACAGCCCCTAAATCCGTCCGCTGACCTGGCCTTTTCATGGCTTCCAGCTTCATCTTGTAGGCAAAGGCTCTTTCTGACGGAAGCACCCTCTCTCTTTGAAGGTTGGACTCCACCATGAGAATAATTGCTTCATCGTCGTTAAGCTCCCGCACAATGCAGGGCAATGTCTCAAGCCCCGCGATTTCGCTGGCACGCTTGCGCCGGTGGCCCGACACCATCTGATAGCCCCCGTCCTCCATCGGCCGCACCAGCACAGGGCTCAGGACGCCTCTGGTCTTAACGCTCTCCACAAGGTTTTCCATGTCCTCATCCATCCTCACCTTGAAGGGGTGGTCCGGGAAGTCCGCGATCTCCGTTACGGGGATGTCCCGGAGGAAGGTCCGCTTGGCGTTGTTCCGGTCCTCCTGCGTGGAGAACAGGTCGTCAAGCGTCTCTCTCAAGCCCAGGTCTATCTCAGTTCCTTTGCTCAATGTCCGTCACCTCCTCCACAAGAGCGCCATACGCCGCCGCAGCCATGCCTTCCCGGCTGGCGACGGCTATGACCTTACATTTGTCCATGGCTCATACTCCTCCTTTACAAAAAAGATTGCAGCCGCCGTTTCATAAGGATCGGCGGCTATGTATAAGGGGAACCGTGGCTGAAGGTGCCCAGGCTCAATTCGCTTTGCTAATTCCAGGGATAAACGGAACCGGGCAAAAAACACCCCGGTATTGTTCTGCTTGCGCAGTGCAACACCGGGGTGTATAGTAATTTAATGCTGCGTCCTCCTTTCAGATCGCGGTGGCAGCACACCGCAAGTCGAACAGCTTCGTCAACAAGTCGCTCAAAGTTAGACAAAATCAGCGAAACACCTTGTTTTCAAGACTTTCTGACTTGCCCCTATTATAACTTAATCGTCAATGCGTCTGACAATTCCAGTTGCCTTCATTTTGAAGTCCTCCTGTCTCTATTTGTTTCGACAGGAATTAGTATCCGCCGTTTTCCCGCCATTATGCAGGTTCCAGAATTTGACAAAACCTACTCCTTGAACATAAGCCGAGGAAACTTCCGCGACGGGAAAGGGCTCGCGGACGCTAAAATTTATCAAAGCCTCTTGACCATTTGCGGTCCGTCTGTTATTTTATGTATGAAACCTTGTCCGGCCGCAAAAATCCGATGCGGCGGGGCCGACGGCGCGGGAAGAAAAACGGACCCGCCGGTCACCGGATAAAGCGCGCTGTCGGCAAGAGGCCAGAAAAAACAGAGAGCGATATGGAGCGGAGGTTAAACTTATGAACGAATTCGGTTTTTCTGAACGGGACTGGAAGCTTTTCCGTTCAAAGGTCCCCGGCTGGCAGGAGGCGTATATGGACAGGCTGAACAGGGAATATATCGAGCTTTTGAGCGGGGGCGGGAATCCGGCGGATAGATTCTGGGCCCTGGACAAGCGCATCCGCCGCGACAAGCGTGGAGTCGGCGTGGTGATCGATATGCGGCGGTCCATGTTTTGGGAAAATATCGTGGCCCTGATCTGCGACGGCGTGATCGACCTTAATGACCTGGATGATTTCAGCGAGGACGTCCGGGAGCGGGTGCGGTTTCTTTTCGGCGGCTTTCCCTCGGGCAAATGATTGGTTACAGCGTATTGATCAACTCGTTCCGCACTTCCTCCAGGGCGGGAAGTCTCTTTTTGACGGACAGCTTGACCCCGGTCTTGCGGCAGATGTCTTCAACGACCGTCTTCAGTTCGCCGTCGCAGACGGAGATCGAGGCGGGCCTGCCGAATTTTGCCATGGTCGGGCACAGACTTTTGGCAACCGCTCTGACGGCATTCTGAGAGGGTTCAAGCATATCGCTGAATAACACCAGTCCGCTCTTCTCCTCAACGCACAGCAGAAGAATGGGGAACATCCATCGGCCGTCGTCTCCCTTCACAAGCTTAGGCAGATACGACCAGTCCAGATCCCAGACGGAACTCCCGGCGGGCGCCTTCAGCAGATCGTCAAAGAGCGGGCCTTTCTGGACCCTGACCTCCAGCTTCGGCGCTGTCGGCTCCGGCACCTGAAAGGGATGGGTGTAGTAGAGCCCGTCCTTCGCGTCATACCAGCGCGTAAGGGTGAGGCCCCTGTCAAACTGAGGATCGACCGCTCCGTCCCGCACGGCGCGGACCATCATGCACAGGTTCTCAAAAACCTCTATCATGAGGTCCAGATCCCGTTCGTTTGGCAGGACCGGCTCATACCCCGTCTCATACCGCTGGAAATACAGCCACGCGCCCTTGCCCCGGAAGGAGAAGCCCAGCTCCTTGATGAGCTCGTAGGTGGGCGTGGTCAGATCCTCCCGGTCCCCCCAGAGACAGACATACGCGTTCTGGAGCGCGAATGTGGGTTCCCGCTTGTTGTCAGGGGCGGTGAGACGCTTTCTGGCGCGGGCGTAATTCTCCGTACCGTCGTAGCAGGCGATGCCGTACCTGCCCGCCGATTCAGAGATGAACGAAAAATAAAACGCCTTATTTTTCGCCCTCCATATGTACGCGAACTTGTCCCCCTCGTCGAATATCTCCCAGGGCGCAAGCTCCCCGATCCGGCCCGCGCACTCATAAAGGCGGAGCCATTTGTTCCGAAGCTTTCCTGTCACAGTCCATACACCTCTTTTTGGATGATAATTTTGTGCGATTTGCGTTATATTGAGTTCTCCGGTACACTTATAAAACAACCGGCGGTGGATCTGTTGGGAGGTTTCCCGGTGTAACTATCCCACCTGTATGGAGATGACCACATAGTTGATCATCATGTGCAGGAACACCGGGGCCCAGACGGTTTTGGAGTAGTCGTAGGCCCATCCCAACACCAGCCCCGCCGGGAGGTACTGGAGCAGGTACCAGAGGAGCGTGGGGTGGAAGTCGTAGAACATATAGCTCCACAGGTGGTAGATGGAGAAGAACAGCGTGGACACCAGGTACGCCAAAATCACGTTGGCCCGGCGCAGGGAACCGAAGACCACACCCCGGAACAGCGTCTCCTCCACCACCGGCGCCAGGAGCACGCCGATGACCAGCATCTTGTTGGGGTTCAGCTTCGTGGAGGCGTTGACGGCGGCGGAATTGGGGTTCACCAGGTCCCGGAGCACAAAGCCAAGCCCGTAGTTGACCACGTTGGACAAGAAGATATAGGCCACGAACCCCACCAGCACGGCGATGACCGTGTTCATGAAGTTCCCGCACATATCCGAGAAGGACTCCTTCAGATAGTGGAACAGGAATCCCAGAAGATAGACAAACCCCACCGCGTAGTAGAGCAGATTGAGCCATGTGCTGTTCAGTTGGAAGCCCAGCAGGGGAAAGACGTACCCGTTGAGGCCCGACAGGATGAAGGTCATGGCAAACATATGTACGAACACATAGACCCAGCCCAGCACAAGCTCAACCTGGGTCATGGGGTAGGGGAAACCCGCCCCGGCACGCTTTTTCGCGCTCATAGATTCACCTTCCTGATGAGTTTCGCCAAAATCGCCTGACACTCCAGAGGCGTCAGGGTGTTGATGTCCAGCCGCCGCAGCTCCTCCGTCACCTCGTCGGAGGCCATGGTCCCCAGGGAGATCTGGTCCGTCTCCCGGACGGCCTTTTTCGGCGCGGAGACGGCCTCCCCGCTTGTCAACTCATGGAGGACCGCCTTGGCCCGCCGCACCACGGAGTCCGGCACGCCCGCAAGCTTCGCCACCTCCACGCCGTAGCTGTCGTCGGCGCCGCCGGGGACAATTTTTCGGAGGAATATGAGGTCATCCCCCCGCTTTTTGGCGGTGATATTGTAATTTTTGACGCCCTCCACCTGCCTCTCCAGGGCCGTCAGCTCGTGGTAGTGGGTGGCGAACATGGTCCGGGCCCCCAGCTTGCGCCTGTCGGCGCAGTACTCCAGCACCGCCCTGGCGATGGCCATGCCGTCGTAGGTGGAGGTGCCTCGCCCAATCTCGTCCAGGAGGATGAGGGACCGGGACGTGGCGTTTTTCAGGATGGCGGCCACCTCGCTCATCTCCACCATGAAGGTGGACATACCCGAGGACAGGTCGTCGGAGGCGCCGATGCGGGTGAACACCCGGTCCAGAAGCCCCACCCGGGCCGATTTGGCCGGGACGAAGGAGCCGATC
>CANQKZ010000223.1 GCA_947624585.1 uncultured Oscillospiraceae bacterium | reverse complement strand
ACTCACAAGAGATGATTTTATTCATGGTATTCCCTCCGCAAACAGTTTGAATTATTATCGGTTCTGAATGGTGTCTTATTTGAACTCATATTTTGAACTGTAAGCGTGGATTGTCGGTGTGGTATCCTTAACTATGTGAAACTCCGGTTTGCTTATTACCTTCATTCCGGTCCTGTAAGCTACGGTATTGCGGAGATATTGGCGGATCATTATCAGGTTTCTCCACAAGTAATCAATAACCGTGTTTCCGGCCTAATACTAATATTCAATTAAAATGAGACACCGAGCGATGAGGATTTTTCGTGTCAGGCGAGGAAGGCGGCGCCGGGAATACTGTATGTATTTCCAAGCCGCGTGACGAAGCATGACCCGAAAAAGACCATCGCGAATGTCTTATTTTGATTGAATATTAGTATAAGTTATGAAATCGACCAATACGAAAGAGGCGATAAGATTGAGGATATTCGACTGCTGTCACGTCGGAGGCAACAGCAGTTGGGAATCCACTCCACCTGTTATGGCGCTGTACTCGATTTTGCCTTATCTTGGGATTCGGCTATAGGATAATAAAAAAACGCCCCCGGTGATCATTGGATAAAATAAAGGGACGAGGCGTTGCACAAAAATGGAAATACATTACACGAAGCAAGCCGTCATATTTCTTTCAAAGCAAAACGCTGCCACAAGGACCCGCATCATCAACGCCGTTGAGGAGGAGGCCCCGGACGAGATCGACCTTGCAATGATCCGCGAGATTCGGGAGGACCCGGATTGCACTGCTCTCGCCTCCGACGAGGAAGTCCGGGCGCTTTTGAACTGAGCAAAGAAAAACCGCCCCCGGTGCGGGGACGGTCAAGCGGAAGTATGAGGAGGTATTTCCATGATGTATCCTTTTCTGACCTTAGACGATGACACAGAGATCACACACTCCGAAATGCGGAAGGACGGGAGCGTGAAGGTGTACATTGAGACACCGCACGAAAAGGACGGCTTCCATGATGCCACCTGCTATCTGCCGGGATACCGCTGGACGGATGTGCATGGCTACTCCGAGGAGGAAATGGAGCGATTCAGCCAGCTCCTGCGCAACAACGCCCACCTGATCATTGAGTTCTCCCAGAAAGGCGGGGTGCTTCATGCCGCAAATTTTTAGAGTCGGGCCATATATCATATACTTCTGACCCAACGAAAACGACCCGCTCGAGCCGGTGCACGTCCACATTGCGGAGGGCCGGGCGACCGCAAACGGGACAAAGGTATGGATCACCAGCCGCGGGAAGGCCCTGCTCAGCGGCAACAACGCCAGGATCCCCGCTCCTGTCTTGCGCGATCTCCTTCGCGTCATCGAGGCCAACAGCGACGAGATCATTCGGAAATGGTTCGATCATTTTGGGCAGATAGATTATTTTTGCTGAAAAAAACCGCCCCCGGTGTTGGCGCACCGGAAGCGGCAAAGAGGGTAGTAAGTTTTCGCAAGGCCTACTACCCTCCAATTTTAATTGAATATTAGGGAACCTCTGAACAAATCGCCGCACCGATCTTGACGGCATATTGTCCGCCATATTTCATCAAAAAATTTTGAAATACATACAGTATTCCTGCAATTTTTTGATTTCATCTGGCGAAAAATCTGCTCGCCAATCTCGGAACTTCGATTTGTTCAGAGGTTCCTTAGTATAAGTCAAAATGTCAGAACGCCCGGGGCTCCGATCATGCCGGAGCTCCGGGCGTTTGCGTTTTAAAGTTTGGGGAGAATCTACCCGTCAGTTTTTCACACCTATGGTGAACACCTCGCCGATCTCCGTGGGGCCGAGGGTCATATCCGGCACATCCAGCGGGCGGTCGGGGTCCAGGAGGGTGACGGAGTCCGTGTTCATAAGCTCCCCGGTGGCGGAGGTGAAGGGGAGGACGGTGCCGAGGGCGCCCGCGATGTCGATGCGTGAGACGGCGCGGCCCGCCTCCTGGGAAAAGCGGGTGGAGGCGTCCTTGATCATCCTCGACTCCACGGTGACGCTGCCGCCCGCCGGAACGGTGACCGGGAACTCCAGGACCATGAGCCGACGGACGGTCACGGTGTCCCGGAGGAGGCGTTCCAGCTGCTCCCACCTGTACCGGGGGCTGGGGTCGCTGCCCAGGCGGCTGTAGAGGGCGAAGGTCCGGCGGAGCTCCCGGCTGAGATCGTCCGCCCCCAGGTCCGGCGAGAGGGGCGCGCCGAAGTACAGGTCCGCCCCGGCGTCGGGGCCGTCTTGGGCGTACTCCGCCGCCAGCCGGTCCAGGAACTCGCCAACGGTGGATTCGTACCGCAGGATCTGGTTGACCTCCGCGCCGTAGGGCTCCGTGAGGGTGGCGTCCCGATAGCCGTGTACCGCGAGATCTTCGATGTCCCCGCCCACGGCGACGATATACCGGCTGTGGCCGTCGGAGGACCAGACGCCAAAGGTGCGCCCGTTCCCGTTCTCCTCCACGGAGAAGGAGTCCCCGTGGAAGCCGCAGGTGAAGACGGAGGTTTCCGGGCCGTACTCAAATTCCGCCTCCAGCACCGCGTACCTGTCGGGCTCCCGGTAGGCGACGCCCCGGAGCTCGTAGACCAGGGCGGGGGTGTCCAGCTCCGGCGTCTCCGCCAGAGCCGAGGCGAAGAGAGTGCCGTCCGATAGCAGATCCCGGTACGCGGCGAAGGACTGGGGCTCGTCCAGAAGGTTCGCGTCTCGGGTTTCTCGGAAGGAGCCCGTGTAGGGGCCGGTGTGAAGGACGGCGTCCGCGCTCTCCCCGTCCACCGTAATTTCCGGAAGGCCGGGCCGCTCCAGGGCGCCGATGAAGGGGTAGTACGCCGTGACGGTCACGGGGGTGTCCCCGGCGTTGGTCAGGGTGTATCTGTCCGTCACCGAAACGGCATAGGGCCAGTCGGCGGCGAAGTCCGCGAAATCGAGGGTGACCTGCCGGGCCGCTGTGAGGTTCGCGGCGTCCGACACGGTCAGGGGCAGGACCGGGCCGTCGTAGGCGCCCAGGCCCGAGTCCGGAAGGTGGTCCTGGGCGGTGCCGGCGCCGATGTCGTCGGCACCCGTGTCGGCGGGCCGGGAGACGTCCCGCCGGGCGTACCGGACCGCCGCCGCGCCGAGACCGATGACCAGCGCCAGGGACGCGGCCAGGGAGACGGTTTTCATCCATTTGCGGGGCTTTTTCGGCCTGTATGCCTCCGCTGCCTCCAGAAGCGCCGGGTCCGCCTCGCCGATGGCCTTGTAAAGCTGAATCGCTCTCTCGCTCATATTATAAATCCCTCCTTTTCCAGCGCCGCCCGGAGGGAGATCCTCAGGCGGCGCGTCCTCTGGGCCAGCGCGTTGGCGCTGACGCCCCACTCCCGCGCCAGTGTCTTCAGCTCCTGCCCGTACCAGTACCGCCGGAGGAACAGCGCCCGGCTGTCCGCGTCCAGCGTCCGCAGCCACGCGGACACGGCCCGGCCCAGCTCCCGGGACTCCAGCTCCGCCTGGGGGTCCGAGGGGGAGGGCAGGCAGTCCTCCAGCTCCGACAGCAGCACCGTCAGCCCCGCGTCCCGTTTTTTGGCGTGGGCCCTGTTCCAGATGTCGGCGGCTGTGTTGCGCACGATCCGCCCCAGGTACGCCTTCAGGCTCTCCGGCCGCTCCGGCGGGATGGACCGCCACAGGGCCAGATAGGCGTCCTGGGCGCACTCCTCCGCGTCCTCGGCGGAGCCCAGAAGATTGACGGCCAGCGACCGGGCAAAGCCGCCGTATTTTGTCCGCGTGGCCTCCAGGGCGGACTCGTCCCGTGCCCAGTAGAGCCCCACGATCTCAGCGTCGTCCATTTATGACCGCCTCCTTTTTTGTGCCTTTCACAAATCAAGTCCGGTTTTTTGCTGGAATATGACTGCCTGTACAAAGTTTTTTTAAAATCTGCCTTTCATCTTGCCACCGGCGCTTTTCGGTGCTAAAATGGCGGTGACAAATCCGAAAAGGAGAGATCGTCATGGCCAATGAAAATTACAGGGAGGCCCTGAAGCAGGGCCAGAGGGAGTACCGCTCCTGCATCGCCCGGGGCATCAGCCCGGTCCTGCCCGTTCTGGACGACTTCGTGTCCGAGGAGCGGGTCAACCTGGGCGTGAAGCTGGGCGTGGTTTCCATCCCCGTGGAGTTCATCGTAGGCACCAAGACCAGGGGCCGCACCAACAGCTTCGCCCGGAACTTCATGCCCCTGCTGCCCG
>CANQKZ010000222.1 GCA_947624585.1 uncultured Oscillospiraceae bacterium | reverse complement strand
AGTTGCCAGGGGATCCTTGGTAACTCTCTTCCTTTTTTACGGGACTTTTTTCACAGCCCCTTATTCCTTGTTTACGCCTCTTCGATGGCGCCGACGGGGCACTCGCCCTCGCAGGCTCCGCAGTCGATGCAGACATCGGGGTCCACAACGTGCTGACCGTCGCCCTCGGCAATCGCGCCGACGGGGCAGACAGCCTCGCAGGCTCCGCAGTTGACACAAGCGTCCGTAACTTTTCTCGCCATAAGTATGTACCTCCACATTATAATTCCATTTTACGGCAGGCCCTATCATTCCTGTCAATAGCATTGTAACACGGATTTGTGAAAAATCAATAACTAACTTGATGAAAATTCCACGATTTCTGGAAAATCTCCCATTTTTGACCTTTTGACCATTTTCGAAAAGTCAAATTCGTGATAACCAAAGAAAAATCGAGAAACTTTTTGAAAATCAAAGGAAACGGGAGATATACGAAGGTCAGAGAACATCAAAGGTCAAAGAAGGTCAAAAGTGACCCTTGTGTTTTGACCAGGAAGGGGATATAATACGGCCATAAGGTCAAAGATAGTCAAAGTCAGATAAGCGCATAAGGAGATGACACCGGTGGGTATTTCGGATGTGATAGCGGATTTCATCAACGAGCTTCTGGACGAGGACTCCACGGCGGAGGTGCAGAGGAGCGAGCTTGCCAGCCGCTTCAACTGCGTCCCCAGCCAGATCAACTACGTGATCTCCACACGCTTTTCCCCGGAGCGGGGGTACGTGGTGGAGAGCCGCCGGGGCGGCGGCGGGTACATCAGGATCCGGCGGGTCCGGACGGACCCCAAGCTTCTGGTGATGCACACCGTCAACGCCGTCGGCGACCGGGTGGATCAGAGGACGGCGGCGGCGCTTCTCGCCAACTGTGTCTCCGCCGGGGTGCTGGAGGACCGGATCGCCCGCGTGATGCTCTCGGCCCTGTCCGACCAGGCGCTCCGGCCCGTGGCGCCGGAAGGGCGGGACATCGTCCGGGCGAATATCTTAAAACAGATGCTGCTGGGAACCATGTAGTTGAGGAAACACAAACTTTTTGAATTTTGAAAGGAGAAAATCATTATGAAATGCACAAATTGCGGCAAGAATAACGCTGTATATCATTACCACTTCAACCTGAACGGCGAGACTCAGGAGGCCCACCTGTGCGCCGAGTGCGCCGGGAAGCTGGCCCCGGAGCGCGAGTTCGCCGCCAAGTCCCGGGAGATGTTCGGGGATATGTTCGACGGTTTCGATTCCGACCTCTTCGGCGGCGGAAATATGCTGAAAAGCTTCTTCGGCGGCGACCCCTTCGGGGACCTCTTCGGCGGCTGGAGCCCCTTCGCCCTTCTCGGCGCGCCCAGGATCGAGATCAGCTTCCCGGAGACGGGGCGGAGCCGGACCCGGTCCGCCGACACCGAGGCGCGGACGGCGGTGGACCCGGAGCTTGCCAAAAAGCGCCAGGTCAACGAGCTTCGGGCCAAGCTGGAGAACGCCGTCAAAAACGAGGAGTACGAGCAGGCGGCAAAGCTCCGGGACCGGCTCCGGGCACTGGAGAAGGAAAACGGGTAAAACGCGAACAGGAAGGAAAAGGGATCGGGCGGAGTTCGCGGCTCCGCCCGGTGTGTGAAAGGAAGGGTTTACTATGAAGAATGAGGACCGTTTCACCGAGCGTGTGAACAGGGCGTTGAACATAGCCCACGAGTCCGCCTCCCAGATGGGACACGGGTATGTGGGCAGCGAGCACATCCTTCTGGGCATCGTCACCGAGGGCGGCGGCGCGGCGGCGAAGATTTTGCGGGACAACGGCGTGGACGCGGAGCTGGTGCGCCTGTCCATTGAGAAGCTGGTGGGCCGTGGCGAGAGCGCCGACACCACGGTCCAGGGGCTGACCCCCCGGGCCAAGACGGTGATCGAGCTGGCCATGCGGGACGCCATGCGCCTGGGCCACAGCTACGTGGGCACCGAGCACCTGCTGATGGGCATCCTCCGGGAGCCGGACAGCGTCGCCGCCAGGATCCTGACCATGTCCGGGGTGGACCTGAACCGGGTGTACACCGAGCTTGTGAATATGTTTGACCCGGCGGTCCGCCGCGCCTCCGGCTCCGACCGGACGGTGCGCCACGCGGAGACGAAGACGCTGGACCAGTTCTCCCGGGACCTGACGGTGCTGGCGGCCGCCGGACAGCTGGACCCGGTGATTGGCCGTGACCGGGAGGTCCAGAGGGTCATCCAGATCCTCTCCCGCCGGACCAAGAACAACCCGGTGCTCATCGGCGAACCCGGCGTGGGCAAGACGGCCATCGCCGAGGGCCTGGCCCAGAAGATCGCCGCCGGGGACGTGCCGGAGTGTTTGCAGAACAAGCGCGTGGTGTCCCTGGATCTCACCGGCATGGTGGCCGGGACCAAGTACCGGGGCGACTTCGAGGAGCGCATCAAGAACGCCCTGGAGGAGGTGCGGAAGGCCGGGGACGTGATCCTCTTCATCGACGAGCTCCACACCATCGTGGGCGCCGGAGCGGCGGAGGGGGCCATCGACGCCTCCAACATCTTAAAGCCCGCCCTCTCCCGGGGCGAGATCCAGGCCATCGGCGCCACCACCCTCAACGAGTACCGCAAGTACATCGAGAAGGACGCCGCTCTGGAGCGCCGGTTCCAGCCGGTGCAGGTGGACGAGCCCACGGAGGACGAATCCATCCGTATTTTGACGGGTCTCCGGGACAAGTATGAGGCGCACCACAAGCTGACCATCACCGACGAGGCCATCGAAGCGGCGGTGAAGATGTCGGCGCGGTATATAAGCGACCGGTTCCTGCCGGACAAGGCCATCGACCTCATCGACGAGGCCGCCTCCCGGGTGCGGATGGAGTCTTTGAAGTTGCCGCCCGATCTGAAGACGCTGGAGGCGGAGGCCACCGCGCTGGCCGCCGAGAAGGAGGCCGCCGTCCAGAACCAGGACTTCGAGCAGGCCGCGCGGCTCCGGGACGCGGAGCGGGCCAAACGGGCCGACCTGGAGGAGGTCCGCCGCCGCTGGCAGAGCGGCAAGTCCGGCCCCGGCAAGCGGGTGCTGCCGGAGGACATCGCCGCCGTGGTTTCCGGCTGGACGGGCATCCCCGTCACCACCCTCACCGAGGACGAGGGGCAGAGGCTCCTGCGGATGGAGGAGACGCTCCACCGCCGTGTGGTGGGCCAGAACGAGGCCGTGGCCGCCGTGTCGCGGGCCATCCGGCGGGGCCGGGTGGGACTCAAGGACCCCCACAGGCCCATCGGCTCCTTCCTGTTCCTGGGTCCCACCGGCGTGGGCAAGACGGAGCTGTGCCGGGCGCTGGCAGAGGCCATGTTCGGCGACGAGAACGCCATGATCCGGGTGGATATGTCCGAATATATGGAAAAGCACACGGTGAGCAAGCTCATCGGCTCGCCTCCGGGATACGTGGGCTTTGAGGAGGGCGGCCAGCTCACCGAGAAGGTCCGCCGCCACCCCTACTCCGTGGTGCTGTTCGACGAGATCGAGAAGGCCCACGAGGATGTGTTCAACATCATGCTCCAGATCATGGAGGACGGACGCCTCACCGACTCCCAGGGGCGGAGGGTGGACTTCCGCAACACGGTCATCGTCATGACCTCCAACGTGGGTGCCCGGAACATCACCGAGCGGGCCAGGACGCTGGGCTTCTCCTCCAGGGAGAAAAACGCGGAAACCGCCAGCGACGAGCGCATCCGCGAGGCCGTCATGGGCGACCTTCGCCGCACCTTCAAGCCGGAGTTTCTCAACCGCATCGACGAGACCATCGTCTTCCACCAGCTGACGCGGGACGAGATCCGCCAGATCGCCCGGAATATGCTGGACACGGTGTCCAAACGGGTCCAGACCATGGACCTGACCCTGGAGGTCACCGACAGCGCTGTGGACGCCCTGGCCGACGCGGGCTTCGACCCGGTCTACGGCGCCCGCCCCCTGCGGCGCAAGATCCAGTCCGCCGTGGAGGATACCTTGGCGGAGCGTATGCTGGAGGGCGCCGTCAAGGCGGGGGATACCGTGATGGTGGACGCCGCGGACGGGAAGATCACCGTTGAGGCCAAAACACCGGCGACAATGTGAGCGCGGCGCGGCGGTAGACCGCAAAAATAAAGATAAGGGGCTGTGAAAAAAGAGCAGCAATAAGCTCAACATTTCACAGCCCCGGTTTTTATGTGGAAAAA
>CANQKZ010000221.1 GCA_947624585.1 uncultured Oscillospiraceae bacterium | reverse complement strand
ACGCCGGAGATGAATCCGATAGAGCAGATTTGGAAAGAGATTCGCAAGCGCGGATTTCGCAACGAGGTTTTCGGCACGTTTGAGAAAGTTGTGGATCGTCTTTGTGATATCATCCGGTCCCTCACTTCCGCTACTGTCTCTAGTACATTTCGCGGGGGTCGGATTATTAAAGTATTTAATTAAATATTAGTATGAAGTGCCCGGAGTCGCAAAACAGGCTTACTGCCACAGTGCGTATAGGGCCTGCTGCGGTGGACGTGTACACAGGAGCCGGCGCGGAGACCGTGGCGGCTATCGTGAGGGCGCTGACGGTATGCTGAACGACTTCAACTGCTCCTGCCCCGTGTACATAGCCTGCGGGTACACGGACTGGCGGTGCTTGTGAAGAGCGAGTTCGACCTGGACCCATTCCAGGAGGCACTTTTCCTGTTCTGTGGCAGGCGCCGGGACCGGATCAAGGCACTGTACTGGGAGGGCGACGGGTTCGTCCTGCTGTACAAGCGACTGGAACAAGGCGTGTGGAGGCGCTGGTTTTCCCTGTACATTGTTCCACAGAGTTCGCGTTGATGGAAGATGGGGGTGGGTTGACGCTTACAAAGAAGGTCCCCCCGTCCGTTCGGGCGGCAGCCGAAAAAAGAAAAGGACGGCCTGACTCTCGCCGTGCCGTCCTGACTTATAAAAAACAGAAGTAATAACGAGCAAAACGCTTTGCAAATAAGCATATTCATGCTATAATACAACCAATCCGAACCAACGCATCCGGCTTATTATCATTTAATCGCGCTCTTCAATCAGCGGCAGATAGTGGAGGTATTTGCTCTCCAGGATGCACTTATTCGGCGTATCCGCCATGGCCTTTTTGACCTCGTTGGTGGAGTACTGGACGGAGGCGATGGTCCCGGCGCCGGCCACGCAGCCGCCGGGACAGGCCATGCCCTCCAGGAGGTAGCCGTTGTACTTGCCCGCCTTGGCGAGGGTCAGCATCTTCTTGCACTCGGCGAGACCGTTGGCGTTGGCCACCTTGATCTCCCGGTCCGGGGCCAGCCGCTTGGCCGCGTTGACCACGGCCTGCGCGACGCCGCCGGAGACCGCGAAGCCGCGCCCGTCGGCGGTGGCCTCGGTCAGGGGGTCGCTGGGCAGCTCCGCCGGGTCCACCTCCTTGGCGTCGAACATACCGAGGACCTCCTCGAAGGTGAGGACGAAGTCCACGTCGGAACGGATCTCCTTGCGGCTGGCCTCCAGCTTCTTGGCGGCGCAGGGGCCGATGAAGCACACCTTACACCCCGGGTGGTCCTTCTTGATCATCCGCCCTGTCAATACCATGGGCGTCAGGGCCATGGAGATGTTGCCCGCGATGGTGGGGAACATCTTCCGGGCCATCATGGTCCAAGCCGGACAGCAGGAGGTTGCCATGAAGGGCCGCTCCTCCGGGACCTCCTTCAGAAAGTCCTGAGCCTCCTGAAGGGTGCAGATGTCCGCGCCGATGGAGACCTCAATGAGGTCCGCGAAGCCCAGCGCCTTGAAGGCGGGGCGCATCTTGTCATAGGTCAGCTGTGTACCGAACTGGCCGCAGAAGGCGGGGGCAACGGCGGCGTACACCGGGGTGCCGGACTTGATGGCCATGATGGTCTGGTAGATCTGGCCCTTGTCCGCGATGGCGGCGAAGGGGCAGGAAACCAGGCACTGTCCGCAGGAGACGCACTTGGTCTGGTCGATCTCCGCCCGGCCGTAGGGGTCGGTCTTGATGGCGCCCATGCCGCAGGCGGCGGCGCAGGGCCGCTCCTGCTTGATGATGGCGTGGTAGGAGCAGGCGTCCACGCACCGGCCGCACTTGACGCACAAATGCTCGTCGATGGTGCTCCTGCCGTTCACCATCTTGATGGCGTTCCGGGGGCACACCTCCACGCAGGGGTGCTCCAGACAGCCCTGGCAGGCGTTGGTGACGATTACCTGCTTCTCCGGGCACTTGTTGCAGGCAAATTTGATCACGTTGATGAGGGGAGGGGTGTAGTATTTCTCGGCGATGGCGCTCTCGTCCACGCCGTCGTTGAGCTCCACCTGCTCCGCCACGTTCCGGATGGGAAGGCCCATGGCAAGCCTCAACCTCTCGCCTACGATGGCGCGCTCAAGGAAGATACTATCCCTGTAGGTGGCCACCTCGCCGGGGATGATCTTGTAGGGGAGCCTCAAAATTTCCTTGGATATATCCCGCCCCTCATAGGCGGTCCGCGCGATCTCGGTGAATATCTTGTGCCGGATCTTTGTCTTGTTTGACTCGAGTCCTCTCATAACGCGCCTCCTTGTTTTATATTTGATATGTATGATTTAAATTGAATCGCAAAGACTCGTCATTTTTTATTTTAGCACAGTCCGACCAGCTTTTTCAAGTGGGAATTTCCTTTGCCCAGGGCACCCGGCCCGGACGCGGCGGGGACTCGTAGAACCGGGCGGTCCTGTCCCTGTCCGTGTCGTTCCACTTGTCGAAGCCCTCCGGGGCGATGTGGGCGTCGTATTGGCAGTTTTCAAAGGCACAAAGCCCGTAGTCCCGCCAGGGGCGGGCGAGCCATATGCTGCCGTCGGCAACGCCGGGCTCCCGGGTCAGGCGGCATTCACGGAAGAGGAAACCCCTGGTCTGGCGCTTTTCGTGGGCCGGGGCCGCCACGTAGCCGTGGCCCCGGGCGTCCACCAGGGAGCGGATCTCGCAGTTTTCAAAGAGCGCGTCCCCGCAGCCGAAGATGAAGTCAACAGTCCCCTCAATGAGGCAGTTTCGAAACACCTGGCGGCACTCCTTGCGGAGCCTCAGCTCGTCGGGCAGGAACCCGTCGTACCGCTCGATGAGGTCGTCGGGCAGGGGACCCAGGAACAGGGTGTCCTGGGTGGAGGTGAGGCGGCAGTTCTCCATGAGAAACCTGTCCCCGTACACCGTCAGAGCCACCTCCTGGCCTCTGACCTCGGGACGGAGGGCGTCGTTGACGATGGACAGATCCCGCACCGTCACACCGTCCGCGCACACCGCCAGGGTCCAGGTGCGGAAGGTCACGTACTCCCGGCCCAGCTCATCCCGTTTTTGGGCGTAGTCGTCCCAGATGAGGACGGTTTTGTCCATGCCCGCTCCGGTGAGAGTTACCCCGGCGCGGACGACGGTTTTGACCCGGTAGACTCCCTCCTTCAGGAATATTTCATCACCGGAGACGGCCCGGCCCAGGGCTTGGATGAGCTCTTTGCTATTATGTACAATATCCATGGATGGAACGACCCCTTTCTTATGTCAACATTATATATGATTTTCCGAAACATGAACATAAACTTTTATCAATTTTTGCATAGTTTCAAAATGTTAAAATTATAATGAAAATTGTTCTGATAACTAACCAATGACGGCTATTTTGCTTATTATTTGCTCGAAAATATAATGCTGTTGAAGCGCTTGAATTTGGTGTGATGAATAGCTTCTTATAAGTTCTCGCAAGTTCACTCGCGTTTGGTGTCAATTTTGGTGTCAGATCCTTTGGCGGGAAACCGTTTCATTGCGGAGCGGATGCTTTCGGAATCTACATGGGTGTACACGTTCAGAGTCGTGTTTATATCGTTGTGCCCCACCAGGTATTGGACGCCTTTGATGTTGGCTTCGTTGTTGATCAGTGTTGTGCAGAATGTGTGCCTGAGAACGTGAGGGGATACGCGAACTTTGAAAGCTGGGTGGATTATTTGGTAAGCTGCCATGATTCTTTTGAATTGGTTGTCTATATCTGACGCTTGATAAGGGTTATGCCTGGTGGTACAAAACAGCAACTGAGAGGAGATATCGATAGTGCATTGGAACTTTCTGGACTCCGCTTTTTGTACGACCCGTTTCAGAGTGTCAAGCAGTTCAATGTCCTCTCAGATACACGCAACCCTGTACTCGCCATAATAATCATCATATCCACATATATTTTATAACAGTTGTGTCCGCTCATAAATTCGAGAAGACTGCTGAACCCGGACTTTGATATTGGCGTACGTTCCCGAGTTTCGTTTGGAATCACGTCGTTCAGTTTGACAAGACATGGATTTTTTCGTATATAGTCGTTATCAACTGCCAGTGAAAGTGCGCCTTTGACTTGGATAAGACAATTCGAGATAGACCAATAGGCATATCCTTCTTTTGAGAGTTCCAAACGATAGCCGTCTTTTTGATTTGCTTGATTTGCAGAGTGGATATCCTGTGTTTTTTGATGATTTCGTTTTTTGATTTA
>CANQKZ010000220.1 GCA_947624585.1 uncultured Oscillospiraceae bacterium | reverse complement strand
TGTGAGGGATAAGATCGACACCATTGCCGCTACAAGGTTGACCGCTTTTGCCGCCGACAGGACCGGGCTGTCATAGCGCCGTATCCTGAAAACTTCTATGACCGCGGTTATAATGGCATAGAAAGCGTAGAGGGCCATGGCATAGATGAGATAGCCTGAGTATTCAAAGCTTTTGTTCTGATGGACGATGAAGACGACCAAGACGGTCAGCGCCTGGTTCATGAAAAGGAGCATGATCCCGCATAGCCTGTACCTCCTCCAGCCTAACCTTCTGTCCTGAACACTCACCCTGCCCAGGATGGCAACGCGAATGAAAACAAGCAGAGCGTAATAAATCGCCAGGGCGATAAACCACGCGGAGCGGTAATATATGCCGGAGTACAGCTTTACCGCGATGTAAATACAGTTTATCGTGATCGCGAAAAGCTGTGAAACTCTTTCCTGAAAATGCTTGTCCGCAGACCACCTGGCTGCGAACCTCGTATTTTTCAATTTGTCTCTGAGCTTTTCCATGGGAGCATCGCACCTCGCAATCAGGGATATTTTAAGCTCCCTTTTTATACCCTCCACTTATCCCACCACAGGATTTGAACGCATCCCTTCGGGTGTTCGATTGACGGCGCTTCCAGAAGCAGGGGCAGCCAGATATAGTCCGCCACCGATGTGTCGGCAGTCTCCAGAACGTTGAGCTTCAGCATTTCCTGCCGCTCCTCCTGCGTGGCCTTGTAGTGCTCCGGGTCGTAATTCATGGCGATGGAGCGGGTGAAGATGTCCGCAGTCCGGGCGTCCACATGGGTTGCGGGAAGCCAGCGGTCAGCCATGGCAATATAGAGGCCATCCCTGCCTTCCACCTTAAATATCTTGGAGATCTGGCTGTTGAAGGAGGCGTTCGTCCCGTCATCCACATGGGGGTTTCCGATGCTCTCAAAGGCCGCGTCCCAGCGATCCGAGACGGCGGCGTCGCTCTTGTTGGGGACATACCCGGTCATGCCGCTGGTGAGCATATATTTTTTTCCGTTCGCCTCGAAAAGCGCCGGAGCCTCTCTGGTGAAGGGCGGGTGGAGGTCCGGGTAACTTTTCGCAACCTCACAGGCGGCGTGGAGGTAATCCTCCGTCAGCTCCATACACAGCATGGAGGCGTGATCCGCGTCAAAGTAAATGTAGCCCTTGCCCGTCTCCCGGTCTGTGACCAAATCAAAATCTCCGGCCTTGTGTCCTCCAGGGTTATAAAGCGCCTCTGCCATCTCATAGGGTCCCAAAAGCTTATCCGCCTGCCAGACAGTGAAGGCCGCCTCCGGGCCGGATAGCTTGATCCAGCGGCGAGTTGGGATCATCCAGAACAGGCGGGATGAGAAAGCCCCGGTTCTCCCAGTTCATAAGGTCGGTGGAGGCGTAGACCTTGATTCCCCAAGTCCAGACGCCGTTTTTTCCGTCGGTGTGGGCCTTGTTTTCACCGTACCAATAATAGACGCCGTCCTCAAAGTAGACCGCGCCCCCGTGGGCCTGGATACGCTCTCCCTTGGTGTCCAGCCAGGGCTTGCCGGGATAAATGGCGTCCTGGACATGGGAGCCGGACGTTTTACCGGTTCTCTCCCTGTCCTGCTGGTCAAGCTCCTTAAAGTATTCAATGAGCTTCGCCTCATGGGGGCTTATCATGTTTTCGGGGGTGTTGAGCTTCCCCAGCGCCTCGTCCATGGCGGCAAGGAGCTTATCGCCCTGGGGGATGCGTGTGTAACGGACGAGCTGTTCAATGGACAGGGAGCCAGCCTGGGGATTGGCCTCCGCCATCTTCCGAACGCCGGGGAGGAATTTATCAAAAAGTGCCGACCCCTCCGGGTTTTCCAGGAGGTCGGAGAGCTTCATGCTGACAGAGAAGATCATACGTTCACCTCATTTCTTTACTTTCTGCAAAGCGGCGTTGAGCTGACGCACCGCCTCCGGTGGCACCACATTTTCTCCCGCCTGACGGATAAGGGCCTGGAGGCTCATTCCGGCCATCATTTTTTGAAGATTTGCGTTGCCGCTGGCCGATTTCGCCACTTCGCCCCGGCTGGCTGTCGCTTTCGCCATCAGCGCGCCCACAATGGCGGCGGTGCTCGGATTTTGCATCAGCGTCCCCATGGTGTCCCGGATGGAATAGCAGGAGGAGTCGAAGTCCGCCTCGTCGAACCAGTTTGCCACCGGCCCCTTGCGGGAGAAGGAGTAGTCCGGGTTAAACTCCGAAACTTTTCGAACGGTGATCCGATCCGCGCACTCTCCGGCTTTTGCCTCGATGGAGTGCTCGCCTGTAAGGGGGACTTTGAAGGTGAATACCGTTTTGCCGTCCTTGGTGTCAAGCTCCTTCCCGTCCACAAAGAGCGTCACGGGGGTGAGGTTGGAGTAGACCTTGACCTCGGTGACCGCCTCCGCCCGGTCCGCATAGCGGCTGCCGCAGATATGTACGAAGGGTTCATGCTTATTCCAGGCGGCCTTGTAGAGATAGAAGGCATCCTTTTTGAGCTTCCGGTCGAAGGTCACAAGGCCCTTCTGGTTCTGCCCCGCCTTGCCGCCCTCGTCCCGCCCGTCGGCGGCGAAGTCGAACATATTCCATACGTGGGTGGCCCAGAGCCAGGGACGCTCCTCAATGCACTTTAATAGGTGCTCGTGGTAGACGCACTGGTAGCTCTCCGTGTAGTCGCCGGACTCAGGCTTTGGCGACTGGAACCGGGGGTTGGCGTCTGCGCCGTACTCGGAAAAGCCGATGACCCGGTCCGGGTGGGCGGCGTGGTACTCGTCGAGAAAGCTGTCGTTTTGGGAAAGCTCCCCCAAATACCAACCGAAATAGAGGTTCCAGCTGCCAATATCGGCAATGTCAATTAAGGGGCTGTCCTTGTCCAGCATGAAAGCGTGGGCCATGGTGGTGGGCCGGGTGCTGTCCAGCTTGTGGCAGAGGTCATTCAAAAGCCGGTGGTTCTCCGTCAGATCCTCGCTCATGCCGTGGACGGCGATCTCGTTGGAGAGGCCCCAGCAGACGATGGAAGGGTGGTTGTAGCACTGGGTAATCAGCTCCCGCATTTGGGAGAGGGTATTTTCGCGTCCCGCGTCCATGTGCTGGGTTATGTACGGTATTTCTGCCCAGACGCACAGGCCGTATTCGTCGCACAGATCGTAAAACTCCTGTGCGTGCTGATAGTGGGCCAGCCTCACGGTGTTGGCGCCAATCTCCCGAATGAGCTCCATGTCCTCCCGGTGCTCCCGGACCGTGATGGCGTTCCCAAGCCCCTCCCGGTCCTGGTGGCGGGAGACGCCCCGCAGGGGGTAAGGGCGCTTGTTGAGGATAAAGCCGAGGTTGGGGTCAAAGCCGATCTTGCGAATACCGAAGCGGGTGGAAACCTCGTCACCGCTGGCAAGTCTTGCGGTGACGGTGTAAAGGTACGGGTCATCGACGCCGTTCCAGAGATGAGGATTCTCCAGAGTGAACTCCGCGTGGGATTTCACAGTTATCGTCACGCAGTTTAAAGTTATGTCAACTTCGTCCCCGTTGTGCTGTGTCTCCACCTTCACGACGGCGGTTTTCAAATCGTCGGACAGTTCGGTTGTCACAAATATCCCCGGCGTCCCGTCCCTCAGAAGCTCGAAGTGCTCCGCCGGGACGGTTATCAAATTCACGCCCCGGTAGAGGCCGCCGTAGAAGGTGAAATCGGCCTTTTGGGGATACACCCGGTCATTTTCGGAGTTGTCCACCGCCACGCACAGCGTGTTCTCGTCCCGTAAGGCGTCCGTAATGTCCACCCGGAAGGTGCTGTAGCCGCCCTCGTGGTGGGCGAGATGCACCCCGTTCACCGTCACGTCCGCCGTCATCGCCGCGCCCAGAAACTCCAACACCGCACGGCTATCCGGCTCCAATTCCGGGCGGTGAAAGACCTTTGTGTATGTGGCGGTTCCCCGCCAGTAATCGTTGCCGCCGTCCTGCCCGTCTGATGCGTTCCATGTGTGGGGCAGATTTACGCTTTTCTGAGGCTCACCCGGCTTTGAAAAGAGCCAACTGCCGGTAAAATCAGTGATTTTTCTCATATTTCTCTCCTTATTTGCTCTCAAGCGCCGTGTTTGAACGAACGAGGCGGAGAATGCGGGCGGCGCTGCGCTTCAAATCCTCAACTTTTACCGTCCCTGTCTCCAGGCCGCTCAAAAGCGCCTCGATCTGGTCGGGCCTTCCGGGGCATACGAGGTCGCACTGGGCGGCGTGGGCCTTCTGCACGTTCCCGCTGACGGGGACCGT
>CANQKZ010000219.1 GCA_947624585.1 uncultured Oscillospiraceae bacterium | reverse complement strand
CAACTGGACGCTGCGGTACGAGGAACTGGGTGAGGCAGGGCTGGAAGACCGTCGGGGAAAACGGAAGAAGGATCAGGTGCCCAGGAGTGAACTGGAACGTTTACAAATAGAGAATGAACAACTCAAGCACAAGCTGTATCTTGCGGAGATGGAGCGTGACCTGCTAAAAAAATTGGACGAGATAGGGAGGAGGAATGTCTCTCGCAAGTAAGGCAAGGCAAAGACTACCGCTGTACGGGAACTGCACAGGGAGAAGGGGTATCCTGTAGAGGAATGCTGCACGATCCTGCATGTGTCGCGCTCGGCGTATTACAAGTGGGCGTCGGGGAAGGTCAGCCCCAGAGAGCGCAGGAACCGGGAACTGGCCGGGGTGGTGGAACAGTTCCACGCGGACAAGCCCAACGAGAAATGGCTCACGGACGTGACGGAATTCAAATGGTACGAGGGGGTCGCGGTACATAAGGTCTATCTCAGCGCCATTCTTGATCTCTGCGACAGGCGCATCGTGGCGTATGTGATCAGCGAACGCAACGATAACCCTTTGGTTTTCAAGACCTTGGACAGGGCGGTCGCGTCCAACCCTGACGCGCATCCTCTCTTCCACAGCGACAGGGGATTCCAATACACAAGCAGAGCTTTTCACCAAAAGCTGGAGATGGCTGGGATGAAGCAGAGCATGTCCCGCGTAGGCCGATGCATTGACAACGGCCCTATGGAGGGCTTCTGGGGCATCCTAAAGCGGGAGTGCTACTATGGAAAGCAGTTCAACAGCAAGCGGTCACTCGTCCAAACGATTGAGGGTTATATTCGCTACTACAACAACAGACGGGTCCAGCGCAACCTCGGTGTATTGACGCCTCTGGAAAAGCACGCATTGGCTATGGCGGCATAAAAAACCGCAAATTCCGGATGCCTGCAAAGAGGCAACCGGAATCTGCGGTTCTGACGGCGCCGTAGGCGCTGTCTAATCTGTAAACTTTATTTTAATCTTTTCTCTGTCCTCTTGACGGGGTGCGGGACAGTCGGAAGCGGGAGGATTTTTATACGGTTTTCCCTGAAGTCACTCGCCACTGTCCTCGGCGGTCTGGGCCGGGGTGGTGTATCCGGGCTTGAGGACAAGCCAGGCGCAGGGGAAGTAGCGGCCGTCGGGCATATTGGTGGCGCTGTTTTTGGTGATGGGTTCGCCGAGATACGTCATGATGGCGGAGGAGCCGCCGTCGTTGTGCATGGCGGTGAAGCAGTCGTAGCGGAGCAGGATGTCGGCGCACACGGAGACGGTGGTCCCGATGCTGTGGCCGGGCTGGCGTCCGTCGATGACCAGCATAAGTGTGTCCTTGGTGGAGGTCTGGCCGATGCAGGAGCGGGGCTGGATGCCCATGCCGTAGGAGCCCTTGCCTACGATCTTCTCACCACCCACGATCAGCACAGGGTAGAACTGCATCCCGTCCCGGAGAATGTCCACGTCCACATCGGTGCCCACGCGGAGGTTGTCGTCGTAATCCAGGCCCGCGATCTGGAAGGGGGAGCCGGTGGCCTTCTGGTGGAGGACACCCTCGGATTTCACAAGGCCCACCGCCTCGATGCCGCGTCCCCGGCCGTCCCGGTCCTCAAAGGCCCCGGCGTTGATGCCGATGACCGCGTCGTAATCCTCGGAATATTCCACCACGGTTTCGCCCCGGCTGGTGTACCGGGTGTTCACGCCCAGGATGGTCCGGGAGCTGCCCTTGCAGATGGCGAGCTTTCCCTTGTAGCCGGTGTCCTCCACGATCACGATAAGGACCTCATTGGGCATATCTATGCCCCAGACCGTGTCGCCCACGGTGGTCTTGACGCCCAGCTCCTCCATCTCCGTCCGCTGGATGTTCTCCAGTTCCAGGTCGGCGGGGAGGGTGGAGGCGTCGATCTGCGGGAACATCGCCAAAAGCCTGTCCAAGGCCGTGGGCTCGGCGGGGGGCTCGGGCGTCACGGGGACCGTTTCGGGCGGTGCGGCGCCGGAAGCGCCGGTGTCCGGGGCGGCGCCGCCCTGGGTGTCCTGATTGCCGCCGGAGGGTCCGGCCGCGCCGTTTGCGGGAGGCGCGGAGGTCCCGGCGCCTTGGGTCCCTGTCCAGGTCTGATCGGCGACACCCGGAGGCAGAACGCTTTCGGAAATCTGGTTGTCCTCCAGCTGCTTGTCGATGCCCGACATCACTTCGTCAATGACACTGCCGGGGATGAACGCCGTGGCCAGCCACTGGTGGTTGAGGGTGCTCATGGCGGTCTCGATATAGAGGGTGCGGATATTTTCGATAAAGGGGATATGGGAATAGACGGCCATCAGGTAGCCTGTCGCCAGGATCAGGGCAACGCAAATAAGGCAAACAAGCGCCCGCTTTCCCTTGCCTCCGCGTCTCGCTTTGGCCTTTTTTGCGGGTGACTTTTTTGCCGTGTGGGCCCCCTGAGTGCCGCCGAAAAGTGTTGATTTTTTCCCATTTAACGTACCCATATACATTATTTTATCAAAGCGTGTCCTTTTTTGCAAGCCATATCTTTTGCTGTTTTGATGAATTTTCCACATTTTCCATTCTCTATACTGTACACAATGCCAGTGTTGAAAAAAGAGGCGGATTATATTATAATGAATAGTCAGAAACCGCATAAAAAAACGGAGGTCAGTATGTTTGAACTCATAAAAACCGAGGGACGGGCCCGGCGCGGCAGGTTCCACACGCCCCACGGTCCTGTGGAGACGCCGGTATTCATGAACGTGGGTACCCAGGCGGCCATCAAGGGCGGGCTGTCCGCCCGGGACCTCAAGGAGCTGGGCTGTCAGATCGAGCTGTCCAACACCTATCATCTGCACCTTCGCCCGGGGGACGGGCTGGTGCGGCAGATGGGCGGACTCCACAAATTCATGAACTGGTCCGGCCCCATGCTCACCGACTCCGGGGGTTTCCAGATCTTCTCCCTGGCGAAGCTCCGAAAGATCACCGAGGAGGGGACCTCCTTCAACTCCCACATCGACGGGCGGCACATCTTCATCTCGCCGGAGGACTCCGTCCGCATCCAGTCCAACCTCGGTTCGGACATCGCCATGGCCTTCGACGAGTGCATCAAGCTCCCGGCGCCCTATGACTACGTGAAAGCGTCGGCGGAGCGGACCTACCGGTGGCTGGTCCGGTGCAAGGCGGAGCTGGAGCGGCTGAACGGACTGCCCGACACGGTGAATCCCGGCCAGATGCTCTTCGGCATCAACCAGGGGGCCACCTACGCGGACATTCGGACGAGCCACATGGACGCCATAGCCCAGCTGGACCTGCCCGGGTACGCCATCGGGGGGCTGGCGGTGGGGGAGAGCACCCAGGAGATGTACGACACCATCGACGCCACCGAGGAGCACATGCCCAAGGACAAGCCCCGGTATCTGATGGGTGTGGGCACGCCCTCCAACATCATCGAGGGGGTCCACCGGGGCATCGACTTCTTCGACTGCGTTATGCCCGCCCGCAACGGACGCCACGGACACCTGTTCACCTGGGATGGGATCATCAACATCAAGAACGAGAAGTACGCCCGGGACCCGGAGCCCATCGACCCAGAGTGCGACTGCCCGGTGTGCGGGACCTATTCCAGAAGCTACATACGGCACCTCTTCGCCGCCGGGGAGATCCTGGGACTGCGTCTGGCCGTGGCCCACAATCTCTATTTTTACAATAAACTGACGGAGCGAATCCGGCAAAGTCTGGACGAGGGGCGCTTCGAGGCGTTCAGGAGCCGGTACAGCGAGGCTCTGAGCAGAAGAAAATGACGCTTCCGGGAAATAATTCTTGCAATCCGGCGTGAAACAGGCTATAATGTAAATACTTTCACAATTTTAATGGAGGTCAAACGATGTTCTCAAAAAACAACAAGCTGATCCGGCGCATAGCGATCGTCACCGTGTGCGCGGCCCTTCTTCTGGTGACACTGGCCGGGTGCATGGTCCCCGCGGGAGACGGCAGCGCCGCCGCCGGAGACGGTTCGGGCGCGAACGCCGCCGCAATGGGCGGACTTGGCATCGGCACTATGGTGATCTACCTGGTGGTCATCATCCTTGTCTTCTACTTCTTCATGATCCGTCCCGAGAAGAAGCGCAAAAAGAAGACCGAAGATATGCGCAACTCCCTGGCGGTGGGCGACAACATCACCACCATCGGCGGCATGGTCGGCAAGATCGTCAATATCAACGGCGACTTCATCACCTTCGAGACTGGCGAGGACCGGGTCCGCATCAAGATCGCCAAGTGGGGCGTCTCCTCCACCGGCAAGGACGCCGGGGAGTCCGAGGACAAGCCCAGCAACTGATAACTATTATACTCCGGGAAAGGGGCTGTGAAAAAAGTCCCGTAAAAAAGGAAGAGAGTTACCAAGGATCCCCTGGCAACTCTCTTCTTTTTTT
>CANQKZ010000218.1 GCA_947624585.1 uncultured Oscillospiraceae bacterium | reverse complement strand
GAACAGACGGCCGCCCAGATCCGGAGCGAAGTCAACGATGTCAAAAACAATTTGAGCTCCAGCATCGAACAGACGGCCGCCCAGATCCGGAGCGAAGTCAACGATGTCAAAAACAATTTGAGCTCCAGCATCGAACAGACGGCGTCTGAGATCAGAGCCGAGATCACTGGGCCGGAAGGGAGTCTGACGATCCTCGCGAACACCATCGACGGCCTGACCGTTACTGACAGGGACGGCACCGTCAGGATCAAAGGCGGAAGCATAGAGGCCGGGAGCATCACTTCCAGCCAGATCGCCTCCAAGGCTATCACGGCAGATAATATCGCTTCCGGCGCCATTACATCGGATAAGATCTCTGCCAACTCCATCACGGTCGGCAAACTGTCGACCACTGTGCAGAACAATATCTCATCCGCTCAGACAACAGCCAGCAATGCGGCGAATGCCGCCAGCTCCGCTCAGAGTACGGCGAACAGCGCCTATAACTTGGCGAGCTCTGCAAGCTCGACTGCGTCCAGTGTAAACAGCCGCGTCGCCGGATGGACCTACTCCGGAACAACAAACATAAACGGGAGTAAGATACAGGCTGGAACCGTCACGGCTGGGACTCTGCAGGGAGGCGTAGTCGATCTCTTGAACGAAAGCGGCAACAAGCAGGGCGAGCTAACGATACGAACTGCTGCGTCGACCGGATACTGTGTCGGCATGACCGGAATCAATGCCGGGCTCCGTTTCATCGCGCAAAAAGGTTACATCTATCTGCAAAATGGGTACAGCATGTATCTGCAGATGGACGATGTCGGGCTCAGATGCAGAGGGCACGTCCACCCAGATAACAATGGGGGCTGGGATCTTGGGAGAAGCAACCTGAAGTTCAGAAGCATCTATCTGACCAACCAGCCGTGGGCGTCGTCCGACGAACGTCTGAAGGAAGACATCAGGATGATGGACGCCCGGTACATTACCATGCTGGACAGCATCGACCCGGTCAGCTTTCGACTGAAGGGTGAGGGCAAGACGCACTGCGGCTTCGTGGCTCAGGATGTCAAAGCGGCGATGGACTACGCCGGGCTGACCGAGTCTGAGTTTGACGGCTGGGGCGTCGGGGCTGACGGGTACCAGATGCTCCGCTATACGGAGTTCATCCCGATTCTGTTGGCCAAGATCAGACAGCTCGAGTGCAGACTGGAGGCGATCGCGTGAGCGACCTGCAGAAACTGTTGAGAAAGATATACGACGAGATATCCCGTTTCGGCGTCTCCGGCGACATGATAGATGTCATGGCCGGCATCCGGGAGGATCTCAGGCAAGCCTATAAGATGGCGGAGGAGGTGAAGCCGGATGGCGAACAAAGCGATAACGGAGCTTAATCCGAGGCATATCAACCAGTTGCCGCCGCTCTCGGAGCTGTTTGATGAGGACCTGCTGGCTGTTCATCACCAGTCCCAGACCATGAAGATGACGGGGCGCCAGTGGAAGGCCTACGCGGTCGCCGCGACTGAGAAGCTGGCGAACGACGCCAAAGACTACGCCGACGCGGCCGAGAACTCAGCAAAGAATGCCAAAGAGTCTGAGAACAAGGCGAAGGATCATGCCGACCGGGCCCAGCACTACAGCGGGCACGCTCCAATCATCAAGGACAACAACTGGTGGACGTGGGACTACGACCAGCAGGCGTACGTCGATACAGGCCAGCCATCTCGAGGCAATCTCATGTACGCCTGCTTCGAGATTGACGCCGAGACCGGCACACTCTACATGTACACCGACGATCAGTACGCCGGGCCGAAATTCAGACTCAATGACAGAGGAGAGATGGAGGTGGTATTAGAACATGCCTAACGTACCACGCAACGCGATGACGGGCGAGGTCGTGACCGTCCTCGGTCAGGTGGCCTTCAACCCGATGGGCCAATATGATCCGAAGACAGAGTATCACAGGCTCGACGTCGTCTCCCACAACGGCTGGAGCTGGATCTGTCTGCGGACATGCACAGGAGTCACGCCAGTCGAGGGCGACGACTGGATGATGAACGCCGAAAACGGGTCCAAAGAGTACTACGACACGGTACTGCAGAAGGCGCAGGAAGCGTCTCAGAGTGCCAGCGCGGCGTCTGCCAGTCAGACAGCGGCGAAAAAGTCGGAAGATGCCGCAAAGAGCTCTGCCGACAAAGCCGCGGCGTCGCAGTCCGCGGCCGCGCAGTCTCAGTCTGCCGCCGCGACATCGGCGCAGCAGGCCAGCGCGAGCCAGACTGCCGCCAAGACATCTCAGGACGCCGCCGCCAAGTCGGCCGAGGCGGCAAGCGCCAGCCAGACGGCGGCGGCCTCTTCCCAAGCCGCCGCCGCCAAATCCGCCGAGCAGGCCGCGGCCTCCGAGAAGACGGCCTCCACAGCCGCCACGACCGCGACTGGCGCCGCAAACACCGCGACGCAGAAGGCGACTGACGCCACCACGCAGGCCGCCGCCGCCGAAAAGTCTGCGCAGTCCGCCGCCGCTTCCGCCACCACTGCCACTGAGGCCGCGGCGAAAGTCTCGACCGAAGTCGTGCAGGAGGCGTCGCAAAAGATGCAGGGCTGGATGGACGCAGCTCAGGCGTCTGCCGCCGCCGCCCTGAAGTCTGAGACAGCCGCAGAAGGGAGCGCCAAGTCTGCCGCGGACTCTGCCGACGACGCCGCCGCCGCGAAGGCCGGAGCGGAGGCCGCGCGAGATCTTGCGAAAGGCTACGCCGATCAGGCCGCAGGCGCCGCCGCCGCAGTCACAGTCAGCTTCGGCTGGGACTCTGACGGCACATGGACCATGTTTGTTAACGAGGAGGAATGACAAATGCCAATGAAACCATTTTCGCATCCCATCACGGAGAGTACCGGACAGGCAATCGTCGACGCTCTGCGGGCGATGGCAAGCTCTAACGCCGCGATCGCCGCCGGCAACGCGTCGGAGACGTTCACGGACTCCGTCTTCGAGGCGATGCTGGACTGCACCAACACCACGACAGTCTTCAAACAGTGGTGGGCTGTAGCGTCTGAGTCTGAGACTGACCGCTACAAGCTCCTGAGCCGCTTCTTCACCATGGCCGGTCGCGTGATCGCCGACAAGGTGTACACCGTCCGCTTCTTCAGCGCGAGCGGCGGGAGCACGACTGCCGGCACAGCCATGGACGACTTGGCGCCGCTGGGCAAGGCCGCTCTGGCGACTGACACCGACGACGGCGGAGCAGACTGGAGCGAGGAGCATCCTCTGACATGGTATGTCCGCTTCAACGCGATCTCCAAGGAAGACGGCACCATGGACGTCAAGGCCGTCGAGGGCGTGGACGACACGTTCGATATCACAGGAACGCTTGCACCTGTGTACACGGCGTCGCAGGCGCTGTGGCGGAAGTGTACAGTCGACGAGACGTACATCACCAAGAGCTGGGCGACGAGCCGCAAGGCAGGGTTCAAGCCTTATGCCGGAGACGTGGGGCTGGACGGAAAGAAGAGGGCGTTTACGTGGCACTCGACTTTCCCGGGCGCGCTTGTCGAAGGCAAGCTGACCAGCGGCGCAGGGCTGAAGCCTGCGATCCGGCAGAGCGCCAACGCCGGGCTGGCCGCCGCTCGCAAGTGGGGCAACAACTACGACGCCCTGTGGAACGACTGCGATTCCGTGTGGCTGTTGG
The DNA here is from genome assembly GCA_947624585.1 of uncultured Oscillospiraceae bacterium. Taxonomy (GTDB): domain Bacteria; phylum Bacillota; class Clostridia; order Oscillospirales; family Oscillospiraceae; genus RUG626. The sequence goes on along the minus strand of CANQKZ010000218.1, from coordinate 785 downwards.
AGATGTTCCAGTTGAAACACTGGGACAAAGAAAATGGCAACATCCTCGAGGGATGCAACCAATACAACATCCAGACGAAGGTGGAGCACGTCGAGACGGAGACCACCAGAGTACTGCTCCCCGAGGCCGACTACGACAAGTGGCACGAGGGCTCCAACGTCTCCGTAGGCGACTGGGCGCAGGCGAACTCCGACCGCAACAACATCGACACGTACGGCATCGTCAATCTGGCGACAATCGTCAGCAAGGCCAAGGTCAACGTGGGCGGGACCAACTACACCGCTCTCAATCTGGACGTGACTGCGCCGTTCGATCTGGTCGAGGAGGCGCGTGTCTCCACCATGCCGTGGAGCTCCGGAACCACGGAGAGACTGGCCGGCCACAGAGACGGATCCGCGGGTCCTGCCGCCACGAATAACCAGTTCCCGATCCGGGTGGCCGGCATCGAGTGTATGCACGGCGCGTATGACATCTGCATCGAGCCGCTGTACACCGTCACCTCCGCTACGGACGGCGTGGCCACGCATTTCAACTACGCGTCCGTCCACAAGTGCCGCGACGCATCCAAGCTGACCGACCATGTGACCGCCGACTACGTCAGCACGGGCTACAGCCTCGAGAACGTGCCGCAGGGTTGGAACCAGCTTAAGGACATGCACGAGGACACTGAGGTGATGTTCCCGTCTGAATTCGGAGGGAGCTCAACCCAGTACTACAAGTCGGGGTTCGCTGGCTCCTATGGTACCGGTGTGCGCGTTCCGTGGCGCCGCGCTTTTCTCAATGGT
>CANQKZ010000217.1 GCA_947624585.1 uncultured Oscillospiraceae bacterium | reverse complement strand
AGGATGACCCCCTCCCCCTCCCGGCAGAGCAGGCTGTTTGCGAGCAGGACCGGGATCAGGAGAATCAGGGCCAGGACCCAGTTGGCACAGGGCAGGATGAGGTAGCTCCCCCGCCCGTTGAAGGTCCACACCGCGAGAAAGGCGACAAGGTACGCCGGGAGGAAAAGCGCGTCCCGCCAACGCCGCCCGCCCATCAGCCCCGCCCCCGCTGTCGCGAGGACGGAGGCATCCAGAAACAGAAGCAGGATATTTTTCATCCGCTCACCTCCCCATAAGCTCATCCCGGTACTTCTCCCCGATGGGGACAGGCGCGTCCCGGCCCCGGAGCCACAGGAGCTGCCGCGCCTTGTCCACACGGGCAATCTTCTCAGGGTTCACAAGGTAGCTCTTGTGGCACCGGACCAGCGCCCCGCCCGTCAGCTCCAGAAGCCGCGCCAGGGAGTACCCGGAGATCCCGTCCTCCAGTTCCCTTCCCCCGGCCATGTGGTGGATCACTGCCCGCTTGCCGTAGGACTCGATAAAGAGGATGTCCCCGATTTCATACTCGAACACGAACTGCTTCTGCTCAATGCGCAGAGCCGCCGGTTTTGCACCTATCCTCTCCTCCAGCTCCAGCGCGGCGGCGACGGCGGCCAGGAACCGGGCCTTGGAGAAGGGCTTGACCAGAAAATCGCACCACTTGATCTCCCGGTAGGCCCCCAGCTCCTCACCGGCCAGCTCCGTGGTGAAGAGGATGGGCGTGAACCGGTAGCGCGGCATCGCCCGGATCTGCCGCCCCAGCTCCGTCCCCCGGTAGTCGGGAAGCCCGATGTCCAGGATGAAGAGGTTCACTGGATTTTCCCCACACCACCTCAGCGCCCCTCCGGCGGAATCAAAGACAAAAAGCCGATTTTCCCCCGGCAGACCCTCCAGATACTCCCGTGCCAGCTCCGCCGCCCCGGCCTCGTCCTCCACAAGAACAATATTCGCCATTTTCTCCACCTCCGGCAAAATTTCTCTCCAAACATCCGCAAAAAAAACGGACCCCGGACGCCTTGCGGCAAACTCCGGGATCCGTCTGAAACTCGTCACACGCCCCGCCGGAGCCTCGTGAGATCGACGCTCTCCGTGACGCGCAGTCCCAGCTCCTCCGCAAGCCGGAACCCCTCCACAGGGCGTCCCGTGATGTGCTCCGCCGCATGGGCGTCCAGAGACAGCACCACGTCGTTCCCCGTCCGGGCGGCCACGCGCCAGAAGGCGGGGTTGGGGTAGTGCCGCCCCGTGGCGAGTCCCAGGAGATTGAACTCCAGCGGTACCGACAGCTCCCGCGCCCTGGCGCAGAGCCTCCCGGCCTCCTCCTCAAAGAGCTCAGGGTCCCCGGTGAAGTTGATGAGGTCCGGATGGGCCACAAAGGAAAAAAGCCCCGTCTCCATCCCCTCCGTCACCAGACGGCAGTAGTCCCGCAGCCTCTCCGGGTCGTCGGTGGGGGCGCCGGAGTAGGCGCCGTCGCAGACAAAGTGCTGTCCCAGAATGAGGTATTCCACCCCCGCCCGCCGGGCGCTCTCCGCCAGCTCTCCGAACCAGTCCGGGTGATATTCCGCCTCCAGCCCCGCGTGGATCCGAAGACTCCCGGCGTACTCCCTCGCAAGCTTCGACACGGCGCCGGCGTACTCCTCCAATTGGTCCATGGTCATCCGCATCCCGGCGGACCGCTCCGGGGACATCCCGGGGATGGGCGTGTGGTCGGAGAACCCCCAGACCTCAAACCCGTTCTCCAGGGCTGTTTCCACATATTCCCTTTCCGTCCCCCAGGCGTGCCCGCACCGCCAGGTGTGGGCGTGATAATTTGCCGTCAACCGTTCCATAATTCCGCCTCTCTGTATTCAACCGTCGTCCCCGACGAGCTTGACCTTCGTGTACGGGATCTCGATGCCCTCCTCCCGGAAGCGCTTGAGGATCTCTATCCTGATGTCACTGCACGCCCGAAAGTTGTCGTTCACCGTCTTCGTCCAGACCCTGGCCCGCAGGGCGATGCCGCTGGCCTCGAACCCGCGCATGAGGACGGATACCTTCTCCTCGGACATATCCTTCCGCACGTCCACATAAAGCGGGTGGTTCCCCACGATCTCCGCGATGATCTCCCTCGCCCGGTCCACGTCGCTTTCGTAGGACACGCTCACGTCCACATAGTAGGACGCGATCTCCTCCACCATGTCGCTGTTCTCCACGATCTCCTTGTTCATGATGGAGTTGGGCACCGTCACACGGGTGTTGGCGAAGGTCTTGATGACCGTGTGCCGCAGGGTGATGGACTCCACATTCCCCACCACGCCGGAGCTCACCATCTTGATCCGGTCCCCCACGTTGAAGGGCCGGTAGAGGGAGATAAAAAGGCCGCTGACGATATTCCCCAGCGACTCCTGGGCCGACAGGGACACCGCCAGCGCCACGATCCCGGACCCGGCCAGAAGCGTGGTGGACAGCTTACCCAGCTGCGGTATCGCCGACACCGCCCAGAGGAACCCCGCTATGTAAATGATGCACTGGATAATGTTGTTGAGGAACATCCAAAAGAGGTGCTTCCTGCACAGCCGCCTGTAAAGGACGCGGTGCAGCGACGCCACGGCGAATGTCCCCAGAAGAATGATACACACAGTAATGGCGGTGGGCAGATCCTTCATATCAGTCGCGCCTCCCGAAAGCCCGGATTTTCTCTATCCTATCATAATCCCGCCGGAAAGTCCACTGTTTGATTCAATAAATTGTGTCCCTCAAGCTCTCCAATAGGTCCGCATATCCGAAAACCTCTGGTACTCCGCCGCCGAGAGGGGCAGCTCAAACCGCACCGGCGGCATATCCCGGCACGACTCCACCGCCGCCCTCATCGCCTCCAGGTGCCCCCGGGTATACGGCAGGGGGCGCAGATACCCCAGCGTCGCGTGGAGCGTCAGCGGGTACCCCAGAGGCCGGATGCGCTCATACATCTCGTAGAGGGCCATCAAAATCCTCTGGCTCTCCCCGTCCTCCGCCTCAAACCCCAGCACGATGCTGGAGCTCGCCAGGCAGAAGGCCCTTGTAGACCGAAGCCGCACCGACTTCCCCGAGGCGGCAGCGGCCTCCGTCAGCTCCCGCGCCGCGATCTCCACCGCCTCCACCCGCGCCTCCAGTTCCCGGGAGGGTTCGCCGCTCTCCAGGTCGTGAAGGGTGATGTGGAAGGTCTCCTCCGGCAGCGCCCGGGACAGGCACCACCCCGCCCGGTCGTACACCGCCCACTGATACGTCCCGATCCGCCCCCGCGCCGCCCCCGGCAGTGTCAGCACCACCGTGTTCCCGGCGTAGGGCTTCAGCTCCCCGTCTACCGCCGCCACCTTCCGCCCCACACCGGGACTCACCGTGAACCCAGGCGGAAAGGGCTCGTCAAAAATGTACCGCGTCCTCTCCCGGTACTCCTCCACCGTCTCCAGCCCGTCCGGGATCCTCGTCATGTATTCCATTCTCCGTCCTCCCCTTCTCATACTAATATCATAATCAAAAAATACGGAAACGCCCTGAGCCTTTCCGTATTCCGCAACTCTCAGTTTTACCAAAAAAAGGGGCCTCACGGCCCCTTTTTGGGAATTTTAATACATTCCGCCCATGTCCGGGTTGGGCGCGGCGGCGGGAGCGGGGGGCTCCGGCTTGTCTGCAACCAGGGACTCGGTGGTCAGGACGATGGAGGCGATGGAGGCGGCGTTCTCCAGAGCGGAGCGGCACACCTTGGTGGGATCCACCACGCCGTCGGCGATCATGTCCACATACTGTTCGGTGGCGGCGTTGAAGCCGTAGTTGGCGGCGTCGGAGCTCTTCACGTTGTTGAGGATGACGGCGCCCTCAAGACCCGCATTGGCGGCGATCTGCTTGATAGGAGCCTCGAGAGCCCGGGCGATCATGGCAACGCCGGTCTTCTCGTCGCCGTGGGTCTCGCTGATCAGCTTCTCCACAGCCTTGGAGGCCACCACATAGGCGGTGCCGCCTCCGGCGACGATGCCCTCCTCCACAGCGGCGCGGGTGGCGTTGAGCGCGTCCTCGATGCGCAGCTTCTTGTCCTTCATCTCGGTTTCCGTGGCGGCGCCGACCTTGATGACGGCCACGCCTCCGGCCAGCTTCGCCAGCCTCTCCTGAAGCTTCTCCCGGTCGTAATCGGAGGTGGAGATCTCGTACTCGTTCTTGATCTGAGCGACTCTGGCGGCGATCTCGGACTTGTCGCCCGCGCCGTCCACGATGATGGTGTTCTCCTTGGTGGCTTTGACCTGGCGGGCCTGACCCAGCATATCAATAGTGGCGTCCTTCAGCTCCATACCGATGTCGGAGCTGATGACCTCGCCGCCGGTGAGGACGGCGATATCCCGGAGCATCTCCTTGCGGCGGTCGCCGAAGCCAGGGGCCTTGACGCACAGGCAGTTGAAGGTGCCGCGGATCTTGTTGAGGATCAGGGTGGCAAGGGCC
>CANQKZ010000216.1 GCA_947624585.1 uncultured Oscillospiraceae bacterium | reverse complement strand
GTCGCCAAGGCTTTCAATACCACGGACAATAAGGTTGTCGCCCCGAGGGACGAGGGCACGTACCTGGTCGACCCGGATGTCGATACGAGCTCCGGTTTGAAAGCGGATCACTACAACAGGGATGGGGAAGCCTATCCTTATCCTGTTGCTGACGGCCAGTCCACCCACCACGGCGACTGGATCCTGGTGAAGGCGACCGGCCTGTACTACGACACCGTCAACAACAGCACCCCCGAAACCGGCTACTATGCCAGCGGCAAGACCATTAGCCTTACCGGTCTTATCAGAGGCGGCCTCGGCAACGGCACGGTCGCCACGGATGACGGCTACGTCTTCCTCACGACCACCGACATGGGACCGCTTGCCATCAACGTGGGCGGGAAGAGCTATCCCTTGACGGGAGCATCCTTGACTCCTGCGGTCACCGTGACAACCGCCGAGAGCACCACCGAGTACAGCTACAAGTACACCGTCCCCGCGGACGCGCTGAACGTGGTCACAGACAACTACTACACGGTCGTCAGCTTCGCCGGCCGCATGTTCACCGTCAACTTCTCCTTCGCCGGCGAGATCTTCGACGGCGAGACACCGGAAACCGAGCTGGATAATATCCGGACGAAAGAAAGCTTTATAAGTAACACCAACTACAACGGCGTGGTCATCCGCAGCGCGCGCCAGCTTGCCAATCTGGGCATCCGCAGCAATGAAACCAAAAACGAATACAGTAGCACGGTTGAAAAGATTTATACAGAGGGGGCTCAGACTGTCCAAAAGGCGACGGTCAACCAGCTGCTGAATATTGACTTTGCATCCTATGATGCTCCCGATAAGCTCCCCAAGGTCATGCCGAAGCTTATCACGGGCAGCGACACCAAGTCCAACCATGTGCCAATCACAATGGCGGGCGGAGCGTATTACGGGCATGAGTATATCATCAAGAACCTTATTCCCGGCATGATTGACGAGGGCGTGTTCAAGAACGGTGCCATAAGCGAGGTCCTTTTAGAGAGTGGCCTCTTCGGTCGCGTCACCGGCGGCGTCGTTGACGGCGTGAGGCTTGTGAATACAACAGTCAAGAGCGATGCCAGCGATGTGACGGGCGGCGGGGGAAGTAGCAGCGGGACGGAAGTCCATATTCTTGATGTAAGTGCCGAAGTTGATAAAGGTAACCTTACAACCAATGAGTATAGCGCGAAAGAAAATATTGAAATCGATAATGAATTTTTCACAATAATTAATAAGAACAGCAAAAGTGCTTTTGTAAAATCTGAATCTGCACAATGGAAATATGATGGAGAAGATGTCTATTCAGGCAGGTACCATATAGCATTCGGTGGAAGAACGAGTACGAATAAAGATGCATCACTTATAACTTTTAAAATTACTGGTACCGCAACAGTGAAGATTTGGTGGGAGCAAGCATCTGGGAACACGTATGGCAAAGGTGGGCTTAAACTATATAAAACGAACATAAACGATTCCCCTGTTGGATCGGCAACACAAGGAGATGTGGGCACCACTTATTTCACCGTGTTTAATAATATCGGTAGCGGGACTTACTATCTTGGTGATAAAGATACAAACGGAAACAAAATCTATAGAATCGAAGTAATAAAACCTGCCGATTCGAGTGTAAACAGTGATAATCCGTCGCCTTATGTTCCGACAAGTTCCGGTTCTTCCGGCGGGGATCCTACGGGGACGCATTACAGTGGTGCTTCCGACAAATTCAAAGTCCGCTTCGGCGCACTCGTCGGCGCGGTGAACCCGGCTGACAATACCAAGGTAGACGCGGTCACCATCACCAACTGCGGCGTGTATGTGGAGCCGGAGGATGTTACGTCCACGACTGAGTATACCGAAGCATATAATAAGTACATGATCAGCGACGGAACCGGCGCAAGCGCCGACACCGTGGGTGGTCTTATCGGCATGGCCACACAGGGCACGACGATCGAGAAGAGCTACGCCGCCGTCAAGGTCGAGGGCAACTATTCCGTCGGCGGGTTCATCGGGCATTTGAAGAACGCGACGATCAGTGATTGCTACTCCGGCGGACATACGGTAAAAGGCGCGTATAGCACCACCGACTATAACGTGACGGCTAAAAACAAGGATAAGGGCTACGCCGGAGGGTTTGCCGGACAAATCGAGAATACCGATGTGACGGATAACCTGAAGTTCAGCGGCGTCAACTACTCCACCGCCTCCGCCAAGGGCGGCGCGAAAGCGGGCAACTTCGCCGGTGAGATCCCTGCTCTTTCGGCCAAACCTACCTGGACTGGCTTTGGCACGGCAAAGGTCTACGGCATCGGCGCTATAGCCGGACCTGTCATTACAGACGAGCGCGTGTATCTTGACTCTACCGTTACCATGCACGCATATAACGTGGCAGACCTTGTCCAGGCTGATCCTTACGATGTGGATGTACTGAAAACTGGGGCGTCTACTGTGACGTATCCGTATATAAAGACCGAGGGGCAGACGGTCCACCACGGCGACTGGCCCATGCGGTATAATCTTATCTATTATGAACTGTATAAAGAGCCCTCGAAGGATTTCGTTGCCGATATACCTGATCCTGATACCGGGAAGAAAGAATGGAAATCCAGAGATATGACGCTTGAAGCCGATGATAAGAAGAATCTTGGCGATGTAGCAGGATACATGGGCTTCTACGGCACGTTCCCTGACGCGGGGAGCACCAGTGGGCGCGTTGTCAACACACTCCGTGTGGATGGCACGGTCTACGACAGTGGCTACATGGTCGTCAGCGATGCCGATGTCGATAGCATCCTGATGACGATAAACTCCTACTATGTGAATAACGACGATCTTGACAATAACCCGGGCGTCACTTTTACTGATAAGAACCAGCCGCTGCATGCAACGACCTTGAGGACCAGCGTAAAAATCAATTTCGAAGATTATACTATCCCGGTAGGGTCAAGCGACGACACAGAAACAAATGCCGCAAACTTGATCGGCAAATATGGGTACATCATACCGGTAGAGGGGCTGCTTCTCCCGGCGGCGTCACAGCACTTCTATCTGAGAACCCAAATCAACGGCCAGACGTACATCTTCAACCCGCAGTTCCCGTGCGAGGCCATAAATGTCGGCATTGACACAGAGATTCTTGACAACACCGGCACTTCTACCGGCAAATATGAAATCGATGATTGGACTATAAGGGAAAAAGCGGGAATCAACTATGTAAAGAAGTTTGAGGACGGAACAACCCAGCTCTTCGTGAACAAGCCAATTGACGAACTTATTATCCGTACACCGTTGAACCTGGCAGGTATGACTCGTTTCTCACGTCCAAGTAACAATGGCCTTGTGTTTACCGAGATCATCAAGTTTGGTTTCGTGCAACACATGGACGTGGATTACTCAGTTTACGCGAAAAACCATGTCTATGACGGGTACACGTCCAACAGATCCACCGCGCTGAAGGGTTCCGACGGCAAGGATCTACTCGATGAGTTTGGCAACAAACAATATGAAGAGTACTGGACAGGTCAAAAGGACCACGGTCAGGTCCCGGCGGTTCTTGACGGCGGCTCCTACGACGGAATGGGCCACACCATCAGCAACCTTTATCTTCAGAACGATAACTCCAGCAGCCAGTATGTGGGGCTCTTTGGACAGTTGAGAAACGGCGCCAAAGTCAGTAACTTGATTATGGAGAAGATTTATATGTTCGCCCCCCACGGGATGGGGTCTGACGATATAAAAGGTAACGCTTTGACGAATGCCGGTGCCCTGGCTGCTGTGGTGACTGATTCCACGATCGAGAATGTAACGATCAACGGCGTGGAAATCAGCTTCAAGGATAAAGAATATAAACATTCTGATGATAAATATGAGGGCCTATGGTTCGAGGGCGTCGGCGGCGCGATCGGTAAGATCACCGGCACGACTCCGACGGGAGCCGAGGCCAGCGCAAGCGTGACCAATGTGAAGGTCACAACGCCGGAAATCTCGGTAACCATAGAAAATCGGAACTACAACAAACAGCTGAATGTCGGCGGCGCAATCGGTAAAATCGACGGGGGAGATGCGAATGGTACTACCCCCAGCGTCAGCGTGACCGATGTGACGGTAACCGATCCCATGATCACGGTGAAAGCGGATTCTGGTGATACCTTTAGCACCGGTACCGAGGTCGGCGGCGTTATCGGCTCGGCGGATGGGGAGACATTCTCCTACAGCGCTGTTGCGCCTACCACTGATACACGTTCCGTCACCATCACCGATTCCGGCGTGTATCTGAGCGAGACGAACAAGAGCAAGTTTGACACCATGGGCGTCAAAGCGTCCGGCGATAAGCTCTCCGGCGACGAGGTCGGCGGCTTTGCTGGCTTCCTGGGCAAGGGCGTCAATGTGACCGGGGACTACTCCGCCATCCGCGTCCAGGGCAAGACGTATGCCGGCGGGTTCGCGGGGCATATCCAGGGCTCCCATGTGGAGAACTGCTACTCCGGCGGATACCTT
>CANQKZ010000215.1 GCA_947624585.1 uncultured Oscillospiraceae bacterium | reverse complement strand
TACCAAAAAAAGAAGAGAGTTGCCAGGGAATCCTTGGTAACTCTCTTCCTTTTTTACGGGACTTTTTTCACAGCCCCATTTTGAGGTTTTCGGATGTTACTGTCTGCTCTTTCTGTACCTCGACGGCGTACATCCCTTGATCTCGATGAATTTGGAGATGAAGTAGTCGATGTCCCGGTAGCCCACGCTCTCGGCGATGTCGCCGATCTTGCGGTCGGTGTGGAGGAGGAGGCGGGCGGCCTCGTTGACGCGGTGGAGGGTCAGGTAGTTTTTGAAGGACTGGCCGTACGCCTTGCGGAAGATCTGGCCCAGGTAGGAGCTGTTGATGAAGTACTTCCTCCCCAGGTCCTGGAGGGTCAGGTTCTCGGCGTAGTTCTCCCGGATCTCCCGCTCGATGTCCCGGAGGATGCCGGTGGGCTCGCTGTGCCGGAGTTGCGTCAGGTAGTCGGCGTAGTCGCAGGCGAACCGGGTGAGATGGCTGCTGCCGCCCCGCAAAAATCCCTGCTCCACGGAGCTTGCGCTGATGAGCTGGAGGATCTCCTCCTGGTCGGACTCGCTGTCCAGGTTGGAGGCCAGGTGGACCAGGCGGAAGAGCAGATAGTTGAAGTTGACGTTGATGCCCCGGCGCTTCAGGCCCCGCTCCTGCATCCTGGCGAAGAGCTCCCGGACCCGCGTCTCGATGAGGCCGTGCTCCCCCCGCTCCACGGCCTCGATGAGCCGGTCCAGCTCGCGGCGGAGAAGGACGGTCCTCTCCTCCTCCGGCGGCTCCTGGAGCTCGTGCTCGTACCAGTAGACGGGCTTCTGGCTCCGGAAGGGCACCAGGTTGCGGAGGGCCATGGCCGACTCGTAGGACTGGGACACCTGCTCCAGGTCCTGGACCCGGCGCCCGGCGATGAACCGGACCTCCCGCTGGACGGAGACGCCCAGGTGGCGGTGGAGCTGCTGGATGTACTGCCCCTCGGCGAGGCCCCGGTCCTCCGCCATATAGTCGCAGTAGATGAGGCCCACGGCGTAGCTCTGGCGGTTGTTGGAGATCTCCAGCACGCAGTGGTCCGCGTCCTCCTGGAGGTATTGGCGGCAGTTCTGGTAGACCTGTTCCCGCAGGACCGCCAGCTCCGACCCGTCCCCGTCCGCGTCCGCCTCCCCGGCGATCTCGATCTCCACGTACCGCACCCCCGGCGACAGGCGCATATGGGAGCGGACGTGCTCCAGGTCCTCCCGGGACCCCTTGCCGTACAGGAGGGCGATGAGCCGCCGGGTCAGGTACTCCCGCTCGTACCTCTGCTCCATCATGGCGTCCCGGGAGGCGCTGCTGGACCGGCGGAGGATGGCCAGAAGGTCGTCTCGCTCGATAGGCTTCAAAAGGTAGTCCATGCACCCGTACCGCAGCGCCTGCTGGGCGAAGGCGAACTCCCCGTAGCCGGAGAGGATCACGAAGCTGGCGTCGGAGATCTTCTCGCGCTTGACCGTCTCCAGAAGCTCCAGCCCCGTCATCACCGGCATCATCACGTCGGCGATCACCAGGTCCACCCGGTGCTCCCGCAGATAGTCCAACGCCTCCCTCCCGTTCTGGCAGACGGCGGCGATCTCGTACCCCTCCGCCCGCCAGTCGATGAGCACCTCCAGCCCCTGGGCGATGAACACCTCGTCGTCCACAAGAAGTACCTTCAACATAGTTCATACACTCCTCTCTGTCTTGCTCATGGGGATGCGGACGGTGAACACGGTGCCGATGCCCTTCTCGCTCTCCAGCTCGAACTTCGCGGCGCCGTCGGTCATCATACGGATGCGCAGACAGGCGTTGACAACGCCCACCCGGCCCTTGCCCCGGAGCATATCGATGCTGGCGGAGCGCATCCGCTCCTCCAGCGCCCTTGTCTCCTCCTCGTCCATGCCGCCGCCGGTGTCCTCCACCTCCACGCACAGGTCCTCCCCCTCGGTGTTCACCCGGACGAAGATCCACCCGGGGCTGGTCTTGCTCTCGATGCCGTGGACGCAGGCGTTCTCCACGAAGGTGGTGACGGTCAGCTTGGGCACCAGGATGTCCTCGCACCCCGGCTCCAGCTCGATGCGGTAGTTGAGCCGCTCCCCGAAGCGGTACTTCTGGAGTCCCAGGTACGCCTCCACGAACTCCAGCTCCCGCCGGACCGTGTTGGTGTCCGTGGACCAGTCCACGTTCTGGCGCTCCATGATGGCGAGCTTTTCCACCATGTCCGCCGTCTCGTGCTCGCTCTTCAAAATGCTGTGCATCCGTATGCTCTCCAGGGCGTTGAAGAGGAAGTGGGGGTTGATCTGGCTCTGGAGTGCCAGCAGCTCCGCGTTCTGGCGGGCGATGTCCATCTCCTGCTCCCGGAGGCGGTTCCGGTACACCTGGTCGATGAGGCCGTTCATCCGCACCGCCATGCGGTTGTAGTTGTCCATGAGGCCCCCGATCTCGTCCCGGCCGTTGTCGCCGGGGATGGTGATGAGCTCCTCGCTGTCCACCTTGTTGAACACGTCCCCCAGCCTGAAGAGGCGGCTGTTGATGGAGTACTCGACGAGGTTCATCACAAATTGCGGCGAGATGATGTTAAAGAGCAGCAGCAGCGTCACGATGAGGGCGTTGTCCCGCAAAAAGGCCAGGACGCTGTTGGTCCGCCGCAGGACCCGGACCGTCAGCGTCTCGCCGTACAGGTCAAATTCCTCCTCCAGCCCCACCTCCCGGGCACGGGTGAAGGTGGTGAACCTGTCCCCCTGGTTGTTGGGCCCCTCGCCGGAAATAATGGTGGTGTACCCGGCGCAGATGTACACGGGAAAGTCGTACTTCATGTTGATGGTGTCCGACACCAGGGAGCTGTAGTTGAGGTCGATCTTCACGAACATCTTCGTCTTGCCGTCCCCGGCAAACCAGCCAAGGTTCCGCAGAAGCGAGATCACCCTGGCCTTGGCGTCCCTGTCGTAGTAGATGATGAGCTGGGTGTCCAGAGGGCTCCCGGCGTACTTTTTGAACCACTCCTCCTCCCGCACGTCGGACACCCGGATAAAGCCGCCGCCGTTGACGATCCCCTCGTTGTCCGCGTAGACGGTCACCACGCTGTTGTCGATCTGGGTGATGCCGCTGAGCACCGACTGGTTGGTGATTCGCCGGTAGCCCTTGTAGTACTCCGCCGGACTCTCGAAATCCGTTTCCAGGAACTCCCGGATGGAGGAGTCCAGGTAGATGGTCCTGGCGATCACCGCCGGGGTCTCGGTGAAGTTGGTGACGTTGTACTGGACGGCGCTGGCCACGTCCGCCATCTGCCGCCCCTGCTCGGACCGCTCCGCCCGGACAAGGCTCAGCAAAATCACCGCGTCCGTCAGGAGGATGGGCCCCAGGACGCAGAAGTAGTAGAGATACCGAAGCTTCTTGCGCAGACTCAGGTCGTTGAGCCGCCCGCCCACCCGCGCAAGCCACCCCCGTTTTCCTCCGATCCGCTCCGCCACGCGCCGTCCCCCTCTCCGAAACATCTGTAATCCGTCGGGATAAGTTCTTGAATCCGTCCCTTGTTCAAAGGGACTCGATGGGTTATGATTACAAATAATACAATACTTCTCGTCCCGTGTCAACACATTTTTCAACAATGTGACGAAAACAGGGGGGTGTAATTTGTGCGCGGTTTGTTCAGTATTGACAGTCCCCTGATGCGCTTTCTGGGCAGGATGGGGGACCTGATGATCCTGAATCTTCTCTTCCTCCTGACCTCCGTCCCCCTGGCGACGGTGGGCGCGTCCCTGACGGCCCTCCACTACGCCTGCATGAAGCTGGCGGCGGAGGAGGACAGCTCCGTTTTCCGGGATTACTTCCGGTCCTTCCGGCAAAATTTCCTCCAGGCCACGGCCATATGGCTCCTGCTGGTGCTGTTCGGTCTGCTCACATGGTACGACCTGGCCTCCGTGTGGGACGGCGCCGGGCCGGTGGACGCCGTTGTGCGGGCGCTGGGTATCGTCGCCTGCCTGGTGCTGGCGATCCTCCTGCTCCATGCCTTCGCGGTGCTGGCAAAATTTTCTAACACCATCCGTGGGACGCTGAAAAGCTCCGTGGCCGTCGCCCTGCGCCATCCGGGCCGCACCGTATCCGTGTTCATGCTCCCCTTCGCCAGCGCCGTGCTGACCTTCTACACGGAAACCACCCTCCGCTGGGGCCTCCTGGCGTGGCTCCTCATCGGCTTTGCGGGGGTGGTGTACTTCAACTCTCTCCTCCTGCGCAGGACCTTCGCCGAGCTCATCGAGGAGTGCGCGGCGAACACCGGCGGCGCCGAAACCTGATTTGCCCATGTCTCAAACCCTCTCCATACAATCGGGTAGGAGGCCCCTCACGGGGCCGACCTCCCACACCACCGTGCGTACGGTTCCGTACACGGCGGTTCAATCGTATAAGTGCAGGGACTCGTACCGGGCCAGGATGCTGTAATATCCCGCCCGGGCGAGTCTCTCGTTTGTAATGGTGTGGGTGAGGATGCCGCTCCCGGCTACTGCCCAATATCCTTTTCGGGA
>CANQKZ010000214.1 GCA_947624585.1 uncultured Oscillospiraceae bacterium | reverse complement strand
GCGGCGCGCCGCCCTGGGCGTACACGGGGGAGAAAATCATAGCGGACGCGGAGTATCTGCTGCCCCTGGGCGCGGGCGTGCCCGTGGAGCTGGGGGACGTGGACACCGGCGCGGCGGAGTACCTTATGCCGCTGGGAGCGGGACAGCCCGCCGAGCTTGGCGGTGCGGATGCCGGGAACGCCGAATATCTCCTGCCTCTGGGGGCCGGGGAAAGTGTGGAATTTAAGGAGGGGACCCAATGAGGAAAATGTACATATCTCCGACGCTCACCGCCACGGGGACGGGCGCGGATGAGACGACACGGTGGACCGCGCTGGCCCGAAACGCCGCGCCGCAAATCAAGGCCATCCTGGACGCGGAGCTGACGGGCTTTGAGTCGCTGGGCTTAAGCTATATCGGGGGCGAAAACTATGAGACGCAGCTCACCTACCGCAACACGGCGCTGGGCTATGATCTGGTTGTGGGCGTGAGGGGCAAAAACGCGCTGTTTGGAATTGTCTATTACCTTCGGTATAACGGTAGAGAGTTATGTTCCAGTAGCTGTACATACAGTGCGAGAGCCTCCAGGTCCTCCGGAAATACGGTGGAGGAGGATTTCCGTGTAGCGGTGTATAACATCGACGATATTATCTGGTTTGTCGGAATTGAGAGGTATTCCACCTGGGGTAGTATTGGTACGTTCAACATCTCCGTAACTGCCTTTAAAGGGAGCTATGACGGCGAAACGTATGTGATGTATAGGACGCAGGACGATTACGGCACAAAAATTGAGAATGTGACCATGCCACTGCCCATTTGGGCTTCAGGTAGTTCAGATTACGGCATGAATGTAATTCGCGCGTCTGATGGGGCGAAGAATTATCGTCATAGTGGCTTTTATTCTGACTATGGCCACGAATTTATATTTTTCTCTCGTTCCGGCTCCATGCCTGCCCCAAAAACCGGGTACTTTCTTTACCCCTATTGCTGGTACGGAACTTTTGTCAATGCCGACGGCAACGCCGCGACGAATTTCGGGCTTGCGCTCTTTAACGGAAACAAGGTGCTTTACGACCTGCGGGACGCGGCGACTAACCTCAGAGTCACAACGGAACCTCGATCTGTGTACACCGTCAACGGCAAGTCATACTTGGCTGTGTCAATAGGACTCGTCATTGCGGCGGACCCGCCGCTCCGAAAGCTCCAGAAGCCGGGGGAGGTGCTGACATGGTGACGCGGACCCACAAGGAGGTAAACATCAACTATACCCCGCCGTCCTCTAACCCCGGCTACGGGTGGCTGCGGAAGCTGGCGGATGCAATCATCGAGGCCTGCGGCGCGGAGCAGCAGAGCGCGGCCACAGGGAATATAACCCTGACGATACCGGATTTTCCCGGAGTGCTCTACCTCTCGGCGTCCTCATCCAGCTCATCGGTGACGGTCGCGCTGCGCAAGAGTGGGAGCAGCTCAAACCTGATGTATTCGCTGTCCGTGACCTGCGCCAACAATATGACCGTGTGCTACGAGGCGGTGGGGGATTTTCTTCACCTGCTGCGCTTCAACCGGGAGAGGAGCACGGATATTACTTATGTCGCGTGGGCATGGTTCGTGGGACAGTATACAGGGGAGACGTATTACTACTTGTATTCCAGAGGCGGCGAAGTTTTGCCGAGCCTTTTCCCGTATTTAAGCTATCAAACCGGCAGTTCAAATACGTATTACTGTTCCCTCTTCTCGGCGGACCTGAACGAGAGATATAATTTTGCCCTCTCCGGCAACAACTCTACGCAATCAGCAGACCCCTACCAACCGTGGACAAGCTATCCCCAAAGCACGGATGCCAAAATCCTCATGCCATACGCCGCGACGTGCGGGATATACACCGACGGTATCCCGAACCCCGGTTACTGCAAGTGGGGCGGGGAATATATGCTCTATGTCCTTTGCTCAAACAGCAGTTATACGCCGGCGACCGTGGAGCCGGGGGTAAACTACCGCGTCAACGGCAAAAATTATCTGGCCTGCGGCTCTACGCTCATCATCCCGGAGCCGTGGCCGTTTATCGAGGAGGCGTGACATGGACGTAAAACGCATCGACCAGCTGCCGGAGGCGACAGAGCCCAAGGGGACGGACCTTTTGCCGCTGTGGCAGGGGGAGGGCACCAAAAAGGTGCCGCTCGCCGCCATCCAGGCCAGCGGCCCGCCGGGGGAGGACGGCTTCTCCCCCACGGTGACGGTGTCCAAATTGGGCACGCAGACCACCATCACCATCACCGACGCCAAGGGGCCGCACTCCGCCACCATCAACGACGGCGCGGCGGGCGCCCCCGGTAAGGACGGCGCGGCGGGTGCCCCCGGCGAGGACGGCTTCTCGCCCACCGTCAACATCAACAAGGTTGGCAAGACCACCACAATCACCATCACGGACAAGACCGGCCCACACGTGGCGACCATCGAGGACGGCGCGGACGGCGAAGGCGGCGGGGGCGGCTCGTACACCCTCCCTGTGGCGTCTGCGGAGACCCTGGGCGGGGTGAAGGCCAAGGCCAAGACCGACGCGGAGACCGTGGAGGTAGCCGTGGATGAGGCGGGCAAGCTATGGGTCAAGCTGTCCGACATCAAGGCATTGACATCACCTGCAGAACTCGGGGCAATTACATCCATCTTTGCTGGTGCGGGCGATGATGGTGATGTTTGCGGCTTAGGCGGCGCTCCCATAGTTACGGACAAAGATGGGTATGCGTATATTGGAATCATCGGCAAGACGTATCTGGGTACGTCAACCGCCGGTGCGGTCAAGCCCAACGGGAAAAAAACGGAAGAAGATACTATACCGGTCCACCATGACGACGAGGGAAAATTGTGGGTCAAGCCCTCCGGCGGCGGGGAGAGCGGAGGCGGGACCTCCGGCGTGAGCCTGTACATCGAGGACGTGGGCAACAATCCGGCGCTGGGGAATGTGAACTTCGGGAAGTACAAGGCCGGGGACGTGGTGCTGGTGGTGCAGGATATGGCGGTGACAAAAGAGGTATGATACGCAACAACGATTATTCCCGGATGCTCGTGGGCGTGGGCGGTATGCTCGCGGCGCGGTACAATATGCCGGACGGGTCCGCCGAGACGGGCTACACCCAGAAGGAGGGCGTGGGGCTGTACATTGCCGACGGCGCCGGCGGGTACGTGGAACCGACGTATTCGCTGGGGGTGACGGAGAAGCCCTACGGGATCGTCATGGCCGAGTACAATTTTATGCCCGGCATGGTACACCGGGTATACGGGACGGTGTCGCCGGTGACGGAGACGGTACATATTACCGGGCCGGGGGGCATCGTGGAGTATTACTCCCGGCCCGGGGATCTTCTCAAGAACGAGTGGACGGACGCGCCGGTGGTGCTGGACGGGAAGGGCGGCTGGAGCCTGAATGTGAACTGGCTGGTGGGCGGGCCGAAGACGATATACGCCTTCTGCCTGCGGGACCCCACCATGGCGGCGCTGGCCAACTGCAAAGTCACCATTGACGGCTTTGACTATGAGCCGGATACGGAGGTCATGGAGGAGCTGGACAGCGGGGTCAAAAAGCTGGCGATCATCCCCGCGGAGGTGGCAAACACGAATGGGTACTCCATCGGGGAGGGCGAGACGGAGCTGGACGTCCGCGTCACGGGGACGTGTCCCGAGGACGCGGGGACGGTGTATCTGTGGCGGTACGGGAAACCGTATTTTACGGCATACGCCGGAAAGTTCCCCTCAAGCGTCTCGGGCGAGCCCGTGAAGCTGAGCTGTTCCATCTACAACCCCGCGTCCAGCATCGGCGCGGACATGCTAAAGCCCGGACGGATCTACCGGATGACGATAGAGGGGACACTGACGGATTCGGACAGGCGTCAGTACACGCGGCAGAGGAAGCTTGATCTCCTGTCCTCCTGGACTGAGGAGGGGCTTACGGTGGGGGATCCGGAAGCCGACGGATTTGTGCTGGCGGTGAAGACGGACTTCACGGCGACCTTCCAGGTGACGGACGCGGAGAAATTCAAGGCCGCGACGGATCTTGAGTGGACGTCAAGCTGTATGGGCGGCCACAGAATAGGCATCGAGCTTGAATGCGAGCTGAACAGGGAATGGAACGCCTACTGGCAGCGGCCAAGCACCGAGACGAATACTCCGGAAAATATATGCCCCAGCTGCCACGGCTCCGGGTGCGCGGCGTGCTGCAACACGGGGCTGAAGCTGGACGGGGACTTTTACAGGCGGCACTTTGCAGGCTACAGCTATTTTGCCGGTTACGGCGCTGTCCGGGGCGGCAGATACGAGATCAACACCGGTATGGCCCGGCTGCAAATGGGCGAATGGCTGGCGGTGATGTTCATCAGCGAGCGGTCCAGGAGCGCCACGGCGCGGCTGGAGATCATCGACTCCTACCCGCCGTGCCTGAGCGGAGACACGCCTATAACCATGGCGGACGGGTCTACCAGGCCATTGCGGGAGCTGCACTTCGGGGACCGGGTGCTTGCCGGCTCCGGGGAGGCCACGGGGGTGATCTCCGTCTCACGGGGGAGGATGCACCACTTCCATACGCTGT
>CANQKZ010000213.1 GCA_947624585.1 uncultured Oscillospiraceae bacterium | reverse complement strand
TGAACCGCCGTGTACGGAACCGTACGCACGGTGGTGTGGGAGGTCGGCCCCGTGAGGGGCCTCCTACCCGATTTTATTAAGATTTGCCTAATCACAGGCCGCGCAGGCCGCGCTTTACGGAGATGGCGTGGACGGGGCACATCTCCTGGCAGCAGAAGCAGGAGATACAGCCGCGTCTCGGCATGGATGCCTTTTTGTTCTCCACCCGGATGATCTTCTGGGGACAGCTCTCGGCGCAGCGGCCGCAGCCCACGCATTTGGATCTGTCCACGTCGGGGTAGGAGCGCAGGAGGCGGTCCATGACGAATTCGGCGGGTTTGCGCAGGAGTTTGGGCACCGAGTCGTCAAAGCCGGTGCTCTTCCGTGTGTCCGGCAGGCGGAAGGCGGGGGAACAGGGGATGAACTCGTCCCCGGTGAGGTCGATCGATCCGGGCAGGAGGCCCATTTCCCTGGCGGCCTGGAGGTGGGGGATCCCCGCCGGGTCCAGGCCCATGAAGCGGACGGCGGTCACGTCCAGGGCGTACACGTCCCGGGCGCAGAGGGTGAGGCCCGTGTGCTTCACCGTGCCGCCGCCGGGGCCGTTGCCCTCCATGGAGTCCACGGCGTCCAGGAGCGTCACGTTGGGGCGGACCGTCTCGCACAGCTCGCAGAGCATCCGCACAAAGTCCCGTGTCTCCGGGTACCGGCGGTGCATATCCGGCTTCTGGAGGCCGGGGATGGTACCGAAGAGGTTCTTGACGCCGATGGAGACGGTGGTCATGGCGTGGGTCTTCAGCTTGGGCAGGTTGATGATGTAGTCGGCCTCCAAAATCGGCGTGATGAGGTTGAAGGCGCGGGTGGTAAAGCCCTCCGCCGTGGGTCTGCGGCCGAAGGTGAAGTCCTGATTCAAATACTCCTGGATCCCCGGGACCCGGTAGCCGGACGCCTGGTAGACGCCCTTCATGTACTCGGCGTTGAAGAGACCGCCGGAGCTCTCCGCCACCGCGATGTTCGTCTGGCCGCGCTCCGTCAGCCACCGGATCACCGCCTTCAGGATCGCGGGATTGGTGGTCACACCTGCCTCCGGCTTCTTGCCGTAGAGCAGGTTGGGCTTCAGAACGACGCGCATTCCGGGTTTCAGGTCGGACGCCACGTCCAGGGCCTCAAAGTGGCGGCAGACGGCGGCATATACGGTCTCGTACTGATAGGACGGGGTGGATACGGCGGATACAGTTGACATAACGTACCTCCGGAATTGAATTTTATAAAGGATAACTTTATTTTAACAGATTGCTCCGAGGATTGCAACAGTCAATAGGAGGGGGGACGGATGGATGGACCGGCGGGAAGCGGTGAAAAGATCGGTGGAGGCGCGGGTCTTCCGGCGGGGACTCGTGACGGTCACGTGGACGTATCTCCTCCTGATGGCGGTGACGGCGGTGAGCTTCGGCGTGGGGATGCGGGTCTACCCCGAACAGGCCGCGCGGGTGGGGCTCATATACGGTATCGGGTTCACGGTTTGGTATGCGCCCTGCGCGGTGTATTTCGGGTCCAACTATTTCGGACTTCTCGGGTGCGCGGAGCGGTGCGTACTCCGGGTGCAGGTGCTGGAGGAGGTCCGCTTCGGGCTTTTCGGCACGGCGCGGTTCCTGTTGACTTTCCCGGACGGGAGGGGCGGCACCGTGCGGACGGAGACAAAGGCCATTTACAACACTAACATGAGACGGCCCCGGTTTGAGGACTATTTTCAGAAAGAGGCGGCGGCTGTCTGGGACCCCGTGACCGGGCGGACGGCCATCCTGGCGCCGGGGGACTACAGAAATTGGATGGGGGAGGAAGTATGAAGCTTGAATTTTGCGCCCCGTGCCTTTTCGGGCTGGAGGGACCTTTGGGGAACGAGCTCCGGCACATGGGGCTTTCCGACGTGCGCGGCGAGGACGGGCGGGTCTATTTCACGGGTTTCGAGCAGGACATTGCCCGGGTCAACATCAGGAGCCGCTTCGCAGAGCGAGTGCTCCTGGTGGCGGGGCGGACTCCGGCTTCCAACTTCGACGAGCTCTTCGAGGGCGTCCGGGCCATGGAGTGGGAGCGGTTCATCCCGCGAAACGGGGCGTTTCCGGTGAAGGGGTACTCGCATCTTTCGGCCATCACCTCCGTCCCTGCGCTCCAGCGGTGCGTCAACAAGGCGGCGGCCCAGAGATTGGGGGCGGCCTACCGGCTGGAGCGGCTTCCCGAGAGCGGGGAGACGTATCAGATCCAGTTCGCGCTGGTGCGGGACACCGCCACGCTGTACATCGACACCTCCGGGTTCGGTTTACATAAACGGGGATACCGGCCCGCCCAGGTGGATGCGCCGCTGCGGGAGACGCTGGCGGCGGCGCTGGTGGACATCGCCGGGTACCGGGGGCGCGGCGACTTCTGCGACCCCTTCTGCGGCAGCGGGACCATAGCCATCGAAGCGGCGCTGGCGGCCAAGGGTCGGGCGCCGGGCCTTCGGCGGTCCTTCGCCTCGGAGCGGTGGCTCAACCTCGACATCCGCTGGGACGACGCCAGGGAGGAGGCGCGGGCCGGAGAGTTTGACCGGGAGTACAGTATTTTCGCCTCCGACATCGACGGCAAGGCGGTGGAGATCGCCCGGCAGAACGCCAGAAGGGCCGGGGTGGAGGACATCGTCCGGTTCTCCGAGGCGGACGCGCTGAAATTCAACCGCCGGACGGAGCGGGGGATCCTGGTGACAAATCCGCCCTACGGCGAGCGGATGCTGGACCTCCGGCAGGCCCAGGCGCTGATGCGGGGTTTCGGACGGGCCATGCGAGACTGCCCCGGGTGGCAGGTGGATATCATCTCCTCCGACGAGGAGCTGGAAAAATCCTACGGGCGGCGGGCCGCCAAGGTGCGCAAGCTCTACAACGGCATGATCCGGTGCAATTTCTATATGTTCAAATAAAATCCTGACAGAAAAAGAGGGAGAACGCTATGAGACATCTGTTCATCCTGAATCCCGTGGCGGGGGGCAAGAACTCGGACAAGTCGGCCGTCCGGGCGGAGATCGAGTCGGCGATTGCCGGGAGAGGGGAGAGCTTTGAGATCTACGAGACGGTGGGCGTCATGGACGCCGCCGAGAAGGTCAAGCGCGAGGCCATCAAGGGGGACCAGCTTCGGGTCTACGCCTGCGGCGGTGACGGGACGCTGTCCGAGTGCGCCCACGGGGCGGCGGGATTCCGCAACTGTGCCGTCACCCACTACCCCTGCGGCACGGGCAACGACTTCGTGCGTATGTTCGGCCCGGACGCGGGGCTCTTCCACGATCTAGGAGCCCTTCTGGAGGGCACGGTCCGGCCCATCGACATCATGGACGTGAACGGGCGCAAGTGCCTGAACATCGCCTCCATCGGCATCGACGCCCGGGTGGGGCTGGATGTACACAAATACTCTCAGCTCCCCCTGGTGGGCGGGGCCGGGGGATACGTGATCTCTCTTTTGGTGAATGTGGTAAAGGGCATCAACCGCCCCTTTAAGATCCGTGTGGAGGGGGAGGAGCTGGAGGGGAAATTCGCCCTCATCTCAGCCTGCAACGGGCAGTACTACGGCGGCGGGTTCAACCCCACCCGCGTGGCCACGCCCGAGGACGGGGCGCTGGATTTCCTCATCGTCAAGGCCGTCTCCCGGTTCACGCTGGCGAGACTCATCAAATATTACGCCTCCGGCCAGTATGCCAAATACCCGGAGATCATAAAATATGTGTCGGGCCGCCACCTCACCGTGGAGGACGACAGCGAGTTTTCCGTCAGCATCGACGGGGAGGCGCTGTACACAAAATGTGCCAAGCTGAAGCTCATCCCCGGCGGGGTCAACTTCATATACCCTAAGGGATGCAGGACTGTCTCGGAAATCGTCAAAAAGGAGACGGAGAGGGTATAAAATTCGCGAGAATATGTGTAAAATAACTATTGCTTAAATTCGCCAAGTGCGGTATTATATAGACAAGTTAGCACTCAGGCAAAAAGAGTGCTAACGGGTGAAAATGTTAAAACTTATATTCATATAGGAGGCAATACCAGCATGAAGCTCAAACCTTTGGCAGACAGAGTCATCATCAAGCGTGTTCCGGCCGAGGAGACCACCAAGTCCGGTTTGATCCTCACCAGCTCCGCCCAGGAGAAGCCCCAGGTCTATGAGGTCGTGGCCGTTGGCCCCGGCGGTTTCATCGACGGCAACGAGGTGGACATGGAGGTGGAGGTCGGCGATAAGGTCATCACCGGCAAGTACACAGGCACCGAGGTCAAGTTTGAGGGCGAGGAGTACACTATCGTCAAGCAGAGCGAGATCCTCGCGATTGTTGAGTAATTTAAGGAGGCACACATATTATGTCTAAAATGATCGTTTACGGCGAGGAAGCCCGCCGGAATCTGGAGGCAGGCGTCAACAAGCTGGCCGATACCGTCAAGCTCACCATCGGCCCCAAGGGCCGCAACGTGGTGCTGGACAAGAAGTTCGGCTCCCCGCTGATCACCAACGACGGCGTGACCATCGCCAAGGAGATCGAGCTGGAGGACCCCTTTGAGAACATGGGCGCGCAGCTGGTGAAGGAGGTCGCCTCCAA
>CANQKZ010000212.1 GCA_947624585.1 uncultured Oscillospiraceae bacterium | reverse complement strand
TTCAGCTGTGCGCTTCCCGCCACCGGGCGCGCTCGGGTCTCTCACCCGTTAGATTTCGCCCATGCCGGGCGCACTAAAGAGCGGCCCGCCGGGGATTCCGGCGGGCCGTCATGCGCGCGGAGGGCGCGTCACTTCTTTTTCAGCTCCTCGTCCCGCTTGCGGATGAGGGCCTCGATCTCCTCAAAGCTCATGCCGGTGGTGGCCTCGGTGGGGCGCTGACCGGCGCGCTGGGAGGGCTGGCGCTGGGGTGTCTGCCGGGGCGGAGCGGCCGCCTCGCGCGGTGTGCCGGACTGGGCCTGGCGGTACTCCTGGATCCTCTGGCGGGCCAGGGCGTTGGCGACCTTGCGCTTGCTCTGGCGGCGGACGTTGTAGTAAACGATGAAGGCCACGTAGAGAATGGCCAGGATGATGAGCACTGTGATGGTCAGGCGCACGTACTTGTTGCGCAGGGTGTTGCGGATCTCGGAGCCTATGTACGCGCCCCGGTCCAGCTCCACGGTGGTGTTGGCGATGAGGTTGACGGTGCCGTAGCTCTGGCCGTGGAAGGAGACGGAGACCTCGCCCAGGACCGTGCCCTGCTCCACGGGGGCGGTGAGGGCGCCGTCCTCAAAGAGGCGCGGGTCCAGCTCCACCTCGTCCAGGTCGGCGTCATTGGGCAGGAGGGCCACCACGTTCTTTTCCGGCCTCAGCACCACGGAGGAGGCGCCCCGGCCCAGCTTCACGGGGACTTCGGCCATCAGCTTCATGGTGGTCAGCAGGTCCCGGTAGTTGAAGTTGTCGAAGCCCCGGTAGTTGAAGTTGTCAAAGCCCCAGTTCATCAGGCGCTTCGTGTCGGTGTAGCTGCGGATCTCCGTCCGGCCGTCGGCGGCGGTACCGGACTGGGCGCCCAGGATGACGCTCAGCAGGTTTCGCCCGTCCTTGGAGGCGGTGGCGATGACGCAGTACCCCGCGGCGTCGGTGTAGCCGGTCTTGACGCCGGAGGCGTATTCGTAGTAGTAGGCGCTGTCCGGGTCCAAAAGGTTGTTGGCGTTGCGGACTACCCGCTCCTCGGACAAATTGGTCACGGGGATGGCGTAGCTCTGGGCGGTGCAGATGCGCTTGAACAGGTTGTGGGTCAGCGCCTCCCGGGTGATGAGGTACAGGTCGTAGGCGGTGGAGTAGCTCATCTCGTTGGGCATACCGTGGGTGTTGGCGAAGTTGGTGCTCTTGCACCCCAGCTCCACCGCCCGGGCGTTCATCCGGGCCACGAAGGAGGCGATGGTCCCGTCCACGGCCTCGGCGATCACGTTGCACCCCTCGTTGGCGGAGGCCAGCATGGCGCTGTAGAGAAGCGCCTCAAAGGGCAGCTGCTCGCCCACCTGGAACCCGGCGGTACTGCCGTCGGGGCCGATGTCGCCAAATACCGTGTCGTTGACCGTCACCAGATCCTGGAGGGCCAGGTCGCCCCGCTCATACGCCTCGATGCCCATGAGCACCGTCATGATCTTGACCATGCTGGCGGGCGCCCGGACCTCCGTCTCGTTCTTGCCGTAGAGCACGGAGCCGGTGTCCAGATCCACCAGCAGCGCGGCGGCGGCGTCCAGGGCCGGGTCGTCCAGGGCGCGGGCGGAGGGGGCGGCGGAGGCGAGACACGCCAGGATCAGCGCCAGGGCCATGACTAAGCCGCCCGAGCGCCGGTAAAATTGTGAAGATTTCAGATTTTTTGATTTCATTTCGATTCTCCGGGAATAAAGTGATGGACAAAACCGGGTTTTTATAGTAAAATAGGAGAGTAGGGCGGCGGCGCCCGCCGTCCACCTATATAATATAATCTTTTCAATGTAAAATCAAGTCGTTATGTCGATTTTTGTATCTTAAATTCCTGGCAAATCAGTATGGGACAGGAGCTGGGACGACATGAAGCTGAAAAACGCCGAGCTTGCCGCCGTTGTCGCCGTCGTCGCCGCCGTTTCCTTCTCCGGCGGGTATTTCGCCGGGCGCGCCCGGGGGGCGGAGGTATCCATGACGGTGGAGAACCGGGTCTATGAGTACGACTCGGACTCCGGGCGGGAGGACGGCAGGGTGAACATCAACACCGCCAGCCGCCGGATTCTGATGACGGTCCCCGGCATCGGGGAGACGTTGGCGGACAGGATCCTGGCCTACAGGGAGGAGAACGGCCCCTTTACGGTCCCCGCCCAGATCATGGAGGTGCCGGGGATCGGGCAGGCGCTGTATGACAAAATAGCCGGCGGGATCACCGTCGGAGAATTCCGCGAGGTGACAAAATGAAGATTCTTGTTGTGGACGACGAAAAACTGCTTGTGCGGGGGATCAAATTCAATCTGGAGAACGAGGGTTACCAGGTGGAGACCGCCTACGACGGGGAGGAGGGGCTGAATCTGGCCAAAAACGGCGGGTTCGACCTGATCATCCTGGACCTGATGATGCCGAAGTTGTCGGGGCTGGAGGTGTGCATGAGGCTGAGGGAGTTCTCCTCCGTGCCCATCATCATGCTGACGGCCCGGTCAGACGACATGGACAAGATCATCGGCTTCGAATACGGGGCCGACGACTATGTGACAAAGCCCTTCAACATCCTGGAGCTGAAGGCCAGGGTCCGGGCGTTGCTGCGCCGGTCCACCCTGAAGACCCAGGCGGAGGACCAGAACCTCATCACCATCGGCCCCATCTCCATCGACAGCGACCGGCGCATGGCATATAAAAACGGGGAGAGCGTGGAGCTGACGGGCCGGGAATTCGACGTGATCGAGCTCCTGATGAAGAACCCCGGCCGGGTCTACAGCCGGGAGAACCTGCTGAACATCATCTGGGGCTACGACTTCCAGGGCGACATCCGCACCGTGGATGTCCACGTCCACCGCCTCCGCGAGAAGCTGGAGGCCAACCCGGCGGAGCCCGAGTACATCATCACGAAGTGGGGAGTGGGGTACTATTTCAAGGGCTGAAGGAAAAAAGCGCCGCTTTGTGAGCCTTCGGACCAAGTACCTGCTGGTCTACCTGACTGTGGCGGCGGTGATGATGATCGTGCTCAACACGTACCCCGTCATCATATCCCGGGACCTGGTGTTCGTCTCCAAGGAGAACGCCCTGTGGCCCAGCACCCTGCAGATGGGCTCCTCGGTGGAGGCCCTGGAGCGGCTGACGCCGGAGACGGTGGGACAGGTGATGAGCATGATGGAGACGGGGAACTTCTCCCGGGTCTCCGTGATGAACGCCAACATGGACGAGCTCTACTCCGTGCGCAACGACGTGCGGGGGTACGATGAGCGCGTCCTCTTCGCCCTGGCCCGCTCCGCCATCACGGAAAAGAAGGACGAATTCCGCTCCTTCTTCTCCAACGGGGCCTTCATGAGCTACTCCTCCGTGCCCATCATGTCGGGCAAGCAGGTGGTGGGGGCCGTGGGCGTCTACGAGTACGACAGGACCGAGGGGGCCATCGTCCAGGGCATCCGGGACGACATGATGAAGATCTCCATCGGCCTGGGCGTGGCGTCCATTCTGGTGAGCTTCCTCCTCTCCGAAACCATGAACTTCCGCCTGAAGCGCGTGGTGGACGGCATCAAGAACGTGCGGGAGGGGGAGTACACCTACCGTGTGGCCGTCACGGGCCACGACGAGCTGACGCAGCTGTCCTCCGAGTTCAACAGCCTCACCGACCGGCTCCAGAAAACCGAGGAGATCCGCCGCCGGTTCGTGGCCGACGCCTCCCACGAGCTGAAAACGCCCCTCGCGGCCATCCGGCTCCTGTCCGACAGCATCCTGGAGACGGACAACATGGACGGGGAGACCCTCCGGGAGTTCGTGGGCGGCATCCGGGAGGAGTCCGAGCGTCTGGCGCGGACCACGGGGCAGCTTTTAGATCTGACAAAGCTGGACAGCGCCGCCGCCACCGTCCGGGTGGATGTGGACTGCGGCGAGGTGGCCCAGCGGGTCCGGAACACGTTGAAGCCCATCGCCGCCCGCGCCCAGGTGGAGCTGCTGACGGTGCTGGACGACAACGCCCACATCTTGGCCTCCCCCGACGAGCTTTTCCAGATCATGTACAACCTGGTGGAGAACGCCATCAAATACAACCGCCCCGGCGGCAGCGTCACCCTCACCGTCCGGCGGGAGGGAGAGACGGTCCGCGTCACCGTGGAGGACACGGGCATCGGCATCCCGGAGGCGGACCTGCCCTACATATTCGACCGGTTCTACCGGGTGGAGAAGTCCCGGGACCGGGACGAGGGCGGCACGGGCCTGGGGCTGTCCATCGTCCAGGCCACCGCCAATCGCCACGGCGGCGAGGTCGCCGCCACCCGCCGCCCCGAGGGCGGTATGCGCTTCGACGTGACCTTCCCCGCGCACACCCAGAAGGCGTGAGGAAAAGCAATCCCCCGCCGTCACGGCTGCGGAGCATTCTGGTTTAACGTGTGGCGGCGGCCGCAAATTGTGGTAAATATGGGGCTGTGAAAAAACACGCCACCCCAGGCGTGGATATTCACAGCCCTGTATTTTTGTGGAAAAGACCACATTTTTCAGCGAAAAAGGGCATAGCTCCCCCTTACCCCCATGGAACTTGACCGGCGTTATCTCACGCGGCT
>CANQKZ010000211.1 GCA_947624585.1 uncultured Oscillospiraceae bacterium | reverse complement strand
GACGATTAGCTCAGCTGGTATGAGCATCCGCTTGACGTGCGGAGGGTCACAGGTTCAAGTCCTGTATCGTCCACCATGGGTCGACCCCCGGAGCTCAAGGCTTCGGGGGCCTTTTTCTTACCTGCCGGAACTTTCCGCTCCTCCGGAGAGTCAAAACAAAAAAAGAGGGCCCGGCCTGACGATACCGGGCATTTTGCGTATTACGTATAGAGTTTCCGCGGCGCAGACCGCCGCACCGAACAAGGAGGAATAAAATGAAACTGAACGACAGCGCCTTTCTGAAGGAAAAGAGACCTGTCCTGGAGGAGCTCCTTCAGGAGCTTCTGAAGCGTTACCCCTTCGCCTCCGTCATGGCCCAGGACGCGACGGAGAAGAGATGCACCGTGTCCCGTCGGCTTACCGGCGTCTCCGCCGGTGGGGTGTTCTCCGCCCGGGGCTTCGTGGTCAAGGCGTTCGACGGCCAACATTGGTCCGAGCACTCCTTCAACCAACTGACAAAGGAGGATCTGCCCCGGGTTCTGGATGAGATCTGCCGCGCGGCGGCCATGTCCGAGGCCGTGATGCCCGAGGGCGTGGCGGAGCGTGTCTACGGGGCCCCCGAGGCCGAGAAGCTCACCTTCCACGGCAGCACCGAGTATGAGTTGGACCCGGACGAAGTGGGCGTGGAAACCGTTGTGAAGCGCCTGACGGCTATCCGGGACAAGGGCCTGTCCCTGTCGGAGAAGCTCCTGGACTACCAGGCCGGCGCCGTGTGGAACAAGACCCACAAGCTGTACCTGGCCCCCGACCGGGACCTGGAGCAGAATTTGATGTGGATGACCGGCTCCGTGGTGGCCATCGCCTCCCGTGGGCAGGAGATCAAGATGAGCCACAAGGGGTATTCCCACTTGGGCGGCGCGGAGCTCCTTTCCGGGATGGACTCCGACGTGGAAAACACCGTGAAGGTGGTGGAGGAGCTTTTGAACTCCGAGCCCCTGGTCCCCGGCGAGTACGACTGCATCTGTACCCCGGAGGTCACCGGCATGATCGTCCACGAGGCGTTCGGCCACGGCGTGGAGATGGATATGTTCGTGAAAAAGCGCGCCTTAGCGGAAAAATACGTGGGCGAGTATGTGGCCAGTCCCCTGGTGACCATGCACGACGGCGCCGCCGTGGTCCCCGAGACGGGCAGCTATTTCTTCGATGACGAGGGAACCATGGCCCATGACACGGTGATCATCGAAAAGGGCGTCCTCCGGCGCGGCATCTCCGACTACCTGTCCGCCAGGACGTTGGGCACCGAGCCCACCGGCAACGGCAGGCGGGAGAGCTACCGGCGCAAGGCGTACACCCGCATGACCAATACATATTTCGAGGGCGGCTCCGACAGCGTGGAGGACATGATCGCCTCCGTCAAGGACGGGCTCCTTCTCTGCGAGCCCTCCAGCGGCATGGAGGATCCCAAAAACTGGGGTATCCAGTGCATGGTCAGCTACGCCCGCGAAATAAAGGACGGCAAGCTCACCGGGCGCATCTTCTCGCCCATCGTACTGACGGGATATGTGCCGGATCTGCTGAAATCCATCACCATGATGAGCCCCGCCGTAGAGTTGGGCGGCGGCGGAATGTGCGGCAAGGGCTACAAGGAATGGGTCAAGGTCTCCGACGGCGGTCCCTGGATCCGCGCCCGTATCCGCCTGGGTTAAGGAGGCTTGGAAATGATCGAGAAAATCAAGGCCGCCCTGGCGGCGGAAAAAATAGAGAACTGGACCGTCAACGAGACGGTCTCCCGGTCGGCGGAGTGCTTCTTCGTCCGCCGCCACATGGACTTAAAGCGTACCGCCGATCTGACCGATTACTCCGTGGGCGTGTTCCGGGAGCTGTACCGGGACGGGGTGAAGCAGCTGGGTTCCTCCTCCGTGCCGGTCTACCCCGGCCAGAGCGTGGAGGAGATCCGCGCCGCCCTCCGGGAGGCCCTGTACGCCGCGGGCTTTGCCGTTAACCCCTGGTATGACCTGCCCTCCGGTCAAAAGGAGCCCCACGCCCCCTCCGCCTCGGGATTCGCCTCCATGGAGCCGGAGGAGATGGCCCGTCTCATGGGCGGCGCTATCTTCGCGGCGGAGACGGAGAAGGAGTCCTTCATCAACTCCGCCGAGGTCTTCGCCGTGAAGAGCTCCTGCCGGGTGGTGAACTCCAATGGCGTGGACGTGAGCTGGGACACCTGCGAGGTCAACGGCGAGTACGTCACCCAGTGCCTGGAGCCCCGGGACGTGGAGATCCACCACCACTTCTCCTTCCGGGAGCCGGACGCAAAATCCCTGACGAAGGATGTGCGCCGGGCCCTTTCGGAGACGAAGGACCGGGCCCTGGCCGAGAGGCCGCCCAAGGGCGGCCGGTACACGGTGCTGCTCACCGGCGACCACCTGCGGGAGATCTTCAACTACTACGTCTCCCGGGCCTCCGCCGGCGCGGTGTACCATCACTACTCCGACTACGCCCGGGGCCGGGATGTCCAGGGCGAAGACACCGTGGGCGACCGGCTGACCGTGGAGCTCACCGCCGCCGCCCCCTACGACCAGGAGGGCATACCCCTCACGGACAGGACGCTGATGGAAAAGGGCGTTTTGAGGACCCTCCACGGCGGCGCCCGCTTCTCCCAGTACCTGGGGATCGAGCCCACCGGGTCCTACCGTTCCATCCGTGTGGCCTCCGGCGAGACGCCCATGGCGGAGATGAAGAAGAGGCCCCACCTCCGGGTGGTGACCTTCTCGGATTTCCAGATGAACGCCATGTCCGGCCACTTCGCCGGTGAGATCCGCCTGGCTTACCTCTTCGACGGGGAGACGGTGACGCCCGTCACCGGCGGTTCCGTCAACGGGGATCTGCTGAAGGCACAGAAGGATCTGCTCCTGTCGAAGGAGCGCTACAGCAGCTCGGCCTACGACGGACCCATGGCGGTGCTCCTGCCCGACGTGGCCGTGGCGGGCGAGTGATCGTGAAACGGGGGATACAGATATGGCATATACGGGTAAGCATACGTCCGCTTATATACGGAACAAGAACAAGAAGAAAAGCGGTGTGGCCCGGAAGATCCTGACCACCGTCTGCGTCATGCTGGGCGTCATCATCCTGGCGGCGGGCGGCGTGTACGCCGTTTTCCACCACTACTACAGCAAGCTGGGCAATGTGAACGACGGGAACGACCGGTACTGGCTGGATGACTCCGGCGGCGCTGACGCGGACGGCGACAGCGCGGCGGACCCGGGTACCGTGGCCCCGGTGGTGGACGAGGGCCTCACCTCCGACGGCTCGGAGACAGACCTGCCCCTTGTCACCGACGAGGAACTCAAGGACATCAACGACAACCTGGAGGGCGTGCGCCAGGACTACGAGACGGGCGCCATGAACATCATGGTCCTGGGCCTGGACTCCCGGAAGGACTCCTTCTCGGGTCTTTCCGACTCCATGATTCTCATCAGTATCAACAAGGACGCCAAGAAGGTGCTGATGACCTCCTTCCTGCGGGACATCTACTGCAAGATCCCCGGCTACAAGAGCAACCGCCTCAACGCGGCCTACTCCCTGGGCGGCATAGAGCTCAACAAGAAGACCATCAAGGAGAACTTCGGCATCACCGTGGACCGGGGCGTGGTCATCAACTTCTACCTGGTCATGGAGGCAGTGGACGCCGTGGGCGGCGTGGAGATCGACATCGACAAGGGCGAGGTCTGGGCCATCAACGAGAACATCGAGAGCCAGAACCTGGAGGTCCTGAAACGGCCCGCCTCCACCGACAAGCTGCCCTCCGGCACCTCCGGCCCCACCCTGCTCAACGGCGTCCAGGCCCTGGCCTACGCCCGGGTCCGCCATGTGGGCACCGACTTCGCCCGCACGGGCCGCCAGAGGACGGTCATTATGAAGTGCCTGGAGAAGATCAAGGGCATGAGCCTCACGGAGCTCACCGCCCTGGCCGACCAGTTCCTGCCCAAGGTCCGCACCGACCTTACGGAGACCGAGTGCGCCTCCCTGCTGATGACCCTGACCCAGGTGGGGGATTACGAGATCGAGTCCATGACCATCCCCATGGACGGGACCTGGAAGAACGCCAACATCGGCGGCGCGGCCGTGCTGTCCATCAACTTCGACAAGAACGCCGAGGCGTGGTTCAAGGCGGTGGAGAACACCTCCGACGGGGAATGATCCGATACTAATACTAATGTTCAATCAAAATAAGATATTCGCGACGGCCTTTTTCGCGCCATACTTCGTCACGCGGCTTGAAAATACACAAAGTATTCCCTGCGCCGCTTTCCTCGTTCGGCGCGACAATGAGCGAGGCTAGCGTCGTCGTCCTTGATGGGCGTCAGCCCACCTGCGTCCTCCTCCTCGCCCTGCACTCATTGTCATCGCCTCCTTTTGCGCCATTATTTCGTCGGATTGCTATAGTATAAGCAGAAAGGGGCTGTGAAAAAAGTCCACACACAGCAGAAGAGAGTCGCCAGGGGTGGCGGCTCTCTTCTGTGTGTGGTATAATTTAGTTATGAGTGCGCCGGTTCGGTGCGCACAGTATAGTTGGGCGAACCACCCAACCCGATAAAGCATGGCAAGCAGTGGG
>CANQKZ010000210.1 GCA_947624585.1 uncultured Oscillospiraceae bacterium | reverse complement strand
GGTTTTCGTCGGAGGGCTTGGGATAGGTGTCGTTTTGCTTCTGCCACGCCCAGGTGCCGGTGATCTCCGTGCCGCCGTCAATCGTCGCCTTGCCGCTGAGCAGTCCGTCCGCCAGCTCGTCGCCGTAGGTGATGGTGACGGGATCGATCGTCAGGGTCAGCGCGGCCTGATTGATGGTCATGGTGCCGACGTTATTCTCCTTCGCGTCGCCCTCAAACATGTAATTTTTATGTGCCTCATCCGACAGCTTGACCCAGACCTTGTAGGTGCCCACATTGGTCTTGTTGGCTTCGCCGTCCTTGCTGTCCTCGCTCTCGTTTGCGGTGTAGAGAACGCTGTACCCAGTGCCCTGCACAAGCTTCGGAGCGTCGCCGGTTTTGACTTCGACAGTGCCAACATTCTGCGGCTGGGTGTTATAGGTAAGCTCCTCCGTTATAGTTTCCACGCTCACCGTGGCCTTTTTGATGGTGTAGGGCTGCTGCGGATTTGTGATGCTGTAATTTTTGGCGTCCCCGCCCGCAAGGCTCGCCTTGGCGGTATAGGTCCCCGCGGCGGTCTCAGCGTTTTTCTCATAAGTGAGGTTCACGCTGTCCCCATCCATGAAATCCGTCGTCGTGGCGGTGACGTCTACGGGCTTGCCAGAGTAGACAAGGTCGGTATAGTCCTTCCATGTCAGCGACACCTCTTTGGCCGTGATACTTGCGGTTGTCCCGGCATCGGAGATTGAACTCTCTTTAAGGGTGTAATCCGTGGAATTATCGAGCTCGATACCCGCCACGTTCACGTGCTTATTCTCCCCCACGTTCTTGTCGGTGAAGGTAAATTTGCCTGTCGCGGTGGGCTTATTTGTATTGAACGGCGCTTGGCTCAAATCCTCCGCAAATGTCAGCGTTCCGCCAGTGACAGATGTGGTGCCGTCGTAGTCCCTGCTCGTCACGGAGTCTGCCACAACCACCGGTGTCAGATCAAAGGGCTTGACGATGATTTTGGTGGTCGTAGTCAGGCTTCCCTCGGTGAAGTTGCCCACGCTGCTGCTGGTGGGGGTGAATTGCACGGTATAATCGGTTGTATTGCTGTCGGCCACGCCGGGGTACACGCTCCCGTTGCCCCACGACCATTCGCCGTCAATCTGTGTGCCGTTAGAAAGCTTCGCTGTGCCGGTGAGATTGCTCGTACTCAGCAGGTCGCCATAGGTGATGGGGGAGCCAGTAACTGAGAGGGTCAGCGGAGCCGCGCTGATTGTCAACTTCTCAGTAAGCATCTTCTCGCTGATATCGTTGCCCAAATCCTTAAACTTAAAATTGGGGTTGCTGAGCGTGACATAGATGTCATACTCGCCAACATTCGTCTCGTTTTCATCCTTGCCCGGGCCGTAAGTCACGCTGAAACCGCCGTCAGGTATCTGTACCTCTCCCGCCGTCTGCGTCACCGTGGCGGTGTGGGCATTGGTGTCGTAGGGGAAGGTGCTGTCCGTCACCTCAAAGCTCACCGGAGCCTTTTTGATGGTGACCGTCACGCAGGCCTTGGTGCTGTCGGTGTGGTTCTTGTCGGCTTTGACATAGTACCAGACGTGGTATGTCCCGGCGTTGGTCCCGCTGGGGATGTCCGCCTTAAACTCAGCGTTATCTGGCTCACTGGTTCCATCTGTGCCCACCGCGTACATCATCGTGCCACCCGTGGGCGTCCCGGTAGTTACCAGCTGTTGCGCTTCGCGCGTGTAGGTGAGATTATTCGCCTCCGGTGCAACGCACGTCGCCACAACCGGGCTGATAGTCATGGTACCGACCTTGGCCTCTTGTGCTCCACTCTCGAACATATAATTTGCATATGTATCGCCAGTCAGCTTCACCCACACGTCGTAGGTCCCGGCGTTTGTCTTGCCGTCCTTTGTGCCGCCCGTGATGTCGGACGCACCTTGAGTGGTATAGTAGACCTCGTAGTTGGTTGTCTCAGTTAGCTCCAGCCCGTCAGGCGCGGTCTGCGTAACCGTCACCGTCTTCAAGCTCCCGTCGTATTTGTGGGTATAGTCCGACACGCTGAATGTCACCGTCGCCTTGGAAATGGTGACGCCAGTCGTAAGGTCCTTATTAGTTGCTGTCGATTCAACGCTGTAATACTTTCCGTCGCCGCCTTCGCCTATGGTAACCTCGCTCAGATTGACTTTCTCATACGTCCCCGCGCCCGCTTTTTCCAAATTACCCGTGGCGCTGAGCGTCACGCTGTCGCCGTTCACAAGGTTTGTAGGCATAAGGGAGACGTTGACCTCCGTTTTTCCGTTGTAAACCCTGCTCGTGGCGGTGACCTCATACTCCAGCGCCTTTGGCGTCACATTCACAGTCACGCTCCCGCTCCCGTCGCTGATGTTAGTATTTCCGGTATACTTCGCGGTGACTTCCTTGTTGTTAAACAGGGTTTTCTGATCCTCACCTGTGACATTAAACGTTGCGATACCATTCTCAACACTGGCAGTGCCAAGGGACGTGCTGTCGGTCTTAAACGTCACCGTTCCGGCGAGATTTGCCGGGTCAATAGCTCCCGCTGTCACCTCCGCCGTCAGCGTGATCTCACTCCCGTATGTGGGCTTCTCGCTGGCAGTCACCGTCACCGTCGGGGTTGCCTTCCCGATGGTATACGTCTGCGTAGCGTTTGTCAGCGCGTAGTTGCTCGCGCGCTCACCCCCAAGCGTCGCCGTAGCGGTATATGTCCTGCCGGGGTTTGCCTCGATCTCGTCGCCACCGGTGACGGAAACGGTAACTTTCTCCTTATCCCCGTCCACGATCACGCCAGCCTGGATTGACGCGGTGACATTTTTCGCCGTACCGGTGTACACAAGGTCTGTAAAGTTTTCCCACGTAAGCGTGACCGGTTTTTCCTCGATGGTGACCTCAATTGAACCCTCCGCCGAATCCTCGTGGTTTTTGTCGCCTTGGACCATGTACGTCACTGTGTACGTCCCGGCGTGCAATCCCGTCGGAATGGTCGTTTCGAAGTCTCCAGCAAATGCGAAGCTGCTGCCCAGCCGATATACCATTGTGCCGTCGTCGCGCGGCGCCGGCGCGGTCACAAGGGGCTGCGACGTGCCGTCGTATGTGCGGTTAATCGGAGTGGGAGACGTGACGTCGTCGATTAGGATTGGGGCCTTGTCGATGGTCACCGTGGTAGGATTGGCCGTGCCCGTGTAATACTTCGCCTCCGCACCCTTCAGCCCTGTAATCGTCACCGTGACGGTTTTGTTCTCCCCGGCGTTTGCATTATCGGTGGTGGCGGTGTACGCATCGACCTCCACATCGTCGCCGGGCACAAGCTGATCTGTAAAGGCGTCAAATGTACCTTCAATGGCATTGCTCCCATCGTAGGTCTTATCCTGCGCATTGAATGTAAACGTCAGCGTTTTCGGTTTCACCGTCACGGTCATTTTCGCGGAATCCTTCTCCTTCAAATTTCCGCTCCCGCCGTAGCTGACGGTGACATTGTTCACGCCGGGTTCAAAGTAGTTCTTGACGTCCTCCGCCGCGATCGTGACGCTCGCCGTTCCATTCTCGCCGGTGGTTTTGGTGACGGTCGCGGTCATCGTTCCGCCCTTCGGGAATGTAAACACGACCGTATCAGGCTCCGCGCTGGCAAGTGATATGCCGTTTGATGCCTTGACCGCCACTTTGACCGTTAGGTTGATGTCCTGGCCGTAGGTGATTTGCACCGCTTCCCCAGTAACGTCAGCCTCGCCCTTGCCGATGGTGACCTTGATGGACTCAGCCTCGGTGTCGTTGTAATTATCGTTTCCCACGACCTTATACCACACCGTGTACTCTTTCGCCTCGGTGCCGGTGGGGATGGTGGCGGAATAATTTCTCCCGTCAAGGCTGTACTGCATCTCTCCGCCACTTGTCGTGCCTCCCGTCACCAGATTCTGCGCTTCGCCGGTGTAGGTCAGCGTGTTGCCCTTGGGCGGCGTCACTGTGGGAATGGCCTTAATGACGGTAAACGTCACCTCCGCTGTGGCCGTTCTGGATGTTCCGCCGTTGCCGCTGTATGTAACGGTAATAGTGGCGGTGTGTGTACCAATGCTCAACCCCACCTTGGGCTGAACGGACCAGCTATCGTTGGTTGCGCCCTGTGCAACATTCCCGATGTCACCTTCGATTAGGTCAAAGCCGCTCTCGTCTATTTCCACGCTGGTAATGTTGGCATCCACCTGACCATTGTTCTTTATAGTAATTTTCAGAGCAGACGGCTGCGAATAGCCATATTTCGCTTCCGCAAAGGTTGGAGCGTCAACGGCAAGATTGAAATGATAAACGATTTCGCCACTGTTTCGTTTCTCAATCCCATCCTCACCGTGGGTGAGCTGACCCCAAACGTCAATCGTCCCCTCGTTGATGATCGTCCCCTCATTGTTGAGTACGGCTTTCATGTCACTCGCGGTGCCAACGTTGATGGTGCCCTTGTTGGTCATGGTCACGTCGCTGGCGATATGCAGGGGATGATCCTTGGCCACATTTAATGTATAGCCGGATGGAATTTCAAAATTATAGGCAGGAGTTGGTTTGCCATATACCTCCCCGGTGTTTCCCTTAAAAATAATGCCGCTCCAGCTATCCTGCTGACTCTTATCAGAAATGCCGCTGGCAACGATCACAGCGTTGCCGTCTGTAC
>CANQKZ010000209.1 GCA_947624585.1 uncultured Oscillospiraceae bacterium | reverse complement strand
GGAGTAACAGGGCTCGAACCTGTGACCTCCTGCTTGTAAGGCAGGCGCTCTAACCAGCTGAGCTATACTCCCCTGTCTCCCGCTCCGCCGTTTCCTCAACGGCAAGAGCTATTATACATACCGGGGTGAAATTTGTCAACTGTTTTTTTCAAATTGCAGGAGTTTTTGCGATTTTAACAAATAATCTCTGGATTTCGAAACATTTATTTGTGCTGATTGCACATATTTTGGCAAGAAATCGGATTAATACATCTTTTGAATCCCGTTTTTTACTAAAACCCTCGAAGTCCTTGCGCCCCAAGGGCTTTCGGATTTTACCAGATTTTTCATTATCTGAAAGAACCTGAAAAATCCTGAAATTTTCCGTCCTGTGTTATCCCGTGTTATCTAAAATCAGGCCCGTAGTTGTACGGTAGCTGTACGTATCTGTACGACATTCTTCCAGGTTCTTGCAAAATCGCCGCCTAATTTCAGGGAATTGTAATTCCACAAAACGGTATTTTTGAGGGTCCGGATTGGTCCGTTAAAATACCGAACCCGGGGATTGAATTTCCTTAATTCGGAAACCTCAGCTGTTCATTCAGCAGGCTTTGATCCATTGCAACCAGCTGCTCTTTGACGAGATCCACACTGGCTCTGGGCTTGTATGTACACGTTGAGAACTGCCTGGATACTTCGTTTACTATCGCGGTCACGCCCCGGTATATCTCCGGCACAACATGCGTGTAAACGCCGAGCGTCGTGCTGATATCCCTGTGGGCCAGAAGCCTCTGGACGATTTTGGGATTGACGTTCTGCTCCAGCGGCATGGATGCGTAAGTGTGCCCTTGCGGTATAATTACGACAAACCGGAAAACGCCTGAAAACACTGGCGATTCGAGGGTTTTGGCTAAACTTTTTCATTCCTTTTCCACGTCTGAAAAAGCAGAAGAAAACGTAAAAAACGCAAGGATGTTTCATTAACGACAAACGCTGCGGCGTCCGGGAAAACATCCTTACCCGGATGCCGCGCTCTGCGTTAAGGAGGTTAATGAAGCATGACAACCGCAAAAAGGAAAATATCCGCCGAAAAAATCACCCTCGTCCCACTTGCCGATCTGCATGAGCGCGCGGACAACCCCATCAAGATGCGCGACGATGTTAGCCCGTCAGTGTAAATACCATCGTCCAGTAAGAAAGCCATACTATTTCAGATTTTGCACTCCGGAATATTACTTATCTCATAAATGTGAATCGACTATCGAAAGCAACTGAGCGAGTAGAGTAGCTGAAAAGCGAAAGAGCAGGCCCCTTTGACAAAAAGGGTGAAAATATAGTCAGCAAATCGGCAGAAGGTTTCTGCCGCACCGCTCTCGCCGCTCTGCGCAAGCAGTACGGCGTCATCGAAAACGTCACCTCCCGCGAGTACCTGACCAACTCCCATCACGTTCCCGTGTGGGAAGAGGTGTCCATCAAGGAAAAGCTGGAGTGCGAGGCGCCCTTCTGCAAGTATCCAAGTGGAGGGGTGATTACCTACATCGAGCTTGACAGCACCTTCGTCAAGAACACCAAAGCCGTCGAGGACATCATCGACTACGCATTCCAGGTGCTGGACATCCCCTACCTTGCCTTTAACTTCCCCATCGACAGCTGCCTCGACTGCGGCTATCAGGGCGAGTTCAACGACAAGTGCCCGCAATGCGGCAGTACCAACATCCAGCAGCTCCGGCGCGTCACTGGATATTTAACTTCGGACTACCACAACTTCAACGACGGAAAACAGGCGGAGGTTTTGGAGCGCGTCAAGCACAGCAAATACTCACCGGAAGGAATCGGGGTGACAGAGC
Organism: uncultured Oscillospiraceae bacterium; assembly: GCA_947624585.1. GTDB lineage: Bacteria > Bacillota > Clostridia > Oscillospirales > Oscillospiraceae > RUG626. The sequence continues at coordinate 2,845 of CANQKZ010000209.1, read as the reverse complement.
ATTAACGGTTGGAGATACGCCGGAATCGAGTTTGACGACGTGGCCAACGGTGACGGTCTGGGAGCGGTCTTTTTTACACAGGGCTGCTCCCACCGCTGCCCCGGCTGCCAGAACCCGCAGACGTGGGACCCAGGCGGCGGGATGGAGTTTACAAACGAGGTGTTGGACAGCCTCCTGAAATACTATAAGGATGTCCCCTTCGCCTCCCGCCTCACCGTCTCCGGCGGCGACCCGCTGGACAGCCCGGGCCTTGCGCTGCACGTCATCACAGAGTTCAAGCACGCCAAGCCGGACGGCAAGGTGTGGCTTTACACCGGCTACACATACGAGGACGTGCACGACATCCACGGCCTGATTCTCGACCGGTGCGACGTGGTGGTGGACGGGCCTTTTATAAAGCCCCTCCGCGACATCACACTGAAATACCGCGGTTCCGGCAACCAGCGTCTGATAGATGTCAACCGGACACTCGAAAACAACAGGATCGTCCTTCTGGACGACCCCCGGTAAGCGAAGTCGGTACCGCAAAAAAAAAAGGCGGCGGGCCCATATAAGGCCGCGCCGCCCGCAAAAAATCCAAGGAGGAACTATGACTCGTACAGGAAGATTTGAAAAGGTCTCTCTCCCGCAGTTTATGGCGGATGTCAAAAAGATATACGGATTCAAATACACAGACGAGGAAATCGAGAAAGCGTGGGACGATCTGAAGCTCCCCCGCAGGGCCACGTCCGGCTCCGCCGGTTACGACTTCTACGCCCCGTTCCCGTTCACACTTACCCCCGGTGAGACCATCACCATCCCCACGGGGATCCGCGCCAAAATCAACCCCGGCTGGTGGCTGGGATGCTTCCCCAGGAGCGGCCTCGGTTTCAAATACCGTCTCCGGTTGGAGAACACCGTCGGGATAATAGATTCCGATTTTTTCCAGTCCGACAACGAAGGCCATATATTCGCAAGGCTCACCTACGACAAGCCGGACGGCAACCCTCCCCTCTCCATCCAGCGAGGCGGGGCGTACATGCAGGCCATCTTCATCCCCCACGGCATCACATATGACGACGACGCGACCGAGACGCGCAACGGCGGATTCGGGAGCACGGACAAGAAGTAAAAGGAGAAGAATATGAAAGCAGTCATGGTCAAGCACACCAACGAGGGCAAGGTATTCTGGTTCGAAGCGCCGGAAGCGCTGTGCGAGCGCATCGAACCCGGCATCCAGGTGGTATGCGACACAGTCAAAGGCAGGCAGTACGGCTTCGCGGTGAGCGCACCGATGGAGCTGGAGGACGTGAAGGGGGCGGCGGCGATGTGCGGCGCCAAATTCCCGCTCCGAAAGATCCTCGCCGCCGCCCGCCCCATCTCGATGGACAACATCAAGATACCTGACTACATGAAAAACAGCCCTCCCGGCGACAAAAAAATCGCCAAACGCCTTCTGGAGTTCTATCACGCGGGCCAATTCCGGACATTCGTGTCCGTGCGGCCTGACGGCACACTGCTGGACGGGTACTCCGCCTACCTTGTGGCAAAGAGAATGGAGCTCGACAGGATATACGCCGTATTCGTAAAGGATCTGATTGGAGGCGAAGGCAATGATTGAAAAGGTCAACCCGTCTCACCCCGACAAGATCGCCGACCGCATCGCCGGAGCCATCGTGGACCTGGCCTACAGGATGCTGGAGGACCCCAAGGTGGCGGCGGAGGTGCTGATTGGACACGGCGAGTGCCATATCATCATAGAGACAAACGTGGCGTTCCGGTATGAGGACATAGCCAAAATCGTCCTGCGCATCGCAGGCCCCGGCATCCGGCTGGGGGTGAAAATCGTCCCGCAGGACGAACACCTGGCCGAGAACCAGAAGTACATCGTCCGGTGCGGAGACAACGGCATCTTCAGGGGTATGCCCATCACGGAGGAGCAGAGAGAACTCAGCGAAATCGCCCGCGACATCTACTCCGTGTACCCCACCGACGGCAAATACATACTGGACGGCGACCGCCTCATCATCTGCCAGAGCAACGCAGACTCGGGAGACCTGCTGTTCATGTACCCGGACGCGGACGTGAACCCCCTCGGTCCGTGGACAGGCGGCACAGACACAGACACCGGAGCCACCAACCGGAAGCTGGGCAGCGACATGGCGGACAGCGTCACCGGCGGCGGGCTTCACGGCAAGGACCTATCCAAGGCGGACGTGTCCGTCAACATATACGCCTTCCTCAAGGCGCAGGTCACCGGCAAACCCGTCTCCATATCCTGCGCCATCGGCGACACCAGAGTGGACGGCAAGCCCTACAGCGAGATCGTAAACGCCGCCCGCACATACATCAAAATGATAGGCGGCTTCGAAAAACTGGCCGAATGGGGGCTTTTCTGATCGGAAAGACAAATGAACACGACCACACACAGCCGTATCTTCAAGGGCGATGACGGCAATACCAGGGAAATTGCCGCGATCCGCGACACCGCCGACAGCGGCGGAAGGAAAACAGACAGCGAGATCCTGACCGAGGTCAACAAGATCATCAAACGCTTCTGCGACAACCGCAATTTCGAGATCTACTATATCAGGATATGGAACGAGGACGGCGCCACCGTGTTCGACGTGGGCAGCCACACAGAGTTCTTCCGCCTCATCCCCACACTCGATATGAACGCACTGTGAAAGGAGGCGCAGAGCGGAACAAAATGGAAAAGCAAAAAGTCCCCATCTGGGAAAAGTACGCCCTGACCGTAGAGGAGGCCGCCGCGTATTTCGGCATCGGCGCCAACAAGATCCGTAAGCTTTCCGACGCCAAAGACTGCAAATTCGTCTTCTGGGTCGGCAGCAAACGCATGATCAAG
>CANQKZ010000208.1 GCA_947624585.1 uncultured Oscillospiraceae bacterium | reverse complement strand
TCCTTCAACGCCGACAGCTACGCCAAGGCCCGCCAGGTCCTCACCGACCTCACCGTGGGCAGCGGCTACCGGTGCCTTCTGGATTCCCTCACCGTCAGCCCCGTGGAGGGGAACATCGAGGCCGGCGCCCTGCGCGTCTCCGGCACCATCACCTTCTACGAGTACAAGGCGGGCTGAAAACCGGGGATGTTATGGTAACTCAAGGGAGAGTTATGGTAACCAATTTTATGTAAACTTTACATAACACCGATTTTTGAAGCGCGAAAACATGGAAGAAACAGGGAGAGAATAGCCAATATTTGGGGCCGACGAAACCGTCGGCCCATCGGTGCGCTTCCAGAGACTTACAAATTCGGCAAAAGCTCCACGACCCGCAGGTTGCGGAATTATGGTAACTTGCGGCGTTATGGTAACCTAAAATTCTTATGTAAACCACCATTCCTGAACGTTTTGTGAGGTGCGATATGAGAGTTTTGAAACGAATCAAGGAAAGAAGGGGCTTCTCGTTGGCGGAGCTCCTGATCGTCGTGGCCATTATAGGCATCCTTTTGGCCGTCGCGATCCCAAATGTGCTCTCATATTATAGGGAATTGAAGATCACCGAGCTCGACGACGACGCCCGGACCATCTTCCTCGCCGCCCAGAACCAGCTCACCGCGCTTTCCAACAGCGGGGATAAGCTTGACAGCATCGGCGTTGACATTCCCTCTTCTCGTCTTACTACTCCTACCGGCGTTGCCGCCCCCAAGCTGAACTATGTGGAGTACCAGGCCGGCGCCGTCTCCACCGCGGCCGCGCCCACGACGCCCAACCCCACCGAAGGTTTACGTAAGATCCTCCCCGGTGGGTCTGTCGATACCCACTTCCATAAGTACAACTATGTCATCGAGTTCGACACCGAAAGCGGCGCCGTCTACGGCGTCTGGTACTGGGAGAAGGACGGGTTTGAGTATAACACGCATGGCATCACCAAATATCAGGATAAGCAGAGCCGTCTCAAGGACAACGTCATGGTCGGCTTCTACGGCGGCGACCAGATCGACCGCCTCCAGTTCTCCCAGCTCCCCTATCCCACCGTCCAGCTCATCAACGCCGAAGAGCTGCGGCTGGTGATCGGTGTGCCGACGATCACCCCCACATCCGGGGCAATAACCGGTGATTTTGTCTTCACTGTATCCGTCGGTGACGTGACGCTTCTGGAGAATGCGAAGCTGAAAATGGACAACAAGGGCACCGTTGTCCTTGATACGTTGAAGGATTCGAGTGAATATCCGACGTCTTTGGTAGATCTGTCTGATGCCGGCACTGGCTGGACTGTGGGTATGAAGTACAAGGAGTGGAAGTCAAAGTTTTCCACCCTCCCCACCCCCGGCGACGACATCACCCTCACCGTCAAAATGTCCTACACAGGCGAAATTGACGGCAAATCCCTCACCCCCTCCACCCTCGTCGTTACCGGGAACACGCTTTTTGAAAAGGTGAAAGACGACACCGCCTACATTGCCTACGGCCGGCATCTTCAGAACCTCCACGACAGCGCGGAAACATCCACCACCGGCGGCGTTGCTTGTTCCGATGTTTTAAAGAACGATAAAATCAAGAAAGCCGAGCAGACGAAGGATATCAATTTCGCATTTCTAAACAACACTGGTGATAGTAACAACGATGTCTATTATTGGGCCAGCATCTACAAAAGGACGGCAGCCGGTGCCCATGACGAGAAATATATTTCGCTCCATCCCATTTATAATAAGAATCTGACTTTTTACGACGGGCATGGCTTTGAGATCCGCAACATGGACACCGGGCGGAATAACTATGGCGGAATGTTCTCTTATATCGTCGGCGGAACCTATCAGAACATCCTCCTTGTCAATCCCCATATCCACTCTGACTTAACAGGAACGGATTTGGGAGGCCTTGGCGCATCAGTTGATAAGCAGTTGATAGCCGGAGCGCTGGCGGCAATGGTCAAGGGTAATGTTAGTATTGTCAATTGCCACGCTTACAATGAGTATGATGATGCCAAGGATAATAATGTAAAGCCGGAGGCTGAATATGGAGTTGATCCATGGTTTGGCGACTCTGATTTCAATTTGAATGAATTAAAAATTAAAGACCCGAGCGGCAGCATTGTCGATCAATATGACACGGATGGCGACGGAATAGCTGATTCATTTGAGCCCATCGTGGGCCTGTACGTTCAGCGGCTTCAGGAGATGCCGCATATCGGCGCGCCCGGGGCCGGTTCCATGTCCGGCGGTTTGATTGGCGAGATCCAAGGCGGTGCTGTGACCATCACCAGTTCCTCCGCCGCCGTTATCAACATCGGCGCGAAGGCCGTGGGCGGCTTGGTGGGGCAGTCTGCGGGAGATTTGACCATTGATAAATCTTATTCCGCCAGCTTTGTTTTCGGCAACCGGAATGTGGCCGGATTGGTTGGCCTTGTGAAGGATACGACTAAAACCACAACAATTACCAACAGCTATGCCGCCGGCGAGGTCGTGAGCGGGTATAACAAGGGCTTCAAGGGCGCGGGGCTGCTTCATTATGATGGGGAGGCAAAGGTAACAGTTAAACCGGGCACTATTACGGTTGAAAACTGCTACGCCGCCGTTCGGTACAATGGAGATGGTGTTGATGGTTTACCTCGCTATGATGATTACGAAAACAAAGAGAGTTTCCAGGTTGTGGGGTATATCTATGGCACGTTTAAGGGTGACAATAGTAACCTGTATGTAAGGCAAAACGGCATATCCTATGGATATGACATAAAAGGCAGTACGTTTCCTGGTGGTAAGGGCGGAGAGTATATTACAGACAAGGGAGACGCCTCCGCTTGCGGTACCGCTATCACCACCGCCGAACTAGCTGCAAAAGTCAAAGAAGACGATTTTGGATCTGACAATGCCTGGAACACCGGTTCCGGCGTGACAAACGCCGCTTCGGACACCCACGCCTATACCCTCCTGAACGAGACGAAGGAGCTGAAGGGGGAGGCATACCCCTACCCCATGCTCAAAACCCTCACCGGGCCTGTCCCCCACTACGGCGACTGGCTGGAGGAGGACGCTGCCACCTTCGCGCTGGCGTACTGGGAGAGGTATGAAGACGGTGGCGGTGTCGCCCAATATGGCGTCTACGGCCTCAAACCCAACGAAGGACCGACCGCTTCTGCGGACATTATCAACACCCTCCGCAATCCGGGTTCTGTCCGCACCGGCAAAAACTACGCCATCGCCGACGGCTACGGCGTCCTCGTCAAGCGGGACGGCACCGCTGACACGTCCGCGCCCTCGGTTACGATCAATAGTACACTGATCGACTTTACTACTTCTGGCACAATAATAAGGGATATCGACGTAAACGGCGATAAATACGACCTCTATGTGATTTCCAACACTGCGCCCACGTCCGGCAGCTACTACACCGAGATCACCGTCAACAGCGAAAACTTCTTCTACAACCCCGACTTCGCCTGCGAGGTTTTCGAGAAGAAAGATGGGGTCGATATACCTCCTGTGCCACAGGCAAAGAAAGATGCTGAAGGAAAACCTATAGGCACGGCTTCTTCGACGACAGACGGTGTGGTCATCCGCACCGCGCGTCAGCTTGCCAATTTGGTGACGTATACCACCGACACTGGTACCCTTGGCACCGCCGCCAAGAGCTGGAAGTATCACCAGTTCCTGGACATCGATTACAGCCAATATACCGGCGCGGCAACCGGCACCACCGGCACGTTCAAAACAGGAACATCTTCAACTGACACCCAGACCCCCGCGCTTCTCTCCGGCGGCACATACACCGGAAACACCTTCCAGATCAGCAACCTCTATATTGGAGCCGGCACTGACGGTACGGGCCTCTTCGCCAAAGCGGAAAACAGCAGCACCATCGAAGGCGTGCGCCTTGTCAACGTCACCGTCACGGGCGGCACGACTGTCACCGGCGGCCTTGTAGGCGTGCTCAGCGGGACCTCCAAAGTTACCGACTGCGGAATTTATCTGGATGATGTTGCCGATTTTACAACGGTGTATACCAACACTGATCCGCTGCTTTCTGTCACCGGCACCGACATTATCGGCGGCCTTGTGGGCAAGGTCGAGGGTGGCACGCTCGAGAAGAGCTTCGCAGCCGTCCACGTTTCCGGCGGCACCACCGCCGGCGGCCTCGTGGGCCAGTTCACCGGCAACGCAACCGTCACCAGCTGCTACGCCGGCGGACACACCGTGAGCGGCGCTTACGACAAGAATGCCCCCAACGTCACCGGTACCACCACCGTCGGCGGCTTTGCCGGCGAGATCGCTATCGGCACCACTGTCACCTTCACCGGCATCAACTACTCCACCTGCTCCGTGGGCAATGGCACCGACATGGGCCTCTTCATCGGCAAAAATGGTAGTAGCATATCCGCACCAACCACTGGTAATGCTATCTACGCCACCGGCACGGCGTTTGATAGTACTGGCGGTACTGTGACGAACCTTAACAACGAGTCCACCTACCTCACCACCGGCAACGCCATCCCCAGGGGAAAACTCACAGTTGGCAACACCCACCCCTACGACACCACGCTCGGCACCCTCGCGTATCCCTACGCCACCGACCTCGACGAGCACCACGGCGACTGGGTGACCTTCCCCATGGCGGCGTATATTGAGAAGTACCAGATCGGCACTACT
>CANQKZ010000207.1 GCA_947624585.1 uncultured Oscillospiraceae bacterium | reverse complement strand
TCGATCCATCCTATCTCGATACCGTACTCTCGGCCTGGGTGTGTTCATAGGTTGGTAACTCGTTAATGAACCCTGCGATTGCCCTGAGGGCTGTTGACAATGGAAATAAACCGTGTTATAATAAACAGATAAATCGGGAGATTCGTGCGGGAGGTGGGGGCTTGACCTTAATTTATCTTTTGATTTTCGTCCTCCTCCTGTGCTTTGGAAAGTTCAAGATCGCCCTCATCCTTCTGGGCGTCACATTGGTCATTGATTTTCTCATCGCGATTACGCGGGTTGGGGCCAGGGCCGTGCTGGAGGAGGGGGTCTTTTCCCTGACGGTGCTGGCGGGGCCGGTGAAGCTGAGGCTCCTGCCGAAGGGGGAGAAGAAGCCCGCAAAGCCCGGGCGGGAGAAGCCGGAGAAGAGGGCGAAAAAGTCCAAGGAGAAGAAGGAGGCGGGGGAGGAGAAGCCAAAGCCGAAAATCGAGATCTCCTTTGAGCTCATCACCACCGTTCTTTCCGCCGTGGGCGAGCTTTTGGGGCGGCTCCGGCGGAAGATCCGCATCGACCGGCTCACCGTCCACTATACCGCCGCCTCCGACGACCCGGCAAAGGCCGCCATGACCTTCGGGTACGCCAGCGCCGGGGTCAACGCCCTGATGCCGGTGGTGGAGAACATCTTCCGGGTGAAGGAACGGGACGTGGGCGTCTCGGTGACCTTCGACACGGATCAAAGCGATATTTTTGTGGACGCCCAGCTAACGCTGGCGATTTGGGAAATACTATATATTGTTCTGGCCGTGTGGCCCCCTGTGAAGGCGCTCCTCGGACAGATGAAAAATAAAGGAAAGGTGGACAAAAATGGACAAGCATCCGATCAATGACCTCATGGGGACAGTCATGGAGAAGCTGCGTAATATGGCGGATGTGAGCACCGTCATCGGCGAAAGCATCGTGACGCCGGACGGCATTACCATCATCCCGGTTTCCCGCGTTAGCATGGGCTTCGCCTCCGGCGGGTCCGATTTCAACACCAAGAACCAGAAGGACGGTCAGGCCAACCCCTTCGGCGCCGGGACAGGTGGCAGCGTGAAGATCGACCCCATCGCCTTCGTGGTGATCAAGGAGGGTCAGGTCCGCGTCATGACCATCGAGCCGCCCGCCTCCACCACCGTGGACCGCATCATCGACGGCGCGCCGGAGATCATCGACAAGGTGATGGCCATCGTGGACAAGAAGAAGGCGGAGAAGACAGAGCGGGCCGAGAAGACCGAGGAAGCTCTTCCGGAGGTCCCCGCCGAATAATCCGGCCCATCGGGGGGCATACTGACTCACCGTAAAGGTGGTGTCACTATGAGAAAATTCATACCGGCAACCGCCGCCATCCTCGTTCTGGCGGCGTTTACCGTTTTTTATGCCCATGGGGAGGAGACTGTCAGCGCCCGGTCCGCCATTTTGATGGAGGCGTCCACCGGGACGGTGCTCTACGAGAAGGAACCGGACGAGCGTTCCCTGATTGCCAGCACCACGAAGCTCATGACGGCGCTGGTGGCAATCGAGAACGCCAGGCTCTGCGAGACGGTGACGGTCCCCGCCGCCTGCGAGTCGGTGGAGGGGTCCTCCATGTACCTGAAGGCGGGGGAGGAGCTGACGCTTCGGGAGCTGCTCTACGGGCTGATGCTGGAGTCCGGCAACGATGCCGCCGTGGCGGTGGCCTGCCATGTGGGCGGGTCCGTGGAAGGGTTCGTGGAGATGATGAACGACCGGGCTGCGTCCCTGGGGCTTCAGAACACCCACTTCGTCAACCCCCACGGGCTCAACGACGAGGAGCACTACTCCACCTCTCGTGACCTGGCGCTTCTCATGCGGGAGTGCATGGATAACCCTGTTTTCGCCCAGATCGCGTCCACTAAGACCGCAACCTTCGGCGGGAGGACCTTCACGAACCACAACAAACTGATGTGGAGCTATGAGGGCATGGTGGCGGGGAAGACGGGCTACACAAAAAAGGCCGGAAGGACCCTGGTCACTTGCGCGGAGCGGGATGGGATGCGCCTCATCTGTGTGACCCTCAACGACGGAGACGACTGGACGGACCACGCGGCCCTTTACGACATGGGCTTTGCCCGGTGGCAGATCCGGACGCCCGTGCGGGCGGGGGAGACGGCGTGGGAGGTGCCGGTAATCTCAGGTACGGAGCCCTCGGTGGAGGCCGCGGCGAAAACCGGCGTATCGCTCCTCACGGAGCGGAACGCGGCGCTGGAGGTGAGGGCGAATCTTCCTCCCTTCGTCTACGCCCGGGTATGCGCCGGGGAGCGCGCCGGGACTCTGACGGTCCTGCTGGACGGTGAGCCGGTGGGGGAGACGGAGCTTGTCTTCACCCGGGACGTGCCCCTGGATGAGAGCCAGCGGATACGGCCCTTCGAGCGGATCCGCCGCGCCATCTCCGGCGTTTTTCAGTGAGAGCAGACGGTCTGCGGCGCGGAGGGGATTCCTTCTGGTGTGGCCTTGTGTTTTCGGAAAAAACGGAGGTGTAAAATGCCGACAGCCGTTACTGTTTTGATTTCAGTATTGATCGCCGTTTTGATCGCCGCCGCGTTTTTGGCGTGTCTGGCGGAGGCGCTGTTTCCCAGGTGGTTCTGGAAGACCTTTGAAAGCTGGAAGGCATCCGGGGAGCCGACCGAAGCCTATTTCAGAGGGAAACGGATATCGGGGATCGTCGGCATGGTCATCGTCGCCGTCATTGCCGCTGTAGCAATGGCTCCGGGGTTGGTCGCTTATTACGACAAATAGTGCTTTTCGCGAGGGGGAGAGAGAATTGAGAGAGAGGCTTCAGAAGATCCTGGCGGCCCGGGCGGGGGTTTCCCGCAGGGCTGCCGAAAAGCTCATTGAAGAGGGCCGCGTCACTGTGGACGGCCGGACCGCCCGTCTGGGGGACGGGGCCGATTCGGAGACGGAGACGGTCTGCCTGGACGGCAGGCCGCTGGGGGACGGGGAGCAGAGGAAATATTACATAATGCTCAACAAGCCCGTGGGATACGTGACCACCATGAGCGACGAGAGGGGGCGGAGGACCGTGGCGGAGCTGACGGCGGACATCCCCGCCCGGGTCTACCCGGTGGGGCGGCTGGACATCAACTCCGACGGTCTTTTGCTGATGACCAACGACGGGGAGTTTGCCAACCGCGTGGCGCATCCCTCCTTTGAGAAGGAGAAGACCTACCGCGTGGCGGTCACCGGGGACATCCGGCGTGGCATGGAGCGCCTTTCGGAACCCATGGAGCTGGACGGGTACGAGATCGCCCCGCCGAAGGTCCGGCACGTCAGAACCGACGGGCCTCTCTCCACCCTGGATATCACCATCCACGAGGGGCGCAACCGGCAGATCCGGCGGATGTGTGAGACGGCGGAGCTCTCCGTTAAACGCCTTACCCGCGTATCCGTGGGGCCGGTCAGCCTCGGAAGGCTCAAAAAGGGGACCTGGCGGCACCTTACGCGGGAGGAGATCGATGCATTGACTCGCTGACGCGCGCTTTTTACGAAAAATGCAATTTGCCTTTTCGGAGTATTCATTTTTTATGAATTTTCTCTTGCGTTTTGGCGGAAAAATGATACGTTTTTAAGATTGTAATTTCGAACAAATGCAACGAATAATGGGGCGGAACCGCATAAAAGCGCGGAAACATAAGAACAAAAACGATGGGAAATAAATCCGGAAAATTCTGCACCAAAGACCAACCGTTTTATAAATTCTTATAAATTCCAGTCGGTTATTTCCAATTTTGTGTCAATCTTTGTGTCAGGTTTTGATGTTACAACCGTCTCTGCCCAGTCTTTTCCTGCCGCCCTGACATGGAAGACGGTCACGCTCGGATGCGTAAAATTTCTTTTTTGTAGACATCGCCGAGTTTGATGACGGCCTTGCGTACCGTTTCGTTACAGCCGGGCAGCTTCAGATCGTCAATGATCCCGTCAATCGTGATGTCGGGTTTCGATTTGACAAGCTCGTCGATGTCGTGCAGATTTTCCTCTGTCGGGGTCCGCTTCCTGCCGCGCTGGCTTGTCTTCAGGATTACGATGCCCGTTTCGCGCATTTGTTCTATCAAACGATACACTGTACGCCTGCTGACACGGTAGCATTTTGCCACATTGCCAGCGTCGTGCGTCTCTTCGTATGCCTTCACCAACAGGTTCCTCGCTTCATTGTGCAACATTTTTATCACCGCCTGGCTTTATTGTATCACTGTTGTCATGTGTCGGAATTATGTGGGATTGCTATAACTTGGAACAAAATTTTTCACTGGCTCTGTCCAGTTTATTGTAGTAATCATCATTTATGTCAGCTTTAATTGCCGCGTTTATATCGTTATCTAGGCCCTACTGATACTAATATTCAATCAAAATAAGACATTCGCGACGGTCTTTTTTCGCGTCAAGCTTCGTCATACGGCTTGGAAATACATACAGTATTCCCGGCGCCGCCTTCCTCGCCTGACACGAAAAATCCTCGCCGCTCGGTGTCTTCTTTTAATTGAACATTAGTATGAGATTCGCGCCGTCCCGGACGCTCTGGGGCTCCACCCGCTCCAGCACGTCAAAGGGTTCCTTTTTTACGATTTTGTAGTCCATGATTTTTCCTCCGTTCAATATAAGCTTCACGGAAATGCGGGAGAGGGCCCGGAGGCCGGAGCTGTCGCGTCTGGCCTCGGACGGCGTGATGCCGTGGAACCGGACGAAGGCCCTGGCGAA